>NZ_LYTM01000045.1:0-312035 GCF_001672445.1 Mesorhizobium sp. WSM3873 | reverse complement strand
CACCGCGTGGCGTGGTGGCCGTCGACGGCAAGGCGCTGAGGCGCGGTTATGAGAAGGGCCGTGCCTTCATGCCGCCGCTGATGGTCAGTGCCTGGGATGCCGAGACGCGGCTGGCGATTGCGGCAACGCGGGCGCCGGCCTCCGACGAGGTTGCGGCGACGCTGGCGCTGCTGAAGAGCCTGGATCTCAAGGGCTGCACGGTGACGGCCGACGCCTTGCATTGTCGCCCCGAGACGGCCAAGGCGCTGCTGGCGCAGAAGGCGCATTATGCCCTTGGGCTGAAGGCCAACCGGGGTCGTCTGTTTGCCGCGGCCGAGAAAAGCTTCGCCGCGGCGGGCGAGATCGCCGGCTTCGAAACACGCGACAGCGGCCATGGCCGCACCGAAGTGCGCCGCGCCAGCGTGCTGCCGCTTGCCAGGCTCAAGGACGCGCCCGCCTTCCCCGGCCTCAAGGCCATTGGCCGTGTCGAGGCCCTGCGCACCACTGCCGACGGCAAGACGACCACATCGGTCCGCTATATCGCCCTCTCCAAGGTGCTGACGCCCAACAAATTGGCTGAGACGGTTCGTGCCCACTGGACGATCGAGAACCAGTTGCACTGGAGCCTTGATGTTGTCTTCCACGAGGATGACGCCCGCACCCGAAAGGACAACGCGCCACAAAACCTGGCCGTCATCCGCAGGCTCGCCCAAAACATCTTGGCTGCCCATCCGCTCGACAAACCAATCGCCAGCAAGATGCGCAGGGCCAACTGGAGCAAAGACTTCTTCTATGAACTCTTTACTCATATGCGATAGCCCTGCCTTCTCCCCCGGGGGAGAAGGGGAAGACAAGTGCTACTATTTCAGCACGTCGGCCCATTCCGGATGGCGGCGGAACTGGGCGTTGGCGAAGGGGCAGAGCGGGATTATCTTCTTGCCCGCCGCGCGCGCGTCCTCGACGGCGCGGGTTACCAGGCGAAGCCCGGCGCCCTGGCCGCGAAAGACATCCGGCACCTCGGTGTGATCGATGATGAGCTGGTGCTCGCCGACCTTGGTGAAGGTCATTTCGGCCTCGGCGCCGCCCGGTCCGCGCAGCAGGTAGCGACCCTTGGAGCCGCGATCTTCCAGTTCGATCCCGGGCAGCTGGTCAGCCATTTTTTGCGCCTCCTTCGCTGGCGGGCGTGAGGGCGAACAGCCGCCGCGCCGCTTCGATTTCATTCGGCCGCACCTCGTGCCCGCCGTCGTGCCATTCCACTGTGACATCGGCCCCGTCAGCGCGCAAATAGGCCTCCAGCCGCGTTGTCAGGTTCGGCGGGCAGATCGGGTCGCGCCTGCCGGCCGTGATCAGGATGCGGCGCCCGGCAAGGCTGCCCTGCACCTGCGGCTCGAACGGGATCAGCGGATGCATCAGCACCGCGGCATCGAACAGTCCTGGCTCGGCGAACACCACCGAGGCCAGGATGTTGGCGCCGTTGGAATAGCCGAGGCCGAACACCGCCGAGGGCTTTGCCGCCTCGACATGCGCCTTGACGAAGCCGGCCATCTTGGCCGTCGCCCGCGCGAGGTCGTCCATGTCGTAGACGCCTTCGCCGGTGCGGCGGAAGAAACGGGCGGCACCTTGCTCCGACACATCGCCGCGCGGCGAGACTAACGTCGCCGAAGGCGCGAGCTCGCGACCGAAGGACAGAAGCTGGTTCTCGTCGGCTCCGGTGCCGTGGAAGACGAACAGCAGCGCGCTGCCCGGCGAACCGGGCAGCACTTTGTGGATGTAGGCGTCCTTGCTCATGGCGTCAGTCTTCCAGCTTCTGGAGATGCTGTTCGAGATAGGGTCTCAGATGCTGATGCTGCGTCGGCAGCTTCAGCGCATCGCCGAGATGCGCTGTGTCCTCGTCGCGGTTGAAGCCCGGCTCGTTGGTCGACACCTCGAACAGCACGCCGCCCGGCGTGCGGAAATAGATCGCCCAGAAATAGTCGCGATCGATGACCGGCGTCACGCCGTAACCTGTGTCGACAAGCGCCTTGCGCACTTCGAGCTGCCTAGCGCGATCCTCGACCGCGAAGGCGACATGGTGCACCGAGCCGGCGCCGAGATTGGCAAAGCCTGCGCCCGGCAGCGATTCGATGTCGACGACGTCGGCGCCGTTGCCGTTCTTGATCGCCATCCGGCGGATGTTGCCGGACTTGTCGACCTCTTCATAGCCCATGAACTTCAGCAGCTCCTCGGTGGCGCCGCCGTCCTTCAGTCTCAGCGCGACGGAGTGGAAGCCGCGGATCGCCTCATCGGCGGGGACGCCGCCCTTCACCCAGGGCGCTCTGCCGTCGGCCTTGTCTTCGACCAGCGCAAAACTGTCGCCGTCGGGGCCGGTGAAGGCAAGCCGCTTCTCGCCAAAGCTTTCGCTGCGGCCAACACCGCTGACGCCCTCGTCGGCGAAGCGCTTTTCCCAATAGCCGAGCGTGCCTTCCGGCACTGAGAAGACGGTGGTGCCGACCTCACCCACCCCATGCCGGCCCTTGCCGATGTCGGGGAACGGGAAATAGGTCATCACCGAGCCCGGCGTGCCGAACTCGTCGGCATAGTAGAGGTGATAGACGTCCGGTGCGTCGAAATTGACGGTCTTCTTCACCCGACGCAGGCCGAGCTTCTTGGTAAAGAATTCATTGTTGCGGCGCGCATCGCTTGCCATCGAGGTAACGTGATGCAGGCCCTTGATCTGATTGAGCATGGTCTTGCTCCTTCCCTATCCTTGCTGCGGCCCTTGCCGCTGTCCACCGCAATATGAGGATAGCGCCGGGCCCGGCAAAGCGACCAAACTCAGAATGGACTGTATCACAAGAGTGAACGGCCATAAGACCGATGTTCACCAATTGATGAAACTGCCTCCTTGCGCCGATCGGGATATTTCGGCTCCATGAGCGGGCGCACCGTCTTGAGGAGAAGAGTTTGGAGAACCGAGTGAGCCGCCCGAATGTTCTTCTCATCACCTGCGACCAGTGGCGCGGCGATTGTCTGTCGGCGGCGGGACATCCGGTGGTGAAAACGCCGAATGTGGATGCGCTCGCGGCCGAGGGCGTGCTGTTCCAGCGCCACTACGGTGGAGCGGCGCCCTGCTCGCCGGCGCGCGCCTGCCTCTACACCGGCCTCTATCAGATGAACAACCGGGTCTGCCGCAACGGCTCGCCGCTCGACGCCCGCCACGGTAACATCGCGCTTTCCGCTCGCGCGGTGGGTTATGACCCCACGTTGTTCGGTTATACCGATATGGCGCCGGACCCGCGCCGGCTTGCGGCCGGCGATCCGCGGCTGAGGAGTTATGAAGGCGTGCTGCCCGGCTTCAGCGTCCGGCAGTTGCTGCCCGAACATCAGAAGCAGTGGCTGTCCTGGCTGCGGACGCAAGGCATCGACACGAGTGCCGGGGCACCGGGCATCCATCGTCCGGCTGGCAAGCAGGGCAAGGTCGGCGATGATGTAAGCAACGCGCCGCCGGTCTATTCGAAGGACCAGACGCCGGCGGCCTTCCTGGCCGGCGAATTCATCCGCTGGCTTGGCGAACAGGAGCAGTCGGCGCCGTGGTTCGCGCACATCTCCTTCATCAGCCCGCACCCGCCTTTCATCGTGCCGCAGCCCTACAACACCATGTACGACCCGGCCGACGGCCCCGCTTTCCGGCGCGCGGCGAACTGGCAAGCCGAGGCGCAAAGCCACCCCTACCTCGCATACGATCTTGGCCTGCAGAAGCGGACGAAGTTCGTTCCCGGCGTCGAGGGCAAGGTGCGGGATTGGAGCGAGGAGAATTTCCGCCGGATCCGTGCGCTTTACTACGGCATGATCTCCGAGCTCGACGCGCAGCTCGGCCGCATCTGGGAAGCGCTGAAGGCGGCCGGCAGTTGGGATGACACTGTGGTTGTGCTCACCTCCGACCATGCCGAGATGATGGGCGACCACTTCATGCTCGGCAAAGGCGGCTTCTTTGACGCCAGCTACCACATTCCGTTGATCGTGCGCGATCCGCGCCGGACAAAAGCGGCCGGCGCATCCATCGATCGCTTCACCGAGGCGGTGGACGTCTTCCCGACCTTGCTCGACCTGATCGACGCAGCACCCGAACCGCACCTCGACGGCAGGTCGCTGGCGTCCTGGCTCGACGGCGAGGAGCCGGCCGACTGGCGCGACGCGGCGCAGTGGGAATTCGATTTCCGCTCGGCCGCCGACGGCGAAGCCGAGCGGCATTTCGGCATCGGCTCACGCGACTGCAACCTTGCCGTCCTTCGCACCGAGGCTTTCAAATATGTCCATTTCGGCGGCGGCCTGCCGCCGCTTCTCTTCGACCTGGCTAGCGATCCGGACGAGTTGAGCAACGTCGCGCACGACCCCGCCTATCTGCCGGTGCGCGTGGAACTCGCCGAGAAGATGCTCACCTGGCGCGCCAACCATCTCGACCAATCACTCGCGCTGGCGGAGCTGACAAAGGACGGAGTGGTCGGCCACGTGAGCAAGACAGCAGGCAGCAGGGAATAGCGAAACGCGTATTCCCTGCTGCCCGCTGCCCGCTGCCTGGTCCCTTACTGCAGGACCATCCTCTGCTTGTCGCGGTTTGCGGCATAGGAGCTCTTGTCGTAGGCTGCCTGCGCCTCCAACTGCTCCTTGGTGAAGTTGGTGTAGAGATACTTATTGCCGTCCTTGTCGGTCATGAACTTCAGCTTATCCATGCCGAGGGCGACTTCCTTCTCGCCGATGCCTAGGAAACCGCCGACATCGATAACCACCGCATCCGGCTTGTTGTCGGGCGTCAGCACGACGTCGCCAATCTCGCCGATCTCGACATCGTTGGCGCCGTATACCGTGGTGCCCTTCAGGTCGTCGACTCTGATGTTGCCCATCGGCATTTCGTTCAACGTCGATTTGTCGATCGAGGCTGTCTTGGTCGTGTCGGTGGCGGCTGTGCCGGTATCGGCCGGCTTGTTCTCAGCCGTCGTATTCGCAGCCGGCGCCGCGGGCTTGGTCTCAGCCGTCGTCTGGGCCGGCTGAGCCGGTTTGGCCTCCTTGTCGGCCGTGGTGTCGGACGAGGTCACGGCAGGGGTGGTCGTTGCCGGAGCAGTGTTCGAAGCCGTGGTGGCTGCGGCCGGCGCCGGATCATAGGCCTTGCGGTTGAAGTCCGGCTGAGCCTCCAGCTCTTCCTTCGTCGTCTCGGCGATCAACCAGCGATCGCCATTCTTTTCTGCCCATTTGGCCTTGGCGAAGTCGAAGGTAACGTTCTTCTCGCCAATGCCCAGGAAGCCGCCGACGCCGATCACGAGGGATTCGGCCTTGCCGTCCTTGGCAAGAACGATGTCGTTGACGTCACCGATCTTTTGGGCGTCGTCGGCGGTGCCGTTATAGACCGACTCGCCCATGATGTTGGTGGCGAGATTGCCTTCAGCCTTCTCTACCGGCTGGGCCGGCTGCGCGGGCGCTTGCGCCGTTCCGGTGTCAGTGGTCGCAGGCTGCGTGGCATCGGTCGTTTGCGCCGGGGCCGGATCATAGGCCTTGCGATCGAAGGCCGCCTGTGCGTTCAGCTCGTCTTTGGTCGTCTTCGCTACGAGCCAGCGGTCGCCGTTCTTCTCGGCCCATTCCAGCTTGTTGTAATCGAAGGCGACATCCTTGGTGCCGACGCCAAGAAAGCCGCCGACGCCGATGATGACGGATTTTACGTTGCCGCTTGCATCGAAAACGACGTCATCGACCTTGCCGATGTCTTCGGCATCGTCGCCGGTCCCATTATAGACGGACTCACCGATGATGTTGGTCATCAGCGCCCCGTCTGCACGTACTACTGGAGCTTGGGTCTCGGCGGCGGGCGCGGGGGTTTCGGTGGCGGGCGCCTGCGCCGGTGCAGGCGTTGTGTTCTGCGCAATGGCCCCGGTTGCTAGGAGGGTTGCAAGCGCGGTCGTTGCAAAAAGAGTGCGGATCATGATCGTCTCTCCTCGTGCCTGATTTCCTACGCGCCGCGTTCGCGGCCTCGCACAAGGCAAGGGCGAGCGCGGCAATATTCCACGATTTCACAACGTCGTGAGGGGAGCCTTGTTCCAAACGGCGCCCGTCCACGGCGCTTGACTTGCTCGCTGACGCGGAACCTTCGGCGGCCCCTTTCCGTTTCAGCCTCCGGCTGAGAGCTCGTTTTTGGCCTAACAATAGCAGGACGGAGAGGGGCATGCGGTTTGCTGCGGTGCTGAACAAGGACGGGGGCACCCTGCGCACGACCGATGTTGCAGCCTTTGCCGACCGGGTCCGCGAGCTTCTGGAAGCGGCCGGCCATTCGGTTCAGATCGACATCGTTGCGGGCGGCGAAATCGCCACGGCTTTGGAAAAGGCCATAGCCAGGCGCACCGTCGATGTCGTGCTGGCCGGAGGCGGCGACGGAACGGTGTCCACCGCCGCCTCGCTTCTGATGAACAAGAAGAAGGCGTTGGCCATATTGCCGGCCGGTACGATGAACCTTTTCGCGCGCAGCCTTGGCATCCCCCAAACGCTGGAGGCCGCCTTGAAGGCCTTTACCGACGGCGAGGTCAAGGCTGTCGATATGGCGACCGCGAATGGCCGTCCCTTCGTGCATCAATTTTCAATCGGCATGCATGCCAGAATGGTCCAGCTCCGCGAGAAGATGGATTTTGGCTCGCGGCTGGGAAAGATGCGGGCGTCGGTTCGCGCCGCATGGGCAACGATCAAGAACCCGCGCACCCTCAAGGTGACCTTGACCATCGGCAAGACCGACATCATCACCCGCGCGACCGGAATTGGCATCAGCAACAATCTGTTCGGCGAGGGCCATCTGCCTTATGCGGACAATCCGGCCGGCGGCGTGCTTGGCATCTATGTCAGCGTTGCGCGCCGGCGCCGTGACTTGGTAAAATTGCTGCTTGCCATGCTGCGCGGCCGGTGGCGCCAAAGCGAACATGTCGAGATCCACCAGGCTGACAAAGCCGTGCTGAAAATTCATTCCTCGCCGACAAAGTTCAAGGCGGTGATGGACGGAGAGTTGGTCAAGCTGGAACGCGAAACCACGGTCGAGATCCATCCAGCAACCCTTAACGTGCTGGTCCCTAGAAGCAGCGCGCAGGCAAAGGCAGCCTGAATGAAGCCAAGACCTCAAAACTACTGTGTTTGACCGCTGGGAGCAGGCGCCTGCTCGGTCCCTGGAGGTTGTGGGACGTGCTGCTGCTCGGTGCTCGGCTCTTTGATCAGCACGCCATAAATCTCGGCTACGCCCCAGGCGATGAATACCAGCAGCAGCCCGGCGACGAGAATCCTGAGCGCATGCCAGCCCCAGTGCCCCTGGCGGGCTTCGTTTTCAGGAACGGTCTTGGGCATTGTCGGTCTCCAGGTGTGGGGGCGCGCACGCCGAGCACGGCATGGTCGGGTAACGGACCCTTTCCGCGAAAGTTCCCAATCCGACAGCTATATCCGGCACGGTCGGCCGCCCCGACCGGCTTGCCGCGCCTATGGCGTTTCGCTGCGATCCTTGTCTCGAGGCCCAGCCTTCACGTTCTCGCGGTAGATGGCGTAGGCGGCGAGCGCGATCGCGGGCGCGAGAAGCGTCCCCAGGCCGCCCTTGCTTTTCGCGAGCGCCGGGAGCAGAGCGAGCGCCGCGGTAACGCCAACCGCCGTCATGTCGGCCTTTCGCCTTCGCGCGCGCCGCCGCGCCCGCATGCTGGTTGTGAGCTTGTGGATCACGACAATCAGCCCGGCGATCACCAGGAAGCCGATGCCGAAGCCGAGGCTGGTCGCTAGCGGCCCGTAGCGCGCCGCCAGCCAGATATAGGCCGCGCCGATGAGGAAACCGACGCCGCACAGGGCAAAAACACCGGCAAGTCCGTAGAGGATTGCGGTCAGCCGCGCTCTTTGCAAGGCCGCCACCGCCTCGCCGGAAGCAAGGCCGGAAATAAGCGAAACCAGCGTCCCCATATGAGGGCTGCTAGCGGCGCGACAGCATCGCGAACAGGAAGCCTACTCCCGCCGCAATCGCCAGCGACGTCACCGGCTTTTCGCGAACGCTGGCTATCAACTGCGCTTCCAAATCCTGAGCGCTTCCGCGCATGCTTTCGAACGCTGCCTCGCCGTGCGCGCGCAGCTGCTCGACGCCTTCGGCGGCCGCGCGGCGCGCTGCCCCGTAACTGTCGTCCCGGGTCTTGGCCAATTGCCTGGTGAGCTCTTCGATATCGGCCTTCAACTGCCGGATGTCGGCTTCGAGGTCGGCGCTGGGGGGAGTATCTGTTGCGGATCTGCCTGCGGCGGTCGCCATTGCGTAACTCCTTAAGTTTGCTTCCATTTCAACGCTTGGCCGAGACCGGGGTTCCGTTCTGCCGGTCGTCGTCAGATGAGCGGTCTGCGCTCCTCACCCAAACCTTGCCAGCCGGCCAACTCCGTCAGCCCCTCATGGCTGATAACCTCGCAACCACCGTCACGCCAAATGATCAGCTTACGGTCCATCAGCTTGCGGATCGTCTTGTTGGTATGCACTAGCGACAGGCCGAGCGTATCGGCGATATGCTGCTGCGTGATCGGGATCTGCACCGGCCGCTTGCCGTTAAGGCCTGCGCCCCGGGCACGGCTGGAGATGAAGGCGACAAGATAGGCGGTGCGCTCCAGCGCGGAACGGCGACCGATGCTGAGCAGGTTTTCATCGAGCATGCGCTCCTCGCGCGACGCCATCCAGGTGATGTCATAGGCCAGGCCCGGGTAGTTGCGGTAAAGCTCGTGCAATTGGTCGCGCTCGAAGACGCACAGCAGCATCGGCGACAAGGCCTCGACGGAATGCTGCATCTCGCCCATTAGGCTGCCTTGCAGGCCGATGAGATCGCCGGGCATGGAATAGTTGAGGATTTGCCGCCGCCCGTCGCGCAACAGCTTGTAGCGGAATGCCCAGCCTGAAAGTATGGTGTAGAGATGCGCGCTGTGGCTGCCTTCGACCAGCACGGTCGCCCCCTTGTCGACCGCAAGCTCTCCTTTCTTGAACCCGCTGACGAACAACAGCTCCTGACTCTCGAATTCGCGAAAGACTGGCAACGGCCGCAACGGGCATTTGCCGCAAGGATATTGGCGGTTGGCAAGGGAATATGCGCTCTGGCTGGACATTTCGACCCCTCTTCGAAACCCCTGCCCCGATAGGGCGAATACAAACGCTTCACCCGGACCGAGGTTCCGCCGCTCACGCAATGCATCGCCGGTCATGTCTTTTTTAAATGACAGAGCGCCAAATACCGCGCATGACTGCAGCCTTATAGGAGTCGCCGCCACGTGCCCCCATTGCTAGACGGATTGCGTATCCTGGTCTTGGAAGACGAATTCCTGATAGCGATGGATGTCGAGCAACTATGCCGCGACCAAGGCGCCGCCGAGGTCGCGATTGTTGGCGATCTGGCTGAAATCGACCTGCGGGATGGGTTTTCCTGGTTCGACGCCGCTATCGTCGACCTGATGCTCGGCGGCACCTCGACACTCGACTTCGCCGAGCGGCTGCGCAGCGCGGGCATTCCATTCGTCTTCGCGTCCGGCTACTCCGACGCCGAGGATCTCGAAGGCTCTTTTCCCGAGATTAAGCTGGTCACCAAGCCCTACTCGGGAGACGATCTGATCCAGGCCCTGGCGCTCGCCTGCAGGCGTGCGAAAGCGGCGTGACGACGTAGCGTCGAAGAGCCGGAGGTCGGTGTCAGGCGGCGTTTGATCCTGTAACCTGCGCCGAGATCGCGTCGGGGCCGTATTCGTCCTCGCCAGAAATCTTCAGGATGTCCTGCAGCCGGGCGCGCGCGCGGCTGACCCGGCTCTTGATCGTGCCCACCGCGCAGCCGCAGATCTCCGCCGCCTCTTCGTAGGAAAAGCCGGACGCGCCGATCAGGATAATGGCTTCGCGCTGATCCTCCGGGAGCTGCTCCAGCGCGCCGCGGAAATCCTTGAGGTCGAGCTGGCCATGCTGGGCCGGGTGGACGGCGAGCCTGGCGGTCATGATGCCGTCGCTGTCCTGCACCTCGCGGCCGCGCTTGCGCATCTGCGAATAGAATTCGTTGCGCAGGATCGTGAACAGCCAGGCCTTGAGGTTGGTGCCCGGCTGGAAACTCTCATGTTTGTCCCACGCCTTGACCAGGGTTTCCTGGACGAGGTCGTCCGCCTTGTCGGCATTCTGCGTCAGCGACACCGCAAAGGCGCGCAGGCTTGGGATCGCGCCGAGCAGCTCGGTCTTGAAGCTCTGGGAGACCGCCGCCATGTCTCAGTCCTTTTTCTCGGCGGGTTCGGCCTTTTCCAGCTGGCTGAGCAACTGAGCGAAGCGATCCGGCACCTGATCGGAGACCAGCTCGTCGTAATATTGCTTGAGTTTGCGGGCGATTTCGGAGTTCGGTCCGAGCGGACTGCTACCCCCGTTCCGGTGCCTGCTCGGGGCGCCAGTTATTGAATTCTTTGACATTTCTTTCATGTTTGCCCTAAGTCCCAGCACCTGAAACCGCTTTAAAACCATAGATCACGACGCAAGCGGCACCCTTGTCTGGTTGCCCATCCCAAAGCCGGAAACGCCCGCTTCCTAATTTAGTTCCCTGCCCGGCGGAACTTTTTCAGAAAGCCGACGTTGGTTTTGCCGGGACTTCCAGTGAGTCTAGCCTTTGCAATGCAACAACGTCATCTGAGGGAGACGTCAAATATGAGCCTGTCCGCAACCATCGCTCCTCATCTGCCTTTCCTCCGCCGTTTCTCGCGCGCCGTGTCGGGATCGCAGGAAAGCGGTGACGCCCTGGTTGCTGCGATGCTGGAGGCCATCATCGCCGACACCGAAGTTTTCCCCAAGGCATCGAGCGATCGCATTGCGCTGTACAAGGTCTTTGCCAGACTTTTCACTTCGATTGCGATCCGCGTGCCGCAAGAGCATGCGCAGACAGCTTGGGAGCAGCGGGCGGCCGCCAATCTGAACGCAATCGCGCCGCGGCCGAGGCAGGCTTTCCTGCTGGTCGCCGTAGAGGGTTTCAGCGAGGATGAAGCCGCGGAAATCCTCGATGCCGACGAACAGGAGTTCTCCGAATTGCTTGCCCAGGCAAGCAGCGAGATTTCTCGCCAGGTCGCGACCGACGTGCTGATCATCGAGGACGAGCCGCTGATCGCCATGGACATCGAGGAAATGGTCGAAAGCCTCGGCCATCGCGTTGTCGGCACCGCCCGCACGCACGCCGAGGCGGTCGCCGTTTTCGGCAAGACGCGTCCGAAAATGGTGCTGGCCGACATCCAACTCGCTGATGGCAGCTCGGGCATAGAGGCGGTCAACGAGATCTTGTCCTCGACGCCGGTGCCGGTGATCTTCATCACCGCTTTCCCTGAGCGCCTGTTGACCGGCGAGCGTCCCGAACCGGCGTTTCTGGTGACCAAGCCCTTCAATCCAGACATGGTGAAGGCCCTGATCAGTCAGGCGCTGTTCTTCGACCGGCAGGCGAAAGCCGCGGCCTGACCGCATGTCCGATCATTGAGCTCTCATGCGAGGCGCCCGCGCCTCGCACGATGCGGCGCGGAGTCCCATCCGTGAAGCGTTTTCAGGGGATCGTCTTTTTCCGCAAATGGTGGAACAAACGCCATCCAGCAACGTTTTTTCCAGGACGTTAGAAGGAGAGATATCATGCTGTACTGGGCGCTCGTTTTTCTTGTGGTCGCGATCATCGCCGGCGCGCTTGGGTTCGGCGGCATCGCCGGCACGTCGGCTGGCATCGCGCAGATATTGTTCTTCGTCTTCCTTGCTTTCCTGGTGATCTCACTCATCGCCGGCCTCGTCAGGAGAACCTGACCAGGGGCAGTGCCGAACACTGGAAGCCGCACCCCTCAAACGGTTTCCAGCCACCGCCGGGCGATGTCCCCAAAAGGATGTCGTCCGGCGGACCGCTTTTGGGCAGCGTAAGTGTCAGTAGGTCAAGACCGGGGCAGCATCGTAAGCCGTTCGCGCCTGGATGCGGGAAGTATCGAATGCGTTCCAAGGCCTCAGAGAAGGACTATACGCAAGAGCGCAGCGACGAAGTAATCGCGATGCATCCGGCGGAAAGCGGGATGCAGGTGGGGCGCGCGCTGCTCCACGCGCTCCACAATGCTGGAATTTCGGTCCTCTACCAGGATCGTGAAATGAAGACCGTCTGGGCGCGCAACATGCGCGTCCCGTGGGCCTGCGAGACGGCCGAGGGCAAGGGTGTGCTTTCCCCCGCGCAGTCCGAGCGCATAGGCGCAGCCAAGCGCAAGGTGATTGAAACCGGCAACCCGGATCGCCTCGAGCTCGGCATTTCCGACAGTGACGGCGTGCGCTGGTTCCATGTCTGGATCGATGCCGATCGCAGCGACTCCGGCGAGGTTCAGGGCGTAGTCACCACCATGGTCGAGACGACGGAGCAGAAGCGCCGCGAGCAGACGCTGAAGACGCTGCTGCGAGAGGTCAGCCATCGCTCGAAGAATCTACTGGCCATCATCCAGAGCATAGCCACCCAGACCGGACGCTACTCGGAGACGCTCGGCGATTTCCTGACGCACTTTCGCGGCCGCATCCAGTCGCTCGCCTCGTCTCAGGATCTGGTGACATCCTCCAACTGGCGGGGAGCGGCGCTTCGTGAGCTCGTGTCCGGCCAGGTCGGCCGCTATAGCGCCGATCCAAGTCGCAGCCTGCGTTTCGATGGGGAGAACCCTTACCTCAATCCGAACGCTGCCCTTCATATCGGACTGGCCATGCACGAGCTGGCCGTGAATTCGGTAAGCTACGGCGCGCTGTCGCAGCCTGACGGACGGATCAGGGTAAGCGCCAGGATCGCGGCCGGCAGCGAGACTTCGCCTGGCCTTTTGCTGATTTGGACAGAAAGGATCGGCGCCGGTCGGCGCACCGAAAATCGTTTTGGCAGCGTCGCCCTCGAACGCGTCGTGCCGACGTCGCTGAACGGCTCCGCCAGTCTCGATATCGACGACGATCGTCTCGAATATCGCCTGACCATCCCGCGCGGCAATTTCGAGATAGAATGACAACCACGTCCCGGGGCAACGGTCAGCCGCCGGAGAGGCGTTTAACCTGCTGTTCACCATAAAATCCGATTGTGTTCCCCGGCAGAAGCAACTCCAGGATAGCGCGCAATGCCCTTCCGAGTTGCGTAAACCTTGGAGTGGATCGGCGATCCCGTGAGGAGCTGAACCGCTCGCGACGCATCAAACCCAGCCGCGCAATCACACCGCGATTTGGGAGGAACCGAATGATGATTGCCGATATGAACAGGCTGGAGCGGGCCGCCCGCGTCTCGATGGGCGGCTTCCAGGACGCCGAAGCACCGCCCTCGCCCCGTTCCTCCCATCCATCGCTTCGCCTCGGCGCCGTCGCGCTTGTTGCTGCTCTCGTGCTGGCGATGGCCTGGCAACTGGCCTGATCTTTCCAATCGAGCAGCCGGCCGGCGCCAAGGCACGCGCCATTGCGCGCCGACTCCGCCGAGCAGGAACTTTTGAGCGGCAACAATCGTTCTTTGCGGCGGGAGGATTCGACCCGTGGAACACATCGCCGCCTTGCTCCTCGTCATTGGCTGCTCGGACACCATGACCGATTGCCGCGAACTGTCGTTGCCGGTCAGCGTCTTCGAGACTTTCGAGGCTTGCATCGCCGAACGGCCGTTTGCGCTGGGCGACCTGCAGGGGCGCACGCCGCGTGTCAAGGGCGAGTGCCTTGCCGTCGATCCGGCACTTGAAGACGACTACGATCAACTGCTGTGGACCGTGCGTCCCGACGGCAGGCTCGTCGCGTCGCTGGAAACTTCCGGCGCGCTTGTCGCGTCAAACGGCGCACGCCCGTAAGACACTCTCTTCAGCAATAACAAGATCGGGCAGGCAAAGCCCGTTTTTTCGTGCTAAACGGCGGTTGGCACTGCCAAAAGTGAGGACAAAATTAAGGAGCTATTTATGCGGAAAATGATCATTGCCATGGTTGCCGTGGTCGCCGTCAGCGGCTGCACCACGACCGAGCAGGATGTCGTCGGGGGCGGCTTGATCGGCGCCGGCGTCGGCGGCCTGGTCGGCGGCGGCAGGGGCGCGCTGATCGGCGCGGCTGTGGGCGCCGGGTCCGGCCTGTTGGTTCGCAACCTGCGCAATGGCTATTGCATATATCGCCACGCTGACGGCACGAGATACAAGGCCCGCTGCAACTGATTTTCCGCGAGACACAGTCATCTACCCGGGGGCCGACCAGCGGTCCCCGGGTAGATCGTTGTTAGACCCTGACTGACAGGCGCTCAGCCTGGCAGGGGTATTCGGATTTCCACCTTAAGCCCGTCGGCCCGGTAGTCGCGCTTGATCGTACCGCGCAATTCTCGCGTGACATTGAGATCGATCAGCTTGGTGCCGAAACCGGTCTTTGCCGGCGGCTCCAGTTTCTTTTGCCCGGCCTCGCGCCAATCGAGCACCAGCGTCCGCTCCGGGCCACGTCCTTCGACCCGCCAATCGACCTTCAGGGCGCCCACCGAGTTGCCGGCCTCGCCATATTTCAGCGCGTTGGTGGCAAGCTCGTGAAAGGTCAAGCCAAGCGCCTGCGTCGTCGTCTCGTCAAGCAGCACTTCCGGCCCCGACAATATGCCTTCGGAAAGCTCTTTGCCGAACACCTGCCCAAGCTCGGTGCGCAGCAGGTCGCCGAGGTCCGCCTTCTGCCAGCGCGAGCGTGTCAGCATATCCTGCGAGGCAGCCATCGCCTGCAGCCGCGCCGAGAATGATGCCGAGAACTCCTTCACGTCGGTGGCCTGCGAAGCAGTCTGCCGCGCGATCGCCAGTACCCTGGTGATCGAGTTCTTGATGCGGTGCTTCATCTCCTGCAGGATCAGCTCCTTTTCCAGCAGGCTCTTCTCCGTCGCCTCATGCAGCAGCGACTTCGCCTCGTAGGCGCGCTCCTGATAGCGGGCCACCAAGGCGATCGCCCCGGCGAGCAGCAGACCGAACAGCCCGAGCATCACCGGGATGGCGCGCGAGGAAGGCAGCGCGAAGGCGCTCGTCGGCCGAAACAGGATAGTCCAGGGTCGGCCGGCCACGACGATATCCCGGCGCGCCAGCAGCTTTCCGCCGAGCGATTCGGCCGGCGGCGCCTCCGACCGGAACAGGAGATTGTCGGCTCCCGGCTGGCCGTCAAAGATTTCGACGTTGACCGGCAGCAGCGGAGCCTTGCTGAGCGCCACCTGGAACAGATCGCGTGCACGGAAGGAGGCGTAGAGGAAGCCGGCGGTCGAGGAGCGGCTGGCGTTGATGACGTCCGGGGCCGTTTCCACGTTCAGCCGCACGAAGACCAGAAATCCGGGGAAGGTCTGCTCCAGCCCTTGTCCCTGGCCAAGTTGAACGAGCCCGCTGGCATGCTGCTGGTCGTCGGCCATGGCCTTCTCGATTGCCGCCCGCCTTGCCGGGTCGCTGAACATGTCGAAACCGATGATCGACTGGTTGGAGGTATCGAGCGGCTCGAAAAGCACGATGGGCGTGCGCCATTGCTGCTGCGTGATGGCCGGATAGACCGGGTGGGCCGAACCGCGAGCGCGCAGGATGTCGCGCTCGAGCTTGGCCTCGTCGCCGGTCTTGGCCAGCCTCAGGAAGCCGATGCCGCGCAGTCCGGCGAAGTTGTCGTCGATGTCGAGCGCGGTGAGGAAGGCCTTGAACTCGCCGCGCGTGATATCGCCGTTACGAGCATCGAACAGCGCCTGGGTCGAGCGCAGCAGCGACAGATGCAGGTCGATGCGGCTCTCTATGCGGTTGAGCGCATCGTCGGCGGTTCCCTCGAACTTGATGCGTGCCGCCTCCTGGGTCGCGAAATAGGCGAACCCCGCCATCGTCAGGCTGATCAGCGCGACGGCGATGAAGGCGACGATCGGGAAAAGCTTTTTCAATGCAGGGTGCGGCCCATGGATGGTTGGCCACCTTTATGGGCAAGTCTCCGCGCCAATACAATGGCAAGGCCAACCCAACGCCGCGATTGGCTCATCAAACAAGTCGCAAATTAGGCAACCAATTTATGGTCTTAGGCCGCGATTTTCAGCGCTCCCGGGCCTGGCATGGCGCCCGGCGGGCACTTGCCCAGAATGATCATGCCGAGCACCTCGTCCTGGGTCACGTCGCTGGTGCGCGCCGTGCCCACGACCTGGCCGTTCTTCATGACGCAGACCCTGTCCGCCAGCTCGAACACGTCATGGATGTCGTGGCTGATCAGGAAGATGCCGATGCCGTCGGCCTTGAGCTGCCGCACCAGTTCGCCGACCTGGGCCGTCTCCTGAGGGCCGAGCGCTGCCGTCGGCTCGTCCATGATCAGGATTCGCGCGTTGAACAGGATCGCGCGCGCGATCGCCACCGACTGCCTCTGTCCGCCGGACAGCTTGATCACCGGCTCCTTGAAGCGCTGGAAGCGCGGATTGAGCCGGCCCATCACCTTGCGCGCTTCGGCCTCCATGGCGACGTCGTCAAGCGTGCCCCAGGCGGTCATCAGCTCGCGGCCGAGGAAAAGGTTAGCGGCGGCGTCGACGTTGTCGGCAAGCGCCAGCGTCTGATAGATGGTCTCGATGCCGTATTTCTTGGCATCGCGCGGGTTGGAGATTGCTGCCTCCTCGCCGTTGACGAAGATCTGCCCGGCATCGCGCTTGTAGGCGCCGGACAGTATCTTGATCAGCGTCGACTTGCCGGCGCCGTTATGGCCGAGCAGCGCCACCACTTCGCCGGGGAAGAGATCGATGGAGGCGTCGTCGACGGCGCGAATGCCGCCGAAGGCGATCGAGATGTTGCGCATGTCGACCAGCGGGGCGCCGGCGGGAGCGTTCTTGTCTGCCATGATGCAGCCTCCTTCACACCCGCTTGCGGTAGATTGTGTCGAGCCAGACCGCGATGACCAGCACGGCGCCGACGACGATGCTTTGCAGCGGCGAATCGACGCCGAGGAGCACCATGCCGGACTGCAGCGACTGCATCAGCAGCGCCCCGAGCATGGCGCCGAGCACGGTTCCCGAGCCGCCGGCGAGCGAGGTGCCGCCGATGACCGCCGCGGCGATGACCAGGAGCTCGTCCAGCGTGCCGAGCGCATTGGTCGACGAATTCTGCCGCGCCGACGAGATCGCCGCGGCGATCGTCGCCAGCACACCCATGATCATGAACACCTTCATGGTGATCCAGCGCGTGTTGATGCCGGCAAGGTTGGCCGCTTCCGGATTGCCGCCGATGGCAAAGACATAGCGGCCGAAGCGGGTGCGCTTGGTGATGAAGGTCATGACGAGACCGACGGCGATCGCCATCAGCACCGGAATGGCGATGCCGTGGGCGATGAACAGGCCGCCTTCGGGGACGGCGATGTTGTTGGCGGCGGCGTAGCGGTTCACGATGCCGACCGGCCAGGGATAGGAATTGGCCAGCCACACCGCGCCCATGATGACCGCGCAGGTGACCGCGCCGAGCAGCGTCTCGGCCCAGATCGGACGCAGCGGGAAACGGAAGCGCTTGCGCTGCACCCTGCCGTTGAACAGCGCAAACACCACGGCAACACAGGCGACGGCGCCGACGATCCAGCTCCATCTGGCGCCGATCGAGCCGGCCGGTCCGCCGCCCATCAGCTGGAAGGTGGCGTCGAGCGGCGCCACCGTCTGGCCGCTGGTGACCCACCAGGCGGCACCGCGCCAGACCAGCAGCCCGCCAAGCGTCACGATGAAGGCCGGCACTTCGAGATAGGCGATGACGAAGCCCTGGAAGGCGCCGATCAGCAGGCCGAGCGCCAGGCCGATCAACAGTGCCAGCACCCAGATCCAGGGAGTGCCAAGCTCGAGCCCAACCATTCGCACCAGGAAATGCACTTGGGCAAAGCCCATGACCATGCCGATCAAACCCTCGGCGGATCCGACGGAGAGATCGATGTTGCGCATGACGATGACCAGCACCATGCCGGAAGCCATGATGGCCACGGCCGAGGTCTGCACCGACAGGTTCCACAGGTTGCGCGGCGTCAGGAACGTTCGACTGTCGAAATCGAGTGGATTGACGCCGAGCCGCAGGCTCGAGATGACATGCA
This sequence comes from Mesorhizobium sp. WSM3873, assembly GCF_001672445.1. Taxonomy (NCBI): domain Bacteria; kingdom Pseudomonadati; phylum Pseudomonadota; class Alphaproteobacteria; order Hyphomicrobiales; family Phyllobacteriaceae; genus Mesorhizobium; species Mesorhizobium sp. WSM3873. The sequence goes on along the minus strand of NZ_LYTM01000045.1, from coordinate 294,028 downwards.
GGCCGATCCAGATGATCAGCAGCGCGCCGACCATGCCGAGCATGCGTGTGTCGAGCTCAGTCGCCTTGAGGAAGCGCCCGACGGTGCTCAGTTCGGAAGGCCGCGCGCGATCCGCCGCCGGGTTGGCCGGCGTATCAGAGGTCGTATCGGTCATGATCTCCTCCCACCGGCTTGCCGTCTGGCGCGGATGCCGGACCACGATGCTAGAGCAATTCCAGGAAAAAGTGCGTAGCCGCCTGGAATTACGCACAAACAAACGGCTGGAGCAGTTCGGCGATCCTGCCGGACAGTGAACTGCCCCAATGGTCTCCGGCTTCAGTACGCCCGAAAGCCTTTGGAGAAACGCCGCGGCCCAACGGCCGCGGCGCTGCGTTTGAACCTGACGGCCAGCTTAGTTGCAGACCGCGATGCTGCCGGCGGCAACACCCGCGCAGACTTCATCCTTCTTTATCCAACCCGCGTCGATGACGAGGTTGAGATTATCCTTGGTGATTGCGACCGGGGTCAGGAACAGCGACTTGACGGTGTTGCCGCCAGGCGTCGTGAAGTCCTTGGCGCCCGCGATGTCGGTCATCTTCTTGCCGTCGGCGAGCTGCGAGGCGATCTCGGCGGCGTGCTTGCCGAGCTCGCGCGCGTCCTTCCACACCGACACCGTCTGGGTGCCGAGCGCGATGCGGTTCAGCGCGGCATGGTCGCCGTCCTGGCCCGAGACCGGAACGGTGCCGGCCAGCCCTTGCGCCGTCAGCGCCGCGACGACGCCGCCGGCAGTGCCGTCATTGGCCGCCACCACCGCGTCGACCTTGTTGTCGTTGGCGGTCAGGAACTGCTCCATGTTCTTCTGCGCGTTGGCGGGCAGCCAGCCGTCGGTATAGGCCTCGCCGACATTCTTGATCTTGCCGCTGTCGATGGCTTCCTTCAGCACTTCCATCGAGCCGGAGAACAGGAAATCGGCATTCGGGTCGGCGCCCGAGCCCTTGATAAAGACGTAATTGCCCTCGGGCTTGGCCTTGAACACCTCGCGGGCCTGCATGCGGCCGACTTCCTTGTTGTCGAAGGTCAGATAAAACACGTCCTTATTCTCGATCAGGCGGTCGTAGCCGACGACCGGAATGCCTTCGTCGAGTGCCTTCTGCACCGCCGGCCCGATCGCGGAGGCGTCTTGCGCCAGGATGATCAACGCATTGGCGCCCTGCGAGATCAGGCTTTCGACGTCGGTCAGCTGCTTGCCTGGATTGGACTGTGCGTCGGCGGATATGTACTTGTCGCCGGCGGCCTCGATCGCCTTCTTCATCGCCGCTTCGTCGGTCTTCCAGCGCTCTTCCTGGAAATTGGACCACGAGACGCCGATCACCTTGTCCTTCGCCTCGGCGACCGACGCCAGCGTCAACGACATGGCGATGCCCGCCAGCATGGCGGTTGCGAATCTCTTCATGATATCCTCCCTGCGCCCCTCGCGGCGCGATCCAGATTGGCCCCGAAGGCCATGTAGAAACTTTTTTTCGAGCCTCGAAAAAATACTGATCCAAGGCTAAGGTACTGTCAACTGCAATTCTGACGGTTTTTGAGGTGTCGCGTACTTTTTTCGAGACCCGCAATAAATAATGACAGTGCCGACCGCTTCTGCCACTATCGCGCAACAGTTCGGTGGAGGCGCAGCCCGCGTCCACCGAAACTTGCAAAAACCGGGACGGTTCGGGTGCCGGCGTCCGGGACTGAACCGATCTGGCGCGTCGCCGGGTCCTGTGCATGATCGAGAGGCCGCGCTGACTGGGAGGAGAAAAAATGTCGGTCGGAATCCGCCACGACGATCTGCGCCGGCGCAACCGCGCCATGGTGCTCTCGGCCGTGCGCCGGGCCGGCCAACCGTCGCGCACGGAAATCGCCGCGACCACCGGGCTCAGCCATTCGACCATTTCGGCGATCTCTTCCGACCTGATCCAGGAAGGCATCTTGGCCGAGAGCAAGCCGAGCGAGACCGCGTCTCTGAAGCGCGGCCGGCCACAGGTGGGCCTCGCGCTCAGGCCTGAGGCGGCGGCGGTGGTGACGGTGGTGCTGTCGCTCAATTTCCTCTCGGTCGCCGTTATTGATTATGCGGGCCAGGTCATCGCCGAGGAGCAGCGCCGCCTCGATACCCTCACCATGCCGCGCAACGAGCTGATCGGCGAATGCTTGGCGATCGTGCGGCGCCGGCTGGACGATCCGGACCTCGACGTCGGCAGCGTCGCCCGCATCGCCATGGGCATCCAGGGCATCACCGATTCCCATGCCCGCGCCATGCTGTGGTCGCCGATCACGCCGCTGACCGACATTCCCTTCGCCGACATCCTGGAAAAGGAATTCGGCATTCCGGCCACCATGGAAAACGACTGTAACATGATGGCGGTGGCGCTGCAGTGGCGCGATCCCGACCGCTATCGCGACAATTTCATCGCCATCCTGCTCTCGCACGGCATCGGCATGGGCCTGGTGCTGAAGGGCGAGCTGTTCACCGGCACGCATTCTTCCGGCGGCGAGTTCGGCCACATGATCCATCGTCCGGGCGGCGCGCTTTGCCGTTGCGGACGCCGCGGCTGCGTCGAGGCCTATGCCGGCAACTACGCCATCTGGCGCAGCGCCATGAAGATGAGCGAGGACGCCGAGCCGGTCGATGTCGGCGACGCCGACATGCGGGCGCTCGCCGCCAAGGCGCGCGAGACGGATGGCCCGGAGCGCGAGGCCTATCGCCGGGCCGGGGAGGCGCTGGGCTTCGGCCTTGGCAGCCTGTTCGCGCTGATCGACCCGGCGCCGGTCGCCATGGTCGGCGTCAGCGCCGCCGCCTTCGACCTGATCGAGCCGGCGCTGCGCGAGGCGATCGGCCAGACCGCCGGAGGCCAGCATTCAAACTCGATCTCCTTCGATACCGAGCCGAACGAATTGCCGCTGATCCGCGAGGGCTGCGCCATGCGCGCGCTGACCTTCGTCGACCAGGAGATTTTCGCCTCGGGCGTGCAGGCGAGAATGGGCAAGAACGTGGCCTGAGCAGCTTCGATAGCGATCGTTGGCTTCTGTGCGTCCTGCAGACGCCGGAGATTAGCGAAGGCCCCGCAGCTTCGTCATTCGGGCGGAGCAGGAGCGAAGCTCCGTCGCACAGATCCTGGAATCCATGCCATTACCGGCGGAGCAGAATTTCTGCACCGCCGCGGCGCGAGGAAGTCGCGTGGATCGTCGGGTCTGCGCCGCGTCGCGACGCTTCGTGCTCCGCCCGTGGACGGCGAAGCACCAGTGTCTCGATAACCCGCCAGCGCAGATAGAACCCGTCAGACCTTCGGTGCCCTGGCTCTAGTCTTCCCTGATCGCGTAGCCCGCCCCACGGATGGTACGTATGACGTCCGGCATGCGGCCGTTGTTGACCGCCTTGCGCAGGCGGCCGACATGCACGTCCACGGTGCGCTCGTCGATATAGATCGTCTCGCCCCAGACATTGTCGAGCAGCTGGCTGCGCGAGAACACCCGGCCGGGATGCCGCATCATGAATTCAAGCAGCCTGAACTCGGTCGGGCCGAGCCGGATCTCGCTCTTCTTGCGGTAGACGCGGTGCGATTCGCGGTCGAGGACGATGTCGCCGACCTTGAGCACGCTGGACAGCACCTCCGGCTTGGCGCGGCGCAGCAGCGCCTTGACCCTGGCCATGAATTCCGGCGTCGAGAACGGCTTGACCAGATAGTCGTCGGCGCCGGTCGAGAGGCCGCGCACCCTGTCGCTTTCCTCGCCGCGCGCCGTCAGCATGATGATCGGCAGGCGTTCGGTCTCGGGCCGCATCCTGAGGCGCCGGCAAAGCTCGATGCCGGACACCGCCGGCACCATCCAGTCGAGCACCAGAAGGTCGGGCACATTCTCCTGCAGGCGGATCTCGGCCTCGTCGCCGCGCGTCACCACCTCGACCTGATAGCCCTCGGATTCGAGGTTGTAGCGGAGCAGCACCCCCAGCGGCTCCTCGTCCTCCACCACCATGATGCGTGGCGCGATCATTTAGCAGGCACCTTCGCTGTCAGGCCGCCGGCGCCGACATCGCCGTCTCGTCCTGCTTAGGACGATTCGCGGGCAATTGCGTGCCGGTCAGCACATAGTAGGCGTTCTCGGCGATGTTGGTGACGTGGTCGCCGATGCGCTCCAGATTCTTGGCGCAGAACAACAGATGCGTGCAAGCCGTGATGTTGCGCGGATCCTCCATCATGTAGGTGAGGAGCTCACGGAAGACGGAGGTGTATTTGACGTCGATGCGCTCGTCGTCGTTGCGGAGCTTGGCGAGCGCCGTGGCGTCGCCGGCCGCGTATTCCTCGATCACGCCCTGGACCTGGATCAGCACCAGCTGCGCCATCGAGTCGATGGAGTGCGACAGATCGCGCGGCGCGGCGCTGACGCCGACCGAGCCGACGCGCTTGGCGATGTTCTTGGCAAGGTCGCCGATGCGCTCGAGATCGCCGGCCATCCGGATGGCGCCAACGACGCTGCGCAGGTCGTCGGCCATCGGCTGGCGCTTGGCGATCAGCGTGATGGCGCGATCGTCGAGCTCGCGTTGGCGCGCGTCCATGATGGCATCGTCGGAGACCACGCGCTGCGCCAGCGCGTTGTCGGAATTCAGCAGAGCCTTGGTCGACGCGCCGACCATCGAGCCGGCAAGATCGCCCATGTCGCGGATGAGCTGGCTGATCTGCCTCAGATCCTCGTCGAAGGAAGCGACCGTATGGGCCATGGTTATGTCCTCGTATGAACTCAGCCGAAGCGGCCGGTGATGTAGTCCTGCGTGCGCTTCTCGCGGGGCGAGGTGAAAATCTTCTCGGTCCGGTCGAATTCGATCAGCTCGCCGAGATACATGAACGCCGTCTGCCGCGACACGCGCGCCGCCTGCTGCATGTTGTGGGTGACGATCACGATCGTGTAGTCGGCCTGCAGCTCGTCGATCAGCTCCTCGATCTTGGCGGTCGAGAGCGGATCGAGCGCCGATGCCGGCTCGTCGAGCAGGATGACCTCCGGCTTCACCGCCACCGTGCGGGCGATGCAGAGCCGCTGCTGCTGGCCGCCCGAAAGGCTCTGGCCACTGGCGTTGAGCTTGTCCTTGACCTCGTTCCACAGCGCGGCGCGCTTCAGCGCCTGTTCGACGCGATTGTCCATCTCGGCCTTGCTGATCTTCTCATACAGCCTGACGCCGAAGGCGATGTTCTCGTAGATCGACATCGGGAACGGCGTCGGCTTCTGGAACACCATGCCGATCTTGGTCCTGAGCAGGTTGAGGTCCTGCGAGCGGTCGAGGATGTTCTTGCCGTCGAGCAGCACCTGGCCTTCGGCGCTCTGCTTCGGGTAGAGCTCGTAGATGCGGTTGAGCACGCGCAGCAGCGTCGACTTTCCGCAGCCCGAAGGTCCGATGAAGGCGGTGACGCTCCGCTCGGGCAGCGACAGGTTGATGTCCTTCAGCGCCTTCGACTGGCCATAGTAGAAGTTGAGGTTCTTGACTTCGATCTTGGCCTTCTCGGCGGTCGTCTCGGCTACGTTCAGGTCGGTGGACAACATCGGTTTCATCTGTCCTCTCTGCGTCCGGTAAGGCTGCGGGCGAAGATGCTCAGCCCGAGAACCGTCAGGGTGATTATCAGTGCGCCCGTCCAGGCCAGTTGCTGCCATTCCTCATAAGGGCTCAGCGCAAACTGGAAGATGGTCACCGGCAGGCTGGCCATCGGCGCGTTGAGATTGCTCGACCAGAACTGGTTGTTGAGCGCTGTGAAGAGCAGCGGCGCCGTCTCGCCCGAAATGCGGGCGATCGCCAGCAATATGCCGGTGACGATGCCGGACAGTGCGGCGCGATAGGCGACCGAGCGGATCACCACCCAGCGCGGCGCGCCGATGGCGGTGCCAGCCTCGCGCAGCGCGTTGGGCACAAGGTTCAGCATGTCCTCGGTGGTGCGCACGACAACGGGGATCACCAGGATCGACAGCGCCACCGCGCCGGCGATCGCCGAGAAATGACCCATCGGCCGCACCATCAGCTCGTAGACGAACAGGCCGACGATGATCGACGGCGCCGACAACAGGATGTCGTTGATGAAGCGCACCACTGTCGTGAGGCGCGAGAAGCGCCCGTACTCGGCCATATAGGTTCCGGCGAGCACGCCGATCGGCGTGCCGACGACGATGCCGATGACGGTCATCACGATGCTGCCGTAGATGGCGTTGAGCAGGCCGCCGGCGTCGCCGGGCGGCGGTGTCATTTGCGTGAACACCGAAAGCGAGAGCCCCGAGAGTCCCTTATAGAGAAGGGCGCCGAGGATCAGCGCCAGCCAGACGAGGCCGATGCCCGCCGCTATGGTGCACAGCGCCATCATCACGGCGTTCTTGCGCTTGCGGCTTCGGTGGAGCGATGCGGCTGTCGACATCGGTCAGGCTCCCGTGCGGCTATCGATGCGCAACAGCATGTAGCGTGCGAGCGCGAGGATGATGAAGGTGATGATGAACAGGATCAGTCCGAGTGCCACCAGTGAGGACGTGTAAAGCTCGCCGTCGGCTTCGGTGAATTCGTTGGCGATGGTCGCCGAGATCGTCGTGCCGGGCGCAAACAGCGAGGCGCTGATGCGGTGCGCATTGCCGATGACGAAGGTGACGGCCATCGTCTCGCCGAGCGCGCGGCCAAGACCGAGCATGACGCCGCCCATGATGCCGACCCGCGTATAGGGGATGACCACACGCCGGGTCACTTCCCAGGTTGTGCAGCCGATGCCGTAGGCCGATTCCTTCAGCACCGCTGGCACCGTGTCGAACACGTCCTTGGTGATCGAGGTGATGAAGGGCAGCACCATGATGGCCAGGATCAGCGACGACGTCAGCAGGCCGATGCCGTAGGGCGGACCGGCAAACAGGCTGGCGAGACCCGGTATGCCGTGGAAAAGATTGATGATGAACGGCTGTACCGTCGTCTGCAGGAATGGCGCGAAGACGAACAGGCCCCAGATGCCGTAGATGATCGAGGGAATGCCGGCGAGCAGCTCGACCGCGATACCGATCGGGCGCCTGAGCGGGCGCGGGCAGAGCTCGGTCAGGAAGACGGCGATGCCGATGCCGATCGGCACGGCAATGAGGATGGCGATGGCCGAAGTGACGACGGTGCCGTAGATGGGCGCGAGCGCGCCGAAATTCTCGGTGACCGGATTCCAGGATTCAGTCGTCAGGAAGGAGAAGCCGAACTTCGATAGCGCCTCCCACGAGCCGGCGATCAGCGAGACCGCGACGCCGCCCAGAAGAACCAGCACGAGTATGGCGGAGAGGCGCGTGACCGTTCGGAAGATCGTGTCGGTCAGGGCGAAGCGGCGCACCGTCGCTTCCCTGGTCCGTATGGCGGACGATGTCACGGCTTCGGAAACGGCTGTCATTTGCCCCTCGCATTTCGAAAGAGACAGGAGGGCGCCCGAGGCGCCCTCCTTATTCCGGAGGAATTACATGCCGGAGTAGAGCGGCTTGCCGTTGCTGTCGACGATGTCCTTGCTCCACATTTCCTCGACGCTCTTCACGACCGCGTCGGGCATCGGAACATAGTCCAGCTCGGCGGCCATGTCGTCGCCCTTGGCGTAGGACCAGGCGAAGAACTTGAGTGCTTCGGTGGTGGCCGCCGCATCATCGGGCTTCTGGTAGACGAGGATCCAGGTCGCGGAGGTCATCGGCCAGCTTTCAGCACCAGCCTGGTTGGCCAGAATGACGCCGTAGCCAGGCTTGGAGCTCCAGTCGGCATTGGCTGCAGCGGCCGAGAACGCGGCAGCGGTCGGCTCTACCTTCTTGCCGTCCTTATTGATCAGGTCGGTATAGGTGAGCTTGTTCTGCTTGGCATAGGCATACTCGACATAGCCGATCGCGCCACCGGTCTGCGCTACGTTGTTGGCGACGCCTTCGTTGCCCTTGGCGCCGATGCCCACCGGCCACTCGAGCGCGGTATTGACGCCGACCTTCGACTTCCAGTCGGCGCTGACTTCGGCCAGATAGTAGCTGAAGTTGAACGTGGTGCCCGAGCCGTCCGAACGGTGGACGACCGCGATCGCCTGGTCGGGCAGCTTGACGTCGGGGTTGAGCTTCTTGATCGCCTCGTCGTTCCAGTTGGTGATCTTGCCGACGAAGATGTCGGCCAGCGTCGGGCCGTCGAGCACCAGTTCGCCCGGCTTGACACCTTCGAGGTTGACGACCGGAACGATGCCGCCCATCACCATCGGGAACTGCGCGAGCCCGGTCGACTTGAGATCCTCGCCCTTGAGCGGCGCGTCCGAGGCGCCGAAGGTCACGGTCTTGGCCTTGATCTGCTTGATGCCGCCGCCGGAGCCGATCGACTGATAGTTGAGACCGATGCCGGTCTCCTTTTTGTAGGCGTCGGCCCACTTGGCATAGATCGGATAGGGGAAGGTAGCGCCGGCACCGGAGATGTCGGCCGCCATAGCGGCGGAGAGGGAAAGCGTGGATGCCGCAGCCATTGCAATCGCAACGGCCGCCGAGCGGATGAAATGTCTCATGTGGCCTGCTCCTGTTCGGAATATGGTCTTTCGGCAACCCTTGTCTATCGGCGCCTGGTGAGCGCAATAGACTTCGATTATTACAGTCGCATGACAGTTTCGTGTCAGCCCGGTAACGCCTGAACAGGGATGCCTGGGGGGCCTGCGGCCGCCATTTGCGGACCGAGCCGAAGTTTGCTGCGGGAATCAGCAGCTTGTCGACTTTTGAATCAAAAATTATCCCGGCGGCCGGGATCTCCGGCCGCCGGTAAATAAAATCCGGACGAGAGCGCGTTGCCTGTGCGCCAGAGCGGATCATGGCCTGGCCATCGCCGAAAACAGGTCCGTTGGGGTAGAGTCGACGCTGTTCCTTGCCGGCGGTCGCTGCTCCCGCCCGTAACCGAAGGGCGGAATCGACAGGAACTATTGTCCTGACCTGGCCTTCGTTTTGTATGGTGCGATCACACCATATGTCTGCGTTGGACGCAGATGACGGGCCTCGTCGACGACGCCGTGAACGGCCGCGCAGAAAGGCTGTTATCCGGCGCTGCGGCGAACTTCCGCGCCCGACCCGAGCCATCTTTCAAGCTTCTCGAGCAGCGCCTTCGGGCTGATCGGCTTCGGCAGGTAATCGTCCATGCCGGCTTCCAGGCAGCGCTCGCGGTCGCCCTTCAGCGCATGCGCGGTGACGCCGACGATCGGCACATGCGTGCCCATCTCGGCTTCGAGCCGGCGGATGGCCGCGGTCGCCTCCAGGCCGCTCATCTCGGGCATCGACACATCCATCAGGATCATGCGCGGGTTGAGCCTGCCGAAGGCGTCCAGCGCCTTGCGGCCGTTGCCGACGATTTCGAACTGGTATCCGGTCTCGCCCAGGATTTGCGTGAACACCATCTGGTTCACCTCGTTGTCCTCGGCGACGAGAATGTCGAGCCCGCGCTCCGCGCCGGCCAGGCGTGGACGGGCACGCGCCGGCGGCGGCTGCAGCAGGACGCGATCGGCCACCGTCGCCTGCGCCGTGGACGCCGGCGGCGCGCCGGCCGCAGTCTCGACGCCGCCGATCAACGGCGGGTGGATGGCCGCCGTGCTGTGGCGATGACGCTGGATGGTGGCGACCAGCGTCTCCAGCAAGATCGAGGAGCGCGCCGGCTTGATCAGCTGCGCATCGATGCCGAGATCGCGGTAGGCGGCGCTGGCGAGCGACTGGTCGACCGAGGTCAGCATGATGATCGGCGTGTGCGCGAGGCCGGCGGTGTTGCGCACGATGCGCGCCATTTCGGCGCCCGTCATGCCCGGCATCTGGTAGTCGAGCACGACGCAGTCGACAGGCACGCCGTAAGCGGCAGCCGCAATCAGCACCTTCAGTCCCTCGCCGCCGCTTTCGGCCGCGCAGGAATCGAAGGTCCACGAAGCCATCTGCTCGCTGAGGATCGCGCGGTTGACGGCATTGTCGTCGACGATCAGCACGCGCGCGCCGGTCACGTCGACCGGCATGATCCGCTGCCCGCCTCGCTCGGCCCGCGGCAGCGTGACGGTGAACCAGAAGGTCGAGCCCTTGCCCTCGGCGCTGTCGACGCCGATCTCGCCGCCCATCAGCTCGACCAGCCGGGAGGTGATGGCAAGGCCGAGCCCGGTGCCCTCGTGCCGTCTTGTCGAGGAGGTGTCGACCTGGCTGAATTTCTCGAACACCAGCTTCAGCTTGTCTTCGGGAATGCCGATGCCGGTATCGGTGACCGAAATGGCGAGCTTCGTCCCCGACGGAACCCGCACGCCGGTCACGTCGACCAGCACATGGCCCTTGTCGGTGAACTTCACCGCATTGCCGAGCAGGTTGGTGACGATCTGTCGGATCCGGCCGACGTCGCCGACGAACTGCCCGTCGAGCCCGGGCTGGACGCGAACGATGAGCTCGAGGTCCTTTTCCTTGGCGCGCGTCGACACCAGCGTCGCCACATCCTCGATCGCCTCGGCAAGGTTGAAGGGCGCCGGGTCGAGCACGAGCTGGCCGGCGTCGATCTTGGAGAAGTCGAGGATATCGTTGATGATGGTGAGCAGCGCGTTGCCCGATTTGACGATGATGTCGGTGAACGTCTTCTGCTTTGGGTCGAGGTCCGACTTGGCGAGCAACTCGGCCATGCCGAGCACGCCGTTCATCGGCGTACGGATCTCGTGGCTCATATTGGCGAGGAACTCCGACTTGGCGCGGTCGGCAAGCACGGCGCGCCGGCGCGCCTCGCTGAGCTCGGCCTCGCGCTGTTTCAGTTCCGTTATGTCCGTGGTCGACCCGATCAGATAGAGCGAACCGTCCGACGCGATCATCGCGCCCTTGCGCGCGAACTGGTGACGCACGCTGCCGTCCGGCAGCGTCACCTGTTCTTCGATCTCCTGCGTCTCGCCGGTGCGCAGCACCGCCAGGTCGCCGGCGACGAAAGCTTCGCCGTCCGCGCCGAAGATCTCGACGTCGGTCTTGCCGATCGCCTCTTCCTGGCTGAAGCCGGTAAGATCGCACCAGCCCTTGTTGACGTAGAATTGCCTTAGATCCGAACGCTTCGCGTAGATCGACACCGGCACGTTGTCGATCAGGTTGCGGAACACCTCGTTCTCGCTCATGCTTTCCTTGAGTGCCCGCTCGCGCGCCTTGACCTCGGTGATGTCGGTGCTGGAACCGACCAGACGCACCGATCCGTCGGTCGCGACGAGGCGGCTCTTGCGCGTCATCAGCTGCCGCACCGTGCCGTCGCGATGGCTGACAGGCTCCTCGACTTCGCGCCCCTTGCCGGTCGCGATGACCTCGGCATCGTCATGGCTGTAGCTTTCGGCGTCCTCGGCGCCGAAAAGCTGCCGGTCCGTCTTGCCGATGACGTCTTCCTTGGCAATGCCGGTCAGCGCGCACCAGGCCTTGTTGACGAACTCGATTGTAAGATCCTCGGCCTTGATGAACGCCGCCACCGGCAATTCATCCATGACATGCCGGTAAAGGTCGATCTGCCGCATCGAGTCGCGCAGCGCCTTCTCGCGGGCCTTGATGTCGGAAATGTCGACGCGCACCCCTATGAAAGTGCCGTCGTCCGCTCTCATGTCGTAGACCTGGAACCAACGACCGTCGGGATTGAGCCGTTCATAGGACGAATTGGGCAGGTGGTAACGCTTCAGCATGGCGTCGAGCCAGCGTTCTTTGTCGACACCATAGAGATTGTCGATCTCGACGTCGCCGCTCGACCGGAAATAGCCGGCGGAATGACCGAGAGCGAGCGCCTCGCGTAAGGTGCGGCCCGGCTGCCAGGCCGGCTTCAGCGCCGGCAAACTGTCATGCAGCTTGCGGTTGGCGAAGACGAATTCATCGTGGCGGTCATAGATGATGACGCCGGCCGGCAGCGACTCCAGCACCGTGGCGAGATTCTTGCGCGCATCCTCTGCCTCGGTCTCGCGATGCTTCATGTCGGTGATGTCGACATAGGAGATCAGACGCTTGCCGCCGGCAAGCGGTGCCAGCGAGGCGATCAGCACGCGGCCGTCATTGCGCGGCAACTGCCTGGAACCGGCAACGCCCGCCCGGATTTCGGCCTCGCGCTCGGAGATGTGGCGTTGCCAGCCCACCTCGTCGGCACCATAGGGGTCGGCGTCGCGGCTGGCCTCCATCAGCTCGCGGAAGCCGCAGCCGGCAGTGGCGCGAAGCGGATCAATCTTCCAGAAGTCGTAGAAGGCGCGGTTGATGATCTCCGCCCTGAGGTCGGCATCGAGGACAATGACGCCGATCGGCATCGAATCGACCGTCAGGCGAAGATTGGCGAGCGCCTCCGAGGTCGCGGCCGCATGCTGATCGGGGGCGCGGGGGACCTCCGCCTCGCCGCGCTCGACCGCGCCTTCGAAAAAACGGGCGGCGCCCATCTCGAAAGTACCGTCCGTATCCGCCATCCCTACCCCCAGGCCGAACCCTCCCGGTTCGCCGGCGGAATGTGCCCGACAAGCATTAACGATCGGCTAACCTTAACGATTCGCAACCGAACACGCCCGATGCCGTTAACGGGTTTTAGTCGGACGCCGGTCCGATCTCGCTGCGGTAATCCGTCCGTTGGCGAACCCACCGCTGCCGGGCTATAAAATCGGTGGGGGTATAGCTGATGCTTGGTCGAATGCTGACTTTTGTTCTCTGTCCGGCGCTGCTCGCGGCGAGCGGCTGCACGCGCAGCGACGACGGAACCGTCATCATTCCAAGCCGGATGGACGTCAGGCGCATTTGGGACAAGGCCCCGCCAGGGACAACAGCTTCGCGGCAGATCGCGACGGACGTATTTCCCCAGCCGCCGAGCGCCCCGGTGAGTTCCCCCAGTCGAAGACGTGTTTCGACGGCCCCTTCCTTTCAGCCGGATTTGGCTGATGCGTCCTCCCAGCCACAGAAGGCGCTCGCCTGCCGGAATGTCAGCGAACCCGGCAAGCGCTATCGCGTGGTCTGCGAGTAGCGTCGCGGCTACGATCAAGATCGCTTGTTTCCTCACTGCGCGTGAAACCTTTGTGTGGCGTCTGGCGTTATCGGCGCAGCACGAAGGGGAGCGAAGATGTCTGTTCATTTCACCGTCTCAGGCCTGACCAGAAACCTGATCCATTCGCTTGGACTGGATCACGAGCGGGCCCCGAGGCGTCTGACACCCGAGCAAAATCTATTGCTGGAATGCTATCTGGCCGGACAAATTCCGGAATCGGCCTGGAGCGACTATGTCTTCGAGATGCCGCAACTGGAAAAACACGCCAATGCCCGCCGCGGGCGCAATCCGGCGTAGCGCTGTCCAGCAACAAAGCGCCACCTAGAAAGCATAGCCGTTTTCTGTTGGAAATCGGCGAAGGCGAAACTGAGCAACTTGGCAGTTCTACTGCTGAATTGCTTTGGCGTTGTCCTTCGGCGAATTGAATTGAAGCGTAAAGATCTTCCCGGGAATTCCTTTTGCGAGGTCCGGCGAAAAGCTGAGCGGCAGGCAATTTCGCAGGGCGGCGGTCGCCGCGTCGACATAGGCCTGACGCGCCTTGTCATCCCCGTTGACCTTGATGGCCGTTGGCTTCGGCGGGCCGATCAGCGTGCCGTCGCGCTTGAAGCTGAAACTCAAGGTGACCGAGGCAGTTCCGGCTTCGGCCGGCGGCGTCCAGCACGCCTGCAGCGCGGCGCCGACCTCGTTCATCGTGTTGAGCGATGCGGCATCTGCCGGAAAAGGCATCGCCAGCAGCGCGCCTGCGATCGCTGAAAGTCTAGCCGTGCTTCTCATGGCTCTGTCCTCGCCGCTTTCGCCCGTTCGCATGGTACGATCAACGACGCGGATGACAATAGAATTTCAACCGCGCCGGCAAACCGACAAAATCATGGTGTCGTGACGCTGGCGCGCCGGCGCAAAAGCAAAAGGCCGGCGCTGAGCCGACCTTTCCTTCTCCTCGGCAATCGCGCCAGTACATCCGTGGTCGCAGCGAGGACCGAGACACTAGACAAGGGTTTGGTTAACGAAACCCTAAACCTCGCGCATTTCTTAAGCCGTGGCCTGAGCCTTCACATGGGCGATGTAGCCGCGTACGTCGCCGGCCGGCTCAACATAGGCCTTGCCGAGCTTCTTCTCGATCGCAGCCATATAGTCCTTCGCCCAGCTGGGCAGCGCATAGTCGATGACCGCCAGAAACTCCAGTGTCGCCGCCAGACGGATGTCGGCGATCGACGGGTTGTTGCCGCCGATGAAAGGCTTGCCGTCCCTGAAGAAGCTATGAAAGACCTCCAGCGGCTCGGCGATTGCGGCGATGGCAGCCTTTTGCGCCTCCGATTTCTTGTCGGGATGGGCATCGCTGTGGCCGACCTCGCCGGCATATTGCGGAAAGCCAAGTGCCGGATAAGTGGCCCTGGCCACATAGGGATAGAGCGTTCCGACCAGGTAGAACATGGCGCTGTCGACCATCGCCCGCTTGGCCGGCGCCTTCGGATAGAACTTGTCCAGCCCGTGCTTGTTGGCGAGGTACTGCATGATTGCGCAGCTTTCCCAAAGCACGCCTCTGGGAAGTCCTTTGTCCTCGATCATCGGAGTCAGATGCGCCGGGTTCCGCGCCAGGAATTCCGGCGTGCGCGTCAGGCCCCAGGCGTCGGTCTCGGCATGGTCGAGCCCGGCCGCTCGCGTGAACACCCGGACCGTCATGTTGTTGACGCTGGGCCTAAGCATGCTGAGCTTGACCGCGGGCTTCTTCGCCGGCTTCGCCTTGGCTTTAAGCGCGGCCTTTGCCGTTGCTTTAGGCGCGGCTTTTGCCGTCGCTTTAGGCGCGGCTTTTGCCGTCGCTTTAGGCGCGGCTTTCGCCGTCGCGTTAGGCGCGGCTTTCGCCGTCGCGTTAGGCGCGGCCTTTGCGGCCCGCTTGACTGCTTTGGCCGACATCTTGGCGGCAGTCACCTTTGCCGCCGGCTTTGCGATCTTCGCTGCCGGCTTGGCGGCCGCCTTCTTCATTCCCTTCGTTGCAGCCTTTGCCATCTGGTCCTCCCTCTGACCTGTTCAGTATGGATTCTTCGCCGCCCGGTTCTCGGACAATGTTTCGCGCGATCGCTCGACCAGCGCCTGGATGGCGTCGGCAAGGTGCGCCTCGGCGATATTGTAGTCGCCGCGCGCAACGCGGATCTTGTGCGCCGCCATCAGCACGTCGGCATGGCTGAAGCCCGCGGGCGGCTCGAACCGGTAGGAGGCAAGCTCGATCAGCAGCCCAAGCGGATCCTCGAAATAGATCGAATCCATAAAGCCGCGATCCTTTACGCCGCTGTGCTTGATGGCGCGCTCGTCGAGCCGGCCGACTGCCTGCAGGAACGTCACGCGCGACACCGAGAACGCGATGTGGTGGACACAGCCCGTATCGGTCGGTGTGCGCCGCTTGACCGGGCTGCGGCTCTCGTCGGTGAAGACCGTGATCAGCCGGCCATCGCCCGGGTCGAAATAGAGATGGCTTTCGCTCGCTTTGTCGAGATTGGGCTGCTCGAAGATGAATGGCATGCCGAGCACGCCTTCCCAGAAATCGACGGAGGTCTGGCGATCGGCGCCGACCAGCGTGATGTGATGGACGCCTTGCGACTGCAGTTTTTGCATTGGCTCCTCCCGGCGCCGCCGCGCCTGCCGCCGGACGATGTGGTCAGGCAGCCTCTAAATCGGCGCCCGGCAGGCGACCGCCGCGCGGCTTCGCTCCCCTGGGTTCCGCATTCCGCATCCTGCTGGATCGCGGCCGAAACTTTGATTATCGGATGCTAATTCAATCCGAGGCGTTGCGCCAGAAGCGGCGACACGGCATCGCACCAGCAGGTCATCGCCGGCCGCAAGGAGGATGCGCAAGGCTCTGCTGCACCATGCTCGAGGGCCGGCCGGGCCAGCGGAACCGCCTGCCCGACACCGCCGTTTGCAACGATGGCATTGGCTGACGACATCCAAATGGCGTTCTGCAGGCCGAGCAGCACATCAAGCGCCAGCGCGCGCGCATCGCTGCGCTAAAGCGCTGTCGGTTACCGCGAGGCGAGGCGTCCAGCTTTCTGCAGTTGCTTGAAGACGCCCAATCGATCCACCTGCATCAGCTGTCGCTGTTGTTGGAGAGGGCGTCTCGTGAACGGACCCGAGCCGGCATTTTAGACTTGGCCGCTTGGTTCAGTGTCGGCAGCCTGCGGAAGCCTTATTTGTAGACCGTCCTTGAGGGCGCCCGAAATGGCGCCACCGCTACGCTTTCACGTCGCCGATCAGCGAAGCTTCTCAGCGATAGCGGCGACACTCACGCCGTCCTCGCGCCGCATGGCTCCTCATGGTAGCCCGCTCTCGGGTGTTACTACCCGCAGCGCGGACACTCTCTCAATCTACCTTCGAAGAAGAAGCACTACTCCGACTTCGCCGGGGTTTCTTTCTTGATTTCCGTCGATGTTGACGTGTCGGACTTGTCAACACTCGCCGTCTGCTGCGCGTCGACTGAGGCTTGATCCTTCGCGTGTGCCGGGCAATTGGCTGATGCTGCAGAGACGGACAGGCCCAGCGCTAAGATCGTTCCGAGGAAGGCTTTCATCATCATCCTCCTTTTGGCAAGTGACATAGCGTAACCCGCGCGTTGCGCGCCGCAAAATCACTTTTCACTCCCCGCATCACAGCTGGCTCGCGCGTCGAGGCCGCAGAGAACTTTATTGAGCGGATGGACCGAGCTGCGTTGCTCCGGGGATGGAGGCGCTGTCTACGCGCCAGAGCGTGAAGCCCCCAAGCCCTTCGCCTGGGGGCGATATGGTCAAACGCGATTTGCGTAGCGCGCCCGATCGCGTTCGATCTCGTCGGCGGTGTAGTTTTCGGCGCCAGCGTCAAAACTCGTCCAGCCGTCCGCTTCGTAGGCACTGCGGCGATCTTCCAAGTTCACCGATCTTGATTGACCGAGGATGCTCTCGGCTTCGCCGGCCAACGCGTCGCTAACCTTGGCCGTGACCAACGTCCCGCCGCGGCGCACACCTTCGGCGTAGACATGAGCATCCCTTTCCGGGACCCCGGAGTCGGTAAGGGCTCCGACGATGCCCCCGGCAGCTCCGCCGACAACTGCGCCTCCCAATGCGCCTGCAGCGGTAGCGGCGAGCCACCCTGCGGCGACAACAGGGCCCACGCCTGGGATAGCCATGATCCCTAGCCCCGTCAGCAACCCGCCGGCGCCGCCAATGAGGGCACCCACACCGGCACCGCCAGCCGCATCTTCGGCGGCATTCGAGCGATCATCTTGGTACCAGCCGGTCGAATTATTGGCGACGATGCTGATGTCGGAATGCGGAACGCCGATTGCTTCGAGTTCACCGACGGCATCGGAAGCGTCGTCATAATTGTCAAATAGTCCGGTCACGGTTCTCATGGTTGAACTCCAATCCGTTCTCAGTTGCTGCCGGCAACGACGTTGCCTTGATAATCGAGCGCCACGGTTGTCTTCTTTCCGTCCTTGGTGGCCTGACCGCGCCAGATGCCTTGATCGTCCTTGGTTAGCGCTGAGACATCCGAGAAGCCGGCATCCTGGATCCGGCTCTTGGCCTGGTCTTCGGTGAAGCTATTGGCGCCTGGCACCGGAGCAGCCGGATTTTTTGTGTCGGTCGTGGTGACGGCGGGAGTTGTCGAACTCGTCGTCGTGCCGGTCTCATCGTCCATGGTGGAAGCGATCTTCTCGATCATTTCCTTATGCATTTTGAGTGTGGGCAAGGTCTCCGAAGCGAACGCCTTGAGCTGGGGATTGTCGCCATCCTTGGCGTAGTTCTCGAACAGCTCCACGGCATCCGCGTGCGCATCACGCTGCATCTGCACATAGGTCTTTTCGACCTGATCCTTGCCGTTCTGAAGGGCGTCGAGGTCGCTCTTGTGCTTGGCATCCGTCTCGGCGGGCACTTTGAGCTTCTGCTCGCCGGCAATCGTTTCGAGTTTTGCATTGGCCGCCCCATGCTCGTCGATCATCTTTTGGGCGAAGTCTTTGACCGCCTGATCCTCGGCTTTGCCTTGGGCGATCTTACTCGACTCGACCTCGAACATCCCCCCGTTGGCAGCCTTGTCGACGAACCCCTGGGCGTCGTCGGCGGCAAAGGCAGGCACTGCGAATGTGATGGCGGCGGCTGTGGTCAGCGCAACCAGTAGATGGCGATTTTTCATGGAGAAGTTCCTAGTTGGGCAGATGTGCTGCAAACCCAACAAGCGTCCGACACCTTTGTTCCGAGCGCTGTTTGATTTAGCCGAGGAGTACCGGCATTCTTTTCCCTAGGACCCGGCTGCCGGGTTTTCGGTCCCGCCACGCTCCTGAACAAAAGCCAATAGGGATCGCGGCCAGCAGGATTCTTTCAGTATGGCTTGTCGCCAATGGCAAGCAGGTTGAAGGGGGTGCCACCGGAGATTTTTGCGGCTTTCCGAGCGGCCTTCGTCCAGGACTTTATGCGTCTAAATCAAGCGGCTCGTGATCCAGCCTGTTGATTGCAAGATGACCTCGCTTGCTGGCCTCTCGGCA
The DNA here is from genome assembly GCF_001672445.1 of Mesorhizobium sp. WSM3873. Lineage (NCBI taxonomy): Bacteria > Pseudomonadati > Pseudomonadota > Alphaproteobacteria > Hyphomicrobiales > Phyllobacteriaceae > Mesorhizobium > Mesorhizobium sp. WSM3873. The sequence goes on along the minus strand of NZ_LYTM01000045.1, from coordinate 275,549 downwards.
AACTTTTCACGTTAGACGGAACCTTCGTGATCACCGGCTCTTCCCTTGTAATTGCTGGGAGGCAATCAATGGCAAACCTGGGAAGACTGGCTGTCGCCATATTGGGCATTCTCGCCTACCAAAATCGCGACAAGATCGGAGAGCTGCTCCGTGGCGCGGGAAATCGCGATCCAAATAGTCTGCAGGGAGGGATCTTGGATCAACTGTCCAAAGGCGTATCGGGGACGGCGCTTGGGGATATTGTCGACCGCTTCAGAAATGCGGGAGCCGGTTCCAAGGTGGATTCTTGGGTTAGTAGCGGACCCAACCAGCCGATCGAGCCGAAAGATGTCGAGGCGGCAATAGACGATGAAACACTGGCTTCTCTTTCAATGCAGACCGGCTTGTCCCGCGATGAGCTGATAGCCAGGATAACCAGGGACTTGCCCGAGGCGGTCAACAAGCTGACGCCCAATGGCGAACTGCCACCCGCGGGGCCCGACGATGTCACCCTGCTCGATCCGGTGCCACCACAGCGTTGATGGCGCGGCAAGGTCACACTCCAAGTCCGTCAGCGTTTGCGAAAAGCCTGTCTTGAGAAGCGCGAGGACTTGCAACGGTCATGGCGCAACTCATCCCGCTTTCGCAGGTGAGCGGTTTGCCGCTTCCGTTTGGGAGCGTGCTGACTATGAGCGGTCAATCCCATCAGGGGTGTAGCCGCAGAGGCAACCAAAGGTCCCTCGCTTGCGCTCATTAATCGCGACGGCGTTTATTAGCTACGCCTAAAGTTCTGATGTCAGCCGTCGAAAGGTGGCGCATAGTACAGACTTGCCCCTTGCCCACATGGGGTAAAAGGCCCGGCCTGTCTGCCTAGGTCCCCGATCACGCAGGCCGGGCGCCCCCATCTTTAGGCTGCACTGTTCCGCGCCGCCTTTTTTAGCAAGCGCGATAGATTCACGTCGTGAAGCTCCTGAATGCTTTGAAGAAGAGCGCCTTGGCGGTGGGCAATTCGAGGCGTTGTAGTTCGGCTGGGGAACAAGGGAGCGTTAGCTCGCATGGTGGAGGCCACTGAACAGGCAGCGGAGCTATCCGTCTTTGCGCCTACTGCAGATAGATGAGCCGCTTCTCCAATCGATACGATGAATCGCATCATTGCCCGATGCTACTTTGAGGAGGCAACCGGTTTTGCAGCCCTAGCAGCCAATAGGCTTGAGGGGTTGGATATGAGCAGAACAACTCTCGTTGCGATTGCTTTCCTCGTCATCAGCATCGGCCCGACCGAAGCCAATGGCCATAAAGTTTTGCCGGTTTGCACCGCGTCGAGCTCACTGTCCGAGGTCTTGCATGGCAAGTGTTTTCTCGTCAAAGGCTCGATGATATATGGCGACATCGCCGATCTTTCCCAGATAATCCAATTGGGATGGTAGCCAAGGCCGAATCGGTGCCTAGACGCTATCGCATGACTGAGCCACGCCGTTTCTTACCGGGAAATAGCGGAGCGCCTTCCTCTCATGGGGAGCGGAGAAACAGGGGCTTCAAAGCCCATGGGCAAAAAAGCGCCGCTCCGATATCGAGTATAACGCCAGGCGCGCGCCAGTGGCGGATTCGTGCGCCTATCTTCCATCCCGGCGCGTAACGCATTGCCGCCGCAAACTGGCGCGGTTCATTCTGGTCGCGAGCCCATAGAGTGGATGCGTGGTTGCATTCCAGGCTGGAGGCCTTTGCCGCATCAACCGAAAATCAAGCAGAAATACGCGGCCGACAGCCTGTCGCGACCGGCCCCTAAAGGTCGACCTTGGCGACATTATCCTTGTATTCCTGCTTCGGGTCATATCCGAGCAGCATCTTGATGCCCGAAACCACGCTCGACGCATCGAGCCAGATTTCGGCTCGGTCCGGATCGAAGCGCAACAGCGTGAGTTTCGGATCGTCTTTGCCGCCCTCGAACCATGCTTCGACATAGGGGTTCCAGAGCCGATCGATCACAGCCCGATCATTGTCGACGCGAAGCTTGCCCTGCACCGTTGCGAAGAGGTCATGTCCCTTGGAGACGAACGTGGCCGTTGCCTGGTCGCCGCCGGAAAGGCCCATCGGAAGCTCCGTGTCTTTCGCCGTGAAAAACCAGATCGGACCGGTATCGTCCTTCTCCAGTTGTGCCGTCATGGGCCGAGGGATGATGTTGGAGCCGTCGAGGCCGATCATCATCGTCATGTCAGATTTCAGTGCTTTCCAGAATTTCGCTTCGAGCTCAGCGGGTGTCGGCATGTCTCATCCTTTCACTGAAAGAAAGGCAAACGGCCGACGGTGCTGTGTGTTCCTTCGCGCATTGCCTGGCTAAGGCTTCTCGATCGCTATTCGACGCGTCGTCGTTCAAAGCAGCTAAATTATTGGAATCAATGGTACGCCCAAGGGGAATCGAACCCCTGTTCCCGCCGTGAGAGGGCGGTGTCCTGACCGCTAGACGATGGGCGCGCTCAAGAACCGGCTACATAGGATGAAGGCCGGAAAAAAGCAACTGGGGTTTCGGACTGTTCGCGGACTTTGCGGACTGCCCTCGTCAACCCTGCCGTTTCGGCTCGATCAGATCCCAGAGATTGCCGTAGAGATCGGCAAACACCGCCACCGTGCCATAGGGCTCGAAGCGCGGCGCCTCGCGGAATTCGACGCCCCTGCCAAGCATCGCCTGATGGTCGCGGGCGAAGTCGTCCGTTTCGAGAAAAAGAAACACCCGGCCGCCGGTCTGGTCACCGATGCGGCTTGCCTGCCTCTCGCCGGAGGCTGCCGCCAAGAGCAGCCGCGCGCCCTGCCTGTTTGCCGGCGTGACCGTCACCCAGCGCTTGCCGCCGCCGAGGTCGACATCCTCGCTCAGCACAAAGCCAAGCCGCTCGACATACCAGGCTATCGCCTCGTCATAGTTTTCGACGACGAGCGCCACGGTCGCAATGCTGCGGTTATCGGCAAAGCCGCTCATTTGTTCCGAATCGCGAACTGGCCGATGACGCGGCGCTCGGCAATGTCGTAGAGAAAGATGGAACGGCTGCCGTCGGCGAGCTCGGCATCGATCGACAGGCGGTTGCCGGACAGTGCCTGACTGACGACCTTGGCGCCGACCGGCAGCACGATATCGCCGGAGAGGGGCGCGCCGGCCGGAGCCTGGACATCGCCGGCATGCACCGATCCGGCGCCGGGCGCATTGCGGGCTTTGTAGACAAGGGCTCCGATCACCACCATAAGGGCGAGGAACAGAAGACCGAGATTGACGATCATGAAGCGGATGAGTTTCCGGCGCACTTTTTCGGCCGCAGGGTCGAGCGGCTTCTCCTCATCTTCTTCGGCGATCGGCCGGGCCATGACTAAACAATCCGCAACGGGTTTCGATGAGCGCTCATAGCGAAGAGACCTCGATTTTGATAGGGCCCCGATTTTGAGACAGGATGAATTGCCGGGCGATGAGTTGGATGGAGCGGTGGAGCTGGAAACCGGCGCCGATGCCGCAGGCCAGCGCCTCGACCAGTGGCTCACCGCCCAGCTCGGCCCGGAGATCTCACGCAGCCGCGTGCAGGCCCTCATCAAGCAGGGTGCGGTTACGATCGCCGGCAAGCCGGTCGAAGAGGCAAAGCGCAAGATGGCGCCGGGCGAGCGTGTCGCGGTCATCATGCCGCAGCCGGAGCCTGCCGAGCCGCAAGGCGAGGCCATTCCTCTCGACATCCTTTACGAGGACGACGAGCTGATCGTCGTCAACAAGCCGGCGGGGCTGGTTGTGCATCCCGGCGCCGGCAACTGGACCGGCACACTGGTCAACGCGCTGATCCATCATTGCGGCGACAGTCTTTCCGGCATCGGCGGCGTCAGGCGACCGGGCATCGTCCACCGGCTGGACAAGGAAACCAGCGGCGTCATGGTGGTGGCCAAGACCGACCGCGCCCACAAGGCACTGTCCGAGGCCTTCGCCGATCATGGCCGGACGGGCGACCTCGAACGCGCCTATCTGGCGCTGGTCTGGGGCATTCCGCAGCGGCCGACCGGCACCGTCGAGGCCGCGCTCGGCCGCGCCGCCGACCGGGTGCGGCGCGCGGTGGTTCCCGAAGGCCGGGACGACGCCCGGCATGCCGTCACCCATTTCACCGTCGTCGAGCGTTTCGGCGGGCGGCAGAAGGAATTCACCACCGCAAGTCTGATCGAATGCCGCCTCGAGACCGGCCGCACGCACCAGATCAGGGTGCATATGGCGCATATCGGTCATCCGGTGGTCGGCGATCCGGAGTACGGCCAGGCCTTCCGCACCAAGGCCAACCGGCTGCCGGAACCGCTGAAAGGCGAGGTCAAGGCATTTTCCAGGCAGGCGCTCCATGCCTGGCTCCTTGAATTCCGACACCCGACCACCCATCTACCGATGCGGTTCGAGGCGCCGATGCCGAGGGACATGGAGGAACTTGTCGGCGGCTTTCGAATGCTCTGAACCGCCATCAAGACGCTTCAAACCAGCCATCAAAAAACCTGACTGGCGTTGTTCACTTCAGCGTGACACACTGTTTCGTGTTGAACAAATGCCTGTCCTTTCTGGTTTTGTTCCTATATACAGCAGTTGCCGCGAGTGAGCCGATTGGCATTCGCGTCACATGCCCGCCGCGTTACGGGGGCATCACTCCAATAGAGAGGGGGCGCTATCATGGCCCAGTCACTACCCAGTATCGTTTCCGGTGAAGGCGGTCTCGCCCGCTACCTGGAAGAAATCCGTCGCTTTCCGATGCTTCAGCCCCAGGAAGAGTACATGCTCGCCAAGCGTTATGCCGAGCATCAGGACACTTCCGCCGCGCACAAGCTCGTCACCAGCCATTTGCGGCTCGTCGCCAAGATTGCCATGGGCTATCGCGGCTACGGCCTGCCGATCGGCGAGGTGATCTCGGAAGGCAATGTCGGCCTCATGCAGGCTGTCAAGAAATTCGAACCGGAGCGCGGCTTCCGGCTCGCCACCTACGCTATGTGGTGGATCAAGGCCTCGATCCAGGAATACATCCTGCGCTCGTGGAGCCTGGTCAAGATGGGCACCACCGCCAACCAGAAGCGCCTGTTCTTCAACCTGCGCAAGGTGAAGGGCCGGATCCAGGCGCTCGACGACGGCGACCTCAAGCCCGACCAGATCGCCGAGATCGCCACGCGTCTCAACGTTTCCGAGGCCGAAGTGGTATCGATGAACCGTCGCCTGTCGGGCGACGCTTCGCTCAATGCCCCCATCAGGGCGAGCGAAGGTGAGTCCGGCGAATGGCAGGACTGGCTGGTCGACGACCACGAAAGCCAGGAGGAGATGCTGATCGAGCAGGACGAGCTGGAAAACCGGCGCTCGATGCTGTCGGGCGCACTGTCCGTGCTCAACGACCGCGAGCGGCGCATCTTCGAGGCGCGTCGTCTGGCCGAAGAGCCGCTGACGCTGGAAGAGCTGTCGGCCGAGTTCGACATCAGCCGCGAGCGCGTGCGCCAGATCGAGGTGCGCGCCTTCGAGAAGGTGCAGGACGCGGTCAAGGCCGCGGCCAAGCGTCAAAATCAGGCGCTGCGCACCATCGAAGCGCAGCCGGCGGCGTAAAAGCTCGAGGCATTACGCAAAGACAAAACGGCGGCGCCAGCGTCTGGCGCCGCCGTTTTTTAACGTTGCAACACCTGCGCTTTGGCAAGCTTCGCAAAGGCAGATGCAAATGTCTTCCCGCCAAGACAAGAAGAGAATTTGGCACGTTTGCGAGTTGCACCGCCAAAGCCTTGGCAAATGTTGCTATCCGTATTACGACAGGTATCGGCGTAGGAAATTTAGCGCTCTGAACGAGCAGACACATGTGCAGAGCGATGCGTCAATGAAAAATGTTCAGTTAATCGATGGCGCCGACAACACCGCGTACAATATCTATGCAGTTTCAGATGAAGATTTTGAGTTAATTTTTCCGAATGGTCAGGATATCGAGTTCATTGAGGATTTCTTTAAGCGCGTTGGGAGCAAAAGGGCGAAGCAGGTTCAAGAAAGTTTAAGTAGAGGTTTACAAAGAAAAACCGAAGTTAATGGTATACACGGAACACTGTTCTATCAGCTAAAACGGCAGAAGAAGCGCTATTACCCAAACAAAAAGTTTTCAGACGACCCTTCATCGACGCGTTGATCGTACGCGAGCAGTCAGAATTGGTATATTAACTCGTCGACCTCCGGCTTCGCGCTTTTGCGGTCCGACAATACGTTCCAACGCCTGCGATTGGCGAAGGCGGCGAAACAAGCCCTTTCTCCCCGTCACGATACGGGGAGAAATGTCCGGCAGGACAATGAGGGGCAGCGCCGACGCTGCAAGGTTGATTGCTCAGCAAAAATCTCCGAGCAGCTTGGCGCTCATCTATCGAACGCCGCGCCGCCCCTCATCCGCCTTTCGGGCACCTTCTCCCTGTGGGACGGGGAGAAGGAAAGCTCACGCTGTCGGCTGCTTGGTCTTGCGCAGATACGGCAACACCGTCTCGTAGGCGCCGAAGCGCTTGATCGCGTCCTCGTTGGAGACGGCGGCGGTGATGATCACGTCCTCGCCCTGCTTCCAGTTTGCCGGCGTCGCGACCTGGTGCTTGGCGGTCAGCTGGATGGAATCGATGACGCGCAGGATCTCATCGAAGTTGCGGCCGGTGGTCATCGGATAGGTCAGCACCAGCTTGATCTTCTTGTCCGGGCCGATGACGTAGACCGACCGCACGGTGGCGTTGTCGGCCGGCGTGCGCCCTTCAGAGCTCTCGCCGGCGCCCGCCGGCAGCATCTCGTAAAGCTTGGCGACGGCGAGATCCTTGTCGCCGATCAGCGGATAGTTCACCGTCTGGCCGGTAGCTGTCTTGATGTCGGCCTGCCACTTTTCGTGGCTCGACACCGGATCGACGGAAATGCCGATGATCTTGACGTTTCGCTTTTTGAATTCGCCCTCGAGCCCGGCCATCGTGCCGAGCTCGGTCGTGCAAACCGGCGTGAAGTTCTTCGGATGGCTGAAGAGCACTGCCCAGCCGTCACCGATCCATTGATGGAAATTGATCGTCCCTTGCGTGGTCTCGGCCGTGAAATCCGGCGCGATATCGTTGATACGAAGGCTCATCGCGGGCTCCCTACCCTGTGACATGGCGCCGGCATGGGCCAACCCCAGCGGCGCGCGTCAGCTTCTATACCGCCGGAAGGAACGGTTCAAAAGGCTTGTGTCTGCAAGCGTGATCGGAACGACGGAAAAATTTCTGCTTTTCCTGGAAAAGACAGCAGAATTTCCATAGCGGACGCAGGGGATTGGTGGCTTAAGCCTTCTTCACCGCCAGCGTCGTCGCAAGGTCTTCCATGCGCTGCGCAAGTGCCGCGAGCGCGGTCGTCAGCACGCTGTCGCTCTTGTCGGCCTTGGTCAGCGCCTCGTCGCGCGTCTTGCGCAGCGTCAGCACCTCGCTCTCCATGCCCTTGACCCGCTTGTTGAGCTCCGAAAGCTCATCCATCACCATGATGCCGGCCATGACCGTCAGCCGCTGGTCGCCGATCTCGCCGAACGAATCCTTCAAATGCATGACATACCGGTCGAAGCGCTCGGCGAGGTCGATCAGATGCTCTTCCTGGCCCTCGTCGCAAGCCATCCTGTACTGCTTGCCGTCGATGGAAACGGTGACCTGTGCCATTGGCTTACCTGTCCAGTACCGCGCGAATGGTTTCCATGGCGGTCACCAGCCGGCGCGACACTTCCTTGTTGGCGTCTTCCAGCCGTTCGGCGCGCGCCTCGGAATTGTCGAGCTCCTGCGCCAGCCGCGAGCGGTCGGCGTTCATGCGCTGCACCTCAGCCTCGGCTTCGGAATAGTCGCGCTCATGCTCGAGCCGCGCCGCGACGGCGTTTTCCAGTCCCTCCATGGCTTTGCCTAGCCTGGCGATGACTTCCTTGAGGGTCGTTTCCCCGGTCATGGCCTTCGTCCTATGCCCTGCCCGTCACCGAATCGCTCGCGTTCAGAACGCGTTATCTCGGAAAGATTAGGCGCCGGGTGAAGCGCGCGTCAACAAAGCTCTCGCGACTGTCCCCCGCTAACGCTAATGTAGCGTCGCCGGCGCCTTCACAAGGCCGGCAAAAAAGCACCGATTTGTTGACTCAAAGGCCGCGCCTGCTATGTGTCGCGCACCCTTTCCACGGGCTCTCCCAAGGCTCCAACCCCTATTCCGGAGGAAGCATGACCTCGCGTGAACAACATGATCGGATGGCCAATGCGATCCGTTTTCTTTCCATGGACGCCGTCGAGAAGGCCAATTCCGGCCACCCCGGCCTGCCCATGGGCTGCGCCGACATCGCTACGGTGCTGTTCACCCGCTTCCTGAAATTCGACGCCAAGGCCCCGCACTGGGCCGACCGCGACCGTTTCATCCTGTCGGCCGGCCACGGCTCGGTGCTGCTCTATTCGCTCCTGTACCTCACCGGCTACGAGGACATGACGATCGACCAGATCAAGAATTTCCGCCAACTCGGATCTAGGACCGCCGGCCATCCCGAATACGGCCATGCCGCTGGCATCGAGACCACCACCGGTCCGCTCGGCCAGGGCCTCGCCAACTCGGTCGGCTTCGCGCTCGGCGAGCGCATCATGAACGCCGCCTTCGGCAACGACCTTGTCAACCACTACACCTATGTGCTGGCCGGCGACGGCTGCTTGATGGAGGGCGTCTCCCAGGAAGCCATCGCGCTCGCCGGCCATCTCAAGCTCAACAAGCTGATCGTCTTCTGGGACAACAACAACATTTCGATCGACGGCCCGGTCTCGCTCGCCGACAACACCGACCAGGTCGCCCGCTTCCAGGCCAGCGGCTGGAACGCCAGCCACATCGACGGCACCGATCCGGAAGCCATCGCCTACGCCATCGAAGCCGCCCGCCATTCCGACAAGCCGACGATAATCGCCTGCAAGACGACCATCGGCTTCGGCGCCCCGACCAAGGCCGGCACCAACAAGGCGCATGGCTCGCCGCTCGGCGCGGACGAAATCGCTGGCGCCCGCAAATTCTTCAACTGGGAATCGCCGCCCTTCGAGATTCCGGCCGACATCCTCGACGCCTGGCGCGGCGTCGGCACCGCCGGCGCCAAGGCGCGCGCCGATTGGGAAGGCCGCCTTGCCAAGGCCGACGCCAAGCTGAAGGGCGAATTCGAGCGCCGCCTCGCCGGCAAGCTGCCGGACAATTTCGACGCCGTCATCGCCGAGTACAAGAAGAAGCTCTCGGCCGACAAGCCGAAGGTGGCCACCCGCAAGTCCTCGGAAATGGCGCTGGAAGTGATCAACGGCGCTGTTCCCGAAACCATCGGCGGCTCGGCCGACCTCACCGGCTCCAACAACACCAAGACCAGCCAGACCAAGAACATCACTCCGGACGACTACGGCCAGCGCTATGTTCATTACGGTATCCGCGAGCACGGCATGGCGGCGGCCATCAACGGGTTGACGCTGCATGGCGGCCTGATCGCCTATGGCGGCACCTTCTTGTGTTTTTCGGACTATGCCCGCCCTTCGATGCGCCTTGCCTCGCTGATGGGCATCCGCTCGATCTTCGTCATGACCCATGACTCGATCGGCCTCGGCGAGGACGGCCCGACCCACCAGCCGGTCGAGCATCTGGCCGCACTACGCGCCATTCCGAACCACAACGTCTTCCGCCCGGCCGACGCGGTCGAGACGGCGGAATGTTGGCAGCTGGCGCTGGAGTCCGAAAAGACGCCTTCGACGCTCGCGCTGACCCGCCAGAACCTGCCGACCGTGCGCAGCGAACACAGCGAGAAGAACCTCAGCGCCTCGGGCGCCTATGAGCTTGCCGCGGCAAACGGCGAGGCGGCCGTGACGATCTTCGCCACGGGCTCGGAGGTCGAGGTCGCCCTTGGCGCCCGCGAGTTGCTCGAAAAACACGGCCATCCGACCCGCGTCGTATCGGTGCCCTGCTTCGAGCTGTTCGACCAGCAGGACGAGGACTATCGCAGGAAGACCATCGGCAACGCCAAGGTGAAGGTCGCTATCGAGGCCGGCATCCGCCAGGGCTGGGACCACCTGATCGGTATCGACGGCATCTTCGTCGGCATGACCGGCTTCGGCGCCTCCGGCTCGATCGAGCAGCTCTATCCGCATTTCGGCATCACCGCCGAGGCCGCGGCCAAGGCCGTGGAGGCGCGCCTGCACGGCAAGTGAGCCATCGCATGTCGCTCAAAAGCGCGCAGCGATCTCGAGCGGCATGCATAAAAAGCAACGCCCCGTCCGGCGAAGCCCATTCAAAGGATGTCGCCGGACTGGACCAACCTAATCGATTTAAATTCCGGCTTCTGCGGCTGGATTCTTTGCACGCCCGCCGCTATGAAGCAGCGGACCCATCCACTTTCCAGCCCCTGGGAGAGAAACATGACCGTCAGAGTTGCCATCAACGGATTTGGCCGCATCGGCCGCAACATCCTGCGCGCCATTCATGAATCCGGCCGCAAGGACATCGACGTCGTCGCCGTCAACGACCTCGGCCCGGTCGAGACCAACGCGCATCTGCTCCGCTACGACAGCGTGCATGGCCGCTTCCCGCATGAGGTGACGGTCGACGGCGACCAGATCTCCGTCGGCAAGGAGAAGTTCAAGGTCACCGCCATCAAGGATCCGACCCAGCTGCCCTGGAAGGATCTCGGCATCGACATCGCGCTCGAATGCACCGGCATCTTCACCGCGCGCGACAAGGCTGCCGCGCATCTGACGGCCGGCGCCAAGCGCGTCATCGTCTCGGCCCCGGCCGAAGGCGCCGATCTCACGGTCGTCTACGGCATCAACCACGACAAGCTGACCAAGGACCACGTCGTCATCTCCAACGCGTCCTGCACCACCAACTGCCTGGCGCCGCTTGCCGCCGTGCTGCACGAGACCGTCGGCATCGAGAAGGGCATGATGACGACGATCCACTCCTACACCGGCGACCAGCCGACGCTGGACACCATGCACAAGGACCTTTACCGGGCCCGCGCCGCGGCACTGTCGCAGATCCCGACCTCGACCGGTGCCGCCAAGGCGATCGGCCTGGTGCTGCCCGACCTCAAGGGCAAGCTCGACGGCATCTCCATCCGCGTGCCGACCCCGAACGTCTCGGTCGTCGATTTCAAATTCATCGCCAAGCGCTCGACCACCGCGCAGGAGATCAACGAAGCGCTGATCGCCGCCTCCAAGGGCAAGCTGAAGGGCGTGCTCTCGGTCACCCATCACCCGAACGTCTCGATCGATTTCAACCACGATCCGCACTCCTCGATCGCGGCGCTCGACCAGACCAAGGTCATGGACGGCAACTTCGTCTCGGTACTCTCCTGGTACGACAACGAATGGGGCTTCTCGAACCGCATGGGCGACACGGCTGTCGCCTTCGGCAAGACCATCGCCTGACCTCAGGGCTTCCTTTTTGATCGTGTGAAACGCCCGGCTTCGGCCGGGCGTTTTCGTTCGACGCAGCGGCATGGGGCAAAAAAGCCACGCTGCCGCCTTGCACTGGTCATGTGTTCGCCCCACTCTGCCGTAAAGCGGGAGGGACGCGGATTTGAGGGGCAATTCCGGATGGAGCATGCGATCTATCTCGTGACGCTGGTCGGCACAGCGCTTGTTGTCGCCGCCGCCTTTTCGAGCCTGATCGCCTTCCGCTTCGGCGCGCCGCTGCTGCTCCTCTTCCTCTGCATTGGCCTTGCCACCGGCGTCGACGGCCTTGGCATCGAATTCGACAATGCGCGGCTGGCTTACTTCGCCGGCTCGTTGGCTCTGGCCATTATCCTGTTCGATTCCGGTTTCGGCACGCCGCTCAACGCCTTGCGCCAGGCGGCCGGGCCGGCGCTGTCGCTGGCCACCGTCGGCGTCCTCCTGACCACCGGCATCTTCGGCGTCGCCGCCTACTACCTCCTCAATCTCAGCTGGCTGGAATCCTCGCTGCTCGGCGCCGCCGTCGCTTCCACCGACGCAGCGGCGGTGTTCTTCCTGCTGCGCGCCGGGGAGATCCATTTGCGCGAGCGCGTCCGCTCGACGCTCGAGGTTGAATCCGGCACCAATGATCCGATCGCCATCTTCCTCACCATCTCTTTGGTCGAGATAATCGCCGCGCATGCCAACCCTGAGGCAAACGTTCTCGCCACCAGTTTGGTGATCGGCTTCTTCATCAACATGGGACTCGGCGCCATCATCGGCGTGCTCGGCGGCTTGGCGATCGTGCGCCTCGTCGAGCGGCTGAACCTCGACCACGGCCTGCTGCCGATCTTCGTGCTGACGCTGTCGCTGATGGTGTTCGCTGCGGCCGGCGCCGTCGGCGGCTCGGGCTTCCTTGCGGTCTATCTCGCCGGCCTCGTCGCCGGCAATTCCGACATTCGCGCCGTCACCATCCTGAAGCGTTTCCAGGACGGCATGTCGTGGCTGGCGCAGATCATCATGTTTTTGATCCTCGGCCTGTTTGCCACGCCCTCGCAATTCCCAGCGATCCTGCTGCCGGCGATCCTGCTCGGTCTGTTCCTGATCTTCGTGGCGCGGCCCTTGGCCGTCTGGCTCTGCCTGATGCCGTTCCGCCTGCCGCGTCCGGAGGTCGCCTTCGTCTCCTGGGTCGGGTTGCGCGGCGCCGTTTCGATCCTGCTTGCCATCACGCCACTGCTCGGCGGCCTCGCCAACGGTCGCCTCATCTTCAATGTCGCCTTCATCATCGTGCTGGTCTCGCTGGTGGTGCAGGGCTGGACCGTCGGTCCGCTGGCGCGCCGTCTCGGCCTCATCGTGCCGGCACGGCTTGGACCGCTCGACAAGGTCGAGCTCGAGCTGCCGGGCTCGGCCCACCACGAGCTGCTCGCCTATCGTGTCGCTCCCGGTAGTCCGGTGGCGCGCGGCGAGCGCATCCCGCGCTGGGCAAGGCCTTCGCTGGTGCTGCGCGACGGCCGCTCCATGCGATTCCAGGACATGGGCCGGCTCGCCGCCGGCGATCAGGTCTACATCTTCGTGCCGGATCGGTATCCGCGCCTGCTCGACAAGCTCTTCGCCAGCCGCGCCGTCGTCGACCCCGAGGATGCCGACTTCTTTGGCGCCTTTGCCGTCGATCCGGCCCGCTCCGCCGCCGAGCTCGAAGCCGCCTACGGGCCCGGCCTCACCGAGGCCGAACAGAAGCTCACCGTCGCGGCACTGGTCACCGAGCGGCTCGGCGGCCAGGCCGAATATGCCGACCGCGTGATGATCGGCCCGATCGAGCTTATCGTGCGCGATGTCGACGAGAAGGGCCGGATCACCGGCCTCGGCCTGTCCTTCGAGCCGACCGCGCCGGTGGCGCGCGTGCCGGTTTTCCTGAGCGCCGGCGAGATCGCCGACCGCGTCGCCGCCTTTATCCGCGGCTGGCGCAAACCGGCGCCAAGCCAGATCCCCCAAAGCGAGCCGGACGAAATGACGACGTCCGAGCCCGTAGCGCCAAAATCAGCCAGCGAGAGTTGACGTCACACAACGACATCATTTTTGCACGCGCTGTGCGGCCCAGGCCTTGCATCGTGCCCGGTGGCGGGTAAGGTCGCCGCGTTTTTGGCGGAAAGGAACGACCATGGCCGGCTTCAAGACACTCGACGATATCGGCGCCGTTGGCGGCAAGCGCGTCCTGGTGCGCGTCGACCTCAACGTTCCCGTCGCCGACGGCAGGGTGACAGACGCCACCCGCATCGAGCGCATCGCACCGACCATTTCCGAGCTCTCCGGCAAAGGCGCCAGGGTGATACTGCTCGCGCATTTCGGTCGTCCGAAGGACGGCCCGTCGGCCGAATTCTCGCTGGAGCCGATCGCTCGCGCCACGGCGGAAGTGCTCGGCCGCCCGGTCGGCTTCGCCTCCGACTGCATCGGCGACAAGGCCGCCGACGCGGTTGCCGCCATGAAGGATGGCGACGTCCTGCTTTTGGAAAACACCCGCTTCCACAAGGCCGAGGAGAAGAACGATCAGGCCTTCACCGAAAAGCTCGCCGCCAATGGCGACATCTACATCAACGACGCCTTTTCCGCCGCGCACCGCGCGCATGCGTCGACCGAAGGCCTGGCGCACCGCCTGCCGGCCTATGCCGGCCGCACCATGCAGGCCGAGCTCGACGCGTTGGAACAAGGTCTCGGCAATCCGGTGCGGCCCGTCGTGGCCATCGTCGGCGGCGCCAAGGTCTCGACCAAGATCGATCTTTTGATGAACCTGGTGAAGAAGGTCGACGCGCTGGTCATCGGCGGCGGCATGGCCAACACCTTTCTCGCCGCGCGGGGTACCGATGTCGGCAAATCGCTCTGCGAGCATGACCTGGCCTCCACCGCCAAGCAGATCATGATCGAGGCGGCCGAAGCCGGCTGCGCCATCATCCTGCCCGCCGACGGCGTCGTGGCGAAGGAATTCAAGGCGGGTGCCGCGAGCCAAACCGTCGCCATCTCCGACGTACCCGCAGACGGCATGATCCTCGATGTCGGCGAGAAAACCGTGAAGAGCGTCACCGATTGGATCGACCGTGCTGCCACGCTGGTCTGGAACGGCCCGCTCGGTGCATTTGAGATCGAACCCTTCGACCGCGCCACGGTGGCTGCGGCAAAGCATGCGGCAGCCCGCACAAAGGAGGGCAAGCTGGTTTCGGTCGCCGGCGGCGGCGACACGGTGGCCGCGCTCAACCATGCCGGCGTCGCCGACGATTTCACCTATGTCTCCACCGCCGGCGGTGCCTTCCTCGAATGGATGGAGGGCAAGCCGCTGCCGGGCGTCGACGTGCTGAAGCGCTGAGTCATTCAAGACTTTCCGAGCGGACGCAGCTATCGAGACTTTCAATCGATTCGAGCTTTTCGGCGTCATTCCTTTGGCGGTAGTGTTCTGCTAGCGCGGAATGAAACGCACCTTAGGAGAGCACCATGAGCGAACGTCTCGAAGACATTGCCGCCGCGATCGTGGCGGATGGCAAGGGCCTTTTGGCCGCCGATGAGAGCTCCGGCACCATCAAGAAGCGCTTCGACGTCATCGGCGTCGAATCGACCGCCGACAATCGGCGCGACTATCGCGAGATGATGTTCCGCGCCAAGGAGGCGATGACCAAGTATATTTCCGGCGTCATTCTCTATGACGAGACCATTCGCCAGAAGGCTGCCGACGGCACGCCGCTGGTCGACATCATCAAGGCCGCCGGCGCCATTCCGGGCATCAAGGTCGATGTCGGCGCCAAGCCTCTCGCCGGCTTTCCCGGCGACACCATCACCGAGGGTCTCGATGGCCTGCGCGAGCGGCTGGCGGACTACTATAAGCTCGGCGCCCGGTTCGCCAAATGGCGCGCGGTGATCGACATCGACACCGCCAAGGGCGTGCCGTCAGCCACCTCGATCGCCTCCAACGCGCATGCGCTGGCACGCTACGCCGCGCTCTGCCAGGAGGCAGGCATCGTGCCGATCGTCGAGCCGGAAGTGCTGATGGACGGCGCCCACTCGATCGACACTTGCTACGAGGTGAGCAAGGCGACCCTGCTGAAGCTCTATGGCGAGCTTTATGCCGCGCGCGTGGTGCTCGAAGGCACCATCCTCAAGCCGAACATGGTCATCTCCGGCAAGAAATCGGGCAAGAAGGACAGTCCCGAAGCGGTCGCCCAGAAGACGATCAAGCTGTTTCGCGAAGCCGTGCCTGTGGCGGTGCCCGGCATTGCCTTCCTGTCGGGCGGCCAGGACGACGAGGAAGCGACGGCCAACCTTAACGCCATCAATGTCATCGGCCCGCATCCGTGGAAGCTCTCCTTCTCCTACGGCCGCGCCCTGCAGGCGGCCGCGCAGAAGGCCTGGAGCGGCCAGGCGTCGAACGTCGCCGCCGGCCAGGCTGCCTTCATCCATCGTGCCCACATGAATCATCTGGCGGCGCTCGGACAATGGCAGCCGGCGCTGGAAAAGGCCGCCTGATAGCAATGCATGTCGCCAGAAGTGTGCAGCGGTTCTGGGGCAACGACATGCATCAACAACGGCTTGAAGCGCGTCGACGCGCTTTGAGCTTTCCCTAAAGCGCTGAAACCCGGTCCAAGGCCCGGCCAGGCCAAGGCCCGGGTTTTGTTTGCCGGCCGCACTCTTAGCTGAGGCGTCGAACCAGCGGGGGCCAGCGCCGCCCTTCGCAGGCCGTCATCACCTGATATCGACGTGCCTCAAGCCCAATGACCAAGCACGGCCGCCAGCGAGATTGCGGCCATTGCAAGCAGCGCCAGCTTCCAGAAATCGCTGCGGCGCTTCAGCCCCGGCCAGCCGAGCGGCTTGATGATTTGGATGAGCATGATGCCGATGATGACAAGGGCGAGCAGTTTCGTCATGCCGCCTTTGACCAGCATCTTCGGCGGCTGTCAAAGCGGTTCTTGGCGCTTTCGCCACCGCATCGCTCCTGACAAACAAAGGGGCGCCCTGGGACCGCGCTGATCGTTCTGGCGCCGGCTTCGGCTACCTCGCACCCCTGCTGACAGACTGCTGTCAGCAGGGGTGTGAGATACTCCTCTCGTCAAAAAGAGGAGCTCGGTCATGAACGGTTTTACCATCCTGCGTAGCGTGCAGCACTATGTCGGCAAGATCCGCACCGTGCGGAACGAGATCCGGACCCAGCGTTTCCTGAACACTTTGCCGGCGGACATTCGCAAGGACATCGGTTGGCCGGACCTTTATAACGGCCGCGTGCGTGAGAACTGAAATTTTTCGGCGCATGACTTGGATAGCGGCCATGCCGCGCCCAGATGTAATGTCGGTTGAAACGCTGGGTTTCAGGAAAGACGCCGTTGTCCGGTGGTGGAGTGGCTGCAGCCTCCTGACACTATGTTGTCAGGAGGCGTGCGCTATTGAAGCAGCCTCGAACCTGCGGGAACCGGTTTTGGGACCGCGGCATGCGTAGAACCGAAGCCAAGGGGTCAAACGATGCGCCGCGCCGACAGGCTTTTCCAGATCGTGCAGCATCTGCGCGGAGGCAGACTGGTCACCGCGCAGAAGCTCGGGACGTGGCTCGAGGTGTCCGAGCGGACCATCTACCGCGATATAGCCGACTTGCAGTCGACCGGCGTGCCGATCGACGGCGAGGCGGGTGTCGGCTACATGATGAGGGAGGGTTTCGACCTTCCGCCGCTGATGTTCACGCGTGACGAGATCGTGGCGCTGGTTGCCGGCGCCCGCATGGTGCGCGCCTTTGGCGGCGCGGCGATGGCAAGGGCCGCCGACGAGGCGCTGGTCAAGATCGGCGCGGTGCTGCCCGACACGGAAAAGGATCGCATCGCCCGCACCGAGATCCACACGCCGATGTGGGTGGTGAGCGATGCCGCGCGCGAGGCGATCGACCTCATCGAGCGCGCCATCGAGAAGCGCCAGGTGCTCACCATCGACTACTCGGACGAAGCCGGGCGGGGCACGGCGCGCGACATTCGGCCGCTGGGCCTCTGGTTCTGGGGCAAGGTATGGACCCTGGTGGCTTGGTGCGAGATGCGCGACGATTTTCGCGCCTTCCGCATCGACCGCATCGCCTCGGTGGTGATTGCCGGGCGTATCTACAAGCCGGAGCGCGGCAAGCAGCTCGCCGACTTCTATCGCGCCGTGGAACGCAGCGAGGATTACGGCATGGCGCCCGACCGAGCGGCGCGGACCTGACCTCCCCAGGCACCGCCGACAAAAAAGCCCGCGCGAAGCGGGCTTTTTTGTCGGGCTGGGAGAGCTTACTCCTCTTCCCCATCTTCTTTCTTGTCCTTCGACTTCAGCGCCGAAAGCTTGGCGAACACGGCGTTGGCATCGAGCTCCTGATCCTCGTCCTTCGGCTTCTCCGGAGCCGGCGTCAGCCTTTCGGTCAGCGCCGCCGGCAGCAGCGTGTCGCCGGCCACCGGCTGTGCCTGCTCGCGGCCGCGCGAGGCGCGGTTGACTTCCATGTCGAGGTCGATCTGCGAGGTCAGGCCCAGCGTCACCGGATCCATCGGCTGCAGATTGGCCGAGTTCCAATGCCGGCGCTCCCGAATCTGCTCGATCGTCGACTTGGTCGTGCCGACCAGCCGCGCGATCTGCGCGTCCTTGAGCTCGGGATGATTGCGTACCAGCCAGAGGATGGCGTTCGGTCGGTCCTGGCGCTTCGACAGCGGCGTGTAGCGCGGGCCCTTGCGCTTCGATTCCGGCACCCGCACCTTGGGGTCCGAGAGTTTCAGCCGATGGTTCGAATCCTTCTCGCCGCGCGCGATCTCGTCGCGGGTGAGCTGGCCGGTCATGATCGGGTCCATGCCCTTGATGCCCTGCGCCGACTCGCCGTCCGCGATCGCCTTGACCTCCAGCGGATGCAGCCCGCAGAACTGCGCGATCTGCTCGAAGGAGAGCGCGGTGTTGTCGACCAGCCAGACGGCGGTGGCCTTGGGCATCAGCAGCGTATTGGCCATGTCAAAAATCCTTCTCGTTCGCCCGCGTTCCCGCGCGGGCGGTGGTTTTAGAGCCACCAAAATGGGAAATTCGCGGCCTGTATAAACGCTCCGTCACGATTTCGCAATGTTTTTGGCAGGGGAGCAGCTGGGACCCAAAAAGACAAAACCCGCCGGACGGAGTCCAGCGGGTTCGGAACCGGAGACGAGCAAGCGTCTGCGACGGCTCTGGCTTCGAGACTACGGCCCGGCCTTGCGGCCGGGTCGTGCTTCAAATCAAAGAGCCTGGCGGGCGATGCGCTCGATGTCGCCGCGGTTGATGCCGAGGTCGTTCAGCTGGCGGGCGTTCAGCTTGTTCAGCTCACGCACGGTCTCATTGTAGAGGCGCCAGTTGCGGAAAGCGCGGATCGGGTTCATTTCAGTCCTCCATTCGTGGGATCAGTTGTTCGATGCCGCGTAAATAGGCACCCTTGCCTACGAATTGAACGGACTCTTTTGCATGGCGGCAATGCATTTTGTGCATTGCAGCATTAGGCCTTTGTTCAGTCTCTCGCCAGGGATCCGAACGCCCAGGATGCGTCGAGGATTCAGGTCAGGCCAAGCCCAAACGGTTGGTCCGCAAACCGGAGCGGAACGTACTTAAAGTACGTGAGCAGCGGAAGCGCAGGACACAATTGCTTGCAGGCCGGCCTCACCTATATCGGGCGCATCCTAGCCGACGTCGAGGACGATCTTGCCGATATGCTCGCCCTCCTCCATCCGCTCATGCGCCCGCCAGGCCTCCGTCAGCGGGAAGATCATGTCCATGACCGGAGCGACCTTTCGGGTGCCGAGCAGCGGCCAGACCTGAGCCTCGAGCGCCGCCGCGATGGCTGCCTTGAATTCGACGGTGCGCGGCCGAAGCGTCGAGCCGGTATGGACAAGGCGTTTGACCATGAGCTTTGCGAAGTCGGTGCTGGCGACCGCACCGGCCTGTACGGCGATCTGGACGATGCGTCCTTCGACCGCCGCCGCATCGTAGTTGCGCGCCACATAGTCGCCGCCCACCATGTCGAGGATGACGTCGGCGCCCCGGCCGCCGGTTGCGTCCTTGACCTCGGCAACGAAGTCCTGCTGGCGATAATTGATCGCCCGGTCAGCGCCGAGCCTAAGACAGGCGTCGCACTTCTCCTTGCTGCCGGCGGTGGTGATGACATAGGCACCAAATGCCGAGGCGAGCTGTATGGCCGTCGTGCCGATGCCGGACGAGCCGCCATGGACAAGCACCGTCTCGCCTTTCTTCAGCCCGCCGCGCTCGAACACGTTGTGCCAGACGGTGAAGTAGTTCTCCGGCACGGCCGCGGCCTCGGAATAGGTAAAGCCCGCCGGGATCGGCAGCACGCTGCCGGCGTGGACCTTGACATATTCGGCATAGCCGCCGCCCGGCGTCAGCGCGCAGACCCGGTCGCCGGTGCGCCAGCGCGATATCTCGTCGCCGAGCGCCGCGATCTCACCGGCCGCCTCGAGCCCGGGCAGGTCCGAGGCGCCGGGCGGCGGCGGATAGGCGCCTTTGCGCTGCTGCACGTCGGGCCTGTTCACGCCGGCCGCGTGCACGCGGACGAGGACCTCGCCGGGGCCGGGCGTGGGCACGTCGCGCGTCTCCGGCTTCAGCACCCTGGGACCGCCAGGCTGCGAGATTGCGATCGCCGTCATCTTTGCCGGAATATGCTGTCCGCTTGCCATGAATTGTCCCGTTTCCTCATGCCGCTGGCCGGCTGTTTGCATCGGCATCCCTGCCCTATGTATGCTCATTACCAAATCAGGCAAATGGTGAAATCAGGGAGAAGCGACGATGGCGATCTTCGACGACGAACCCAGGAAGAAGCCCCGCCCACACGAGATCGGACAGGATCTGTCGCTGCTGTCTGTCGATGATTTGTCCGAGCGCATTGACCTGCTGCGCGAAGAGATCGCGAGGCTGGAAGCTGAGCGGGCCGCCAGGGGCGCCACCAAATCCGCCGCCGAGGCACTGTTTCGCCGCGGATAATCCTGCTGCATGGCCAGCCGCCCCGGAAAAGCCTGAAAGCGACTGCCAGAGCTGCACCCTCAAACAGACCTGCGCTTCGAAATTACCAGCCGGATCAGCCTATGTTCGCAACCTACCGACCGATCCTCTCGCTGCTGCGCGGCACCGCGTTCCTGCTGGCGGCCTCCGGCCTGCATGGCCTGCTTTTGCCGCTGCGCGGCCAGCTTGAGGGGTTCTCGACCGCCTCGCTCGGCCTGATGGGCACGGCATGGGCCGGCGGCTTCGTCACTGGCTGTTTCTTCGCGCCGCGGCTGGTGCGCCGTGCTGGCCATGTCAGGGCGTTCGGCGCCTTCGCCGCCTCCGGCGCAATCATTGCGCTCCTCACCGGCCTCATCATCGACGAGTATTTCTGGATCCTGCTGCGCGCCTTCACCGGCTTCACCATGGCCGGCGCCTTCATGGTCATCGAAAGCTGGCTCAATGAGAAGGCCACCAACGAGAATCGCGGCACCGTCTTCGGCCTTTATATGATGGTGACCTATGCTTCGATCATGGGCGGCCAGATGATCGTCGCCGGCGGCGATGTGAAATCGGCCTCGCTGTTCATGATCACCGGCATCCTGTTCTGCCTGTCGCTCCTTCCGACTGCGGTATCGACTCAGTCGCATCCGAAGCCGCTGCAGGATGTCAAGCTCGACGTCAAAGGCCTCTACGCCAATTCGCCGGTGTCGGCGGTTGCCTGCCTCCTGATCGGCATAGCCAATGGTGCCTGGGGCACGCTCGGCGCCGTCTATGGCGCCCGCATCGGCATCTCTACCGCCGAGATCGCGCTGATGATGAGCCTGGTGGTCATCGCCGGCGCGGCCATGCAGCTCCCCGCGGGCCGGCTATCCGACACCACGGACCGCCGTTTCGTGCTGGCGGGCGCAGCCTTCGGCGCGGCACTGTTTGCCGTGCTGGTCTTTCTGGTCGAGCCGCGTTCGGGCGTTTTCGTCATCTTGCTGACGGCCGCCTACGGCGCCTTCGCCTACACGCTCTATTCGATCGCCGTCGCGCATGCCAACGACCACGCGCGGGCGGAGGATTTCGTCAAGGTTTCCGGCGGCCTGCTGTTGCTCTATGGCTTCGGCACCATGATCGGACCGCTGCTGGCCGCCGCTTTGATGGGCTGGCTGCGCCCCGAAGCGCTCTTCCTTGCGACCGCGCTCGCGCATCTCTGCCTTGCCGGTTACACCCTGCTCCGCATCCGCGCCCGCGCGCCGGTTCCGATCGAGAACCGCGATGCCTTCAAGACGCAGCCGGCAGACCGCGCCGTCACGCCGGAAGCCTTGCGGCTCGACCCGCGCACAAAGGTTGAAACCGATGGTTGAGATTTGGGGAACTTTGCCCCACAAATGAGGCATGATGTTTTCCGACGCTTTCGTGGCGATAGCCGATCCCAACCGGCGCTATCTCTTGGAAGAGCTCCGGCGCGGTCCCAAGACGGTGAATGAGTTGGCCGCCGGTTTGCCGGTTTCGCGCCCGGCCGTTTCCCAGCATCTGAAAGTCCTGCTCGACGCCGGTCTGGTCAATGCCAGGGCCGAGGGCACCAGACGCGTCTACGCCGTCAGCACCGCCGGCTTCCTCAGGCTGAATGTCTGGCTGGATCAGTTCTGGGAACTCTCCCCTGGAGAGTGACCGCTGGCCACCAGCGAGAGGCCCTCAGTTCGCTGCCTGCAGCGCCGCGCCAAGCGCGTCGAGCAGTTCGCCGGTGCCATGCTCGCGCGTGGCCGGCGAGTCGATGCCGTCGAAGAAGGCCCCTTGCTCCGTAAGGATCAGTCGCGTTCCCTTGCCTTCCGCGATGAGCTCGATCGTCGCCAGCGAAACCGAGACTCGGGTTTCGCCGAACAGCAGCTCATAGCTGTAGACGATGCGTTTGTTCGGCACGATGTCCTGGTAGACGGCGTTGAAGAAATGCGTCTGCCCGTCGCTCGGGCAGCCGGCATTCACCTCCTTGCCGCCGATGCGAAAGTCCATTTCATGCCGGCTCGGCATCGGGTTGTCGGGATCAAAAAACCAGCGCTTCTTGGCCGCCGGATCGCTGAGCGCGAAATAGACCCTTTCGGGCGACGCCGGATAGAGCCGTTCGATGACGAAGGTGGAATGGACGACGGATCGTTCGGTCATGACGGACCCCTTCAGGTTTGGTCGTTGATGTCCGTGAGAAAATCGCCGAGCCGGTCGAGCCGGCGTTCCCAGGCCAGTCGCCGCTCGTTGATCCAATGCTCGGCTGCCCGCAATGCGTTTGGCTCGATCCGGCAGGTTCGCACCCGGCCAAGCTTCTCGGTGCTCACCAACCCGCTCGTCTCGAGAACGGCGAGATGCTGGACGACGGCCGACAGCGACATCGCCAGCGGCTCGGCGAGCTGACTGACCGATGCCGGTCCGCGCGACAGACGCTCCACCATCTGGCGCCGGGCGGGATCGGCAAGCGCCTGGAACATCAGATCGAGCTGGGCGGGATCGTGCAGCATCGAGGCCTAGCCATTGTTGTAGGGGAAGAACTTGAAATAGGGCTGCGCCTCCTCGATCACGCGGGCGAAGCTCGGCCGTTCGAGCAGACGGTCGTGATAGCGCTTCACGGCGGGGAATTTGTCGCCGAACGGCTCGACCTTGTTGGCGTAAAACAGCGCAGGCGAGGCGGCGCAGTCGGCCAAAGTGAAGTGGTCGCCGACTGACCACGTTTTTGACTGCATCTCCCGTTCGATGATGGCGTAGGAATTGCGCAGCTGCTCGCGCGCCTGCTCGACTCCGAACGGATCGGTCTTGTCTTGCGGCCGCAGCCGGTCGCCGACGATCTTCTGCATCGGCTCCTGCACGTAGAAGTCGTAGAAGCGGTCTGCCTGGCGCACCTTGATGGCGAGGTCGACGTCGGCGGGAATGAGCTCGACCGGCCCGGGATAATAGGCGGTGAGATATTCGATTACGATGGTCGATTCCAGCACCGTGCGGCCCCGCGCGTCATCGCGCAGGGCCGGCATCTTGCCCGTCGGCGAAACCTTCAGGAAAGCCGCGCGTGACTGCGCATCGCCGAGATCGACGATCTGAGGCGCAAACCGCGTGTTGTTTTCGTAGAACGCGATCAGCGGCTTCCAGCAGAAGGACGCGAGCGGATGGAAATACAGCGTCAGGGACATTTTTTCTCCTGTCGGCGGAGATCGAGGCAATACTGAAGTGATCACTTAACTATTTTCGCAGACCGCTGGTGTCAATCCTAATCCCGCCGGGCTAGCCAAATGCGGCGATGGCTTCGAGGATTTGCGGCCAATCGTTGCGGTGCAGTTCGTGGCCGCCGCCTTCGATCCGCACCAGCCTGCCGCCGGCAACCGCGCCGGCGAGCGCCTCGCCGTGCTCGATCGGGAAGAGCGGATCGGTAGTGCCGTGGATGACGAGCAGCGGCACGGTCAAATCCCTTATTCGCCGCTCCGGGCCGCTGCTCTTCAGCAGGAAGTGGTTGGTGGCGCTGGCGAGACCGCCGGACCGATCGTAGTCCTCCTCGATCATCGCGCGAGTCCGTTCGCTGTCGAACGAATGCAGGGTGCTGGCGATTGCGCGAGCGTCCCTGACCATGAAGTCGATGACCTGTTGCCGATTCGACCAATCGACATCGGCACCTTCGGCGGAATGCTCTCGGTAGGCCTCGCTCGTCCCCGGCAAACCGGACGTATCGACACCGAGCGGTGAGTTGGAGATCACGGTGAGCGCGCTGACCCGTTCGGGATATTTCAGCGCTACGATCTGCGCGATCATGCCGCCCATCGACATGCCGACGACCTGCGCCTTGGCGATATTGTGATCGTCGAGCACACGGACGGCATCATCGACCATGTCCTCGAACCCGTAAGGCGGCGCGCCCGGCGTGTACTTGGTCGAGAGACCAGTGTCGCGATTGTCGTAGCGGATGACGAAACGGCCGCGCTCGGCAAGCGCCCGGCAAAAGGCTTCCGGCCACCAGAGCATCGAGGCCATGGCGCCCATGATCAGAAGGATCGCCGGGTCGGCCGGGTCGCCGAAGCTTTCCGAATGGATCTCAGGGCGAGGCAAGACGGTCATCCTTCCCTCCTCTATCTCTCAATCTGCTTGCATATTGCAATCAGTTGCACGATAAGCAGGCTGATATCATAGTGCAACCGGTTTTTTGGAGACTGGCATGAACACCGAGCACCGCTCCGGCTGCCCGATCAATCTGTCGCTGGAAGTTTTCGGCGACCGCTGGAGCCTGATCATCCTGCGCGACATTATCTTCGGCGGCAGGCGTCATTTTCGGGAATTGCTCAACGGCTCGATCGAAGGCATTGCCTCCAACATCCTGGCCGATCGCCTGAAGCGGCTGATGGAGCTCGGCCTCCTGACCAAGGCGGACGATCCCAGCCACAAGCAGAAGGCGATCTACAGCCTGACCGAGATGGCAATCACCCTTGTGCCGATCATGGCGCATCTCGGCGCCTGGGGCCGCGTCTGGCTGCCGGTCAGCGAGGAGCTGTCGATCCGAGCCGAACTGCTCGAAAAAGGCGGCCCGCCGTTGTGGGATCGGTTCATGGACGAATTGCGCCACGAACATCTTGGAGCGCCGGTGAAGACGCCGCCCGGCACGCCGACCGTGCGCCGGCAGTTGCAGACCGCCTATGAGGCGGTTGTCGCCCGTAAGCCCCGGGCCGCCGCCGCGGGTTGACGGCGTTTTGGACCGCGGGTCGCCGGGTGCAATCCTAGTTTAAGTTGATATCCCGGCTTGCCGACCGCATCGACACGGAGAAGCCGGCCAGCACATCGAACAGCGCGATGATCATCAACGTGAAGAACACCGAATGCGCGGCGCCCTTCACCAGCAGGAACTCGACCAGGAAGGCGATGAAGACCAGCGTCGACAACAGATGATCGAGGATCGACGCATTGGTGGTGCGCACCGATTTCGATATCTCGACGAAGAGGAAGATCAGCCCGATTAGCACCATCAGGTCGCCGAGCGTAATCGAGAAGACGCCGCCTGACATCATCCGGAACGAGAACATTTCGATCGTCCACGGATCGTCGCCGCCGCCGAACAGGCCGAGCAGTCCGAGGTTGTAGAGGACGAAGGGCACGATCAGCAGCGGGATGGCACCGAACATCTGGGCGTCTCCAATGAGGCACCCTTTTGTAAAAGGCGCGGCGGGCACGCCGTCAAGGCTTTTCGGCGATGGCGCCGAACACGCTCTAAATCCTAATGAAATAACGATGTCAGCCGTTTTTCCGCTGCCTTTTCGGCGGCTCGTGCCCAGCCAGCGCGAGGACCTTCATCCGGTCGCCAGAATCAAAAAGACCGGCCAGCGGCCGGTCCTCTGAAAACGTCACAACCATGGAAGCTTCTCAGCTTTCCCGTGCAAGCTTCTCAGCTTTCCTTCGGCTCCAGCACCTGGCGGCCGCGATACATGCCGGTCTTCAGGTCGATGTGGTGCGGCCGGCGCATTTCGCCGGAATTCTTGTCCTCGACATAGGTCGGGGCCTTGAGGGCGTCGGCCGAGCGGCGCATGCCGCGCTTCGACGGAGAGGTTTTTCTTTTTGGAACGGCCATGGATATGCTCCACTACATGGTCAAAATGCCCCGGCAACCCTCGCGAAAGGGCCGCATCGAGGCCATAATCTGAGAAAGTCGGGTGCCTATACACGCCTTGCGCCGTTTTGGCCAGCACTGGCGCGAATTTTTTTGAGCCGGCGCCGCTTCGCCTTAATCGAGGCAACCGACATAGGCGCCCGAACGCCCGGCGCGCCGCTCGATCAGATTGGCGAGACGCCTCAACCCCGGGCCTGGCCTGGCCGGATTGCGCGCGATCGGGTTGGGCAGGCTGACGGCAAGCAGCGCTGCCTGCCGGCGCGACAATTGCCTGGCCGAGACGCCGAAATGATGCTGCGCGGCCGCCTCGATGCCGTATATGCCTGGCCCCCATTCCGCGATGTTGAGATAGATCTCCATGATGCGGCGCTTCGACATCACCGCATCGAAATAGACGGCCAGTGGCAACTCGACCACCTTGCGCACGCTGCCCAGCGGCCGCGACCACAAAAACAGGTTCTTCACCGTCTGCATGGTGATGGTGGAGGCGCCGCGCGTCGCCTCGCCGGCAAGCGCATCGTCGACCACGCCGCGCAATTCGCCGAGGTCGACGCCGCGATGGAAGCAGAACTGCCCGTCTTCCGACATGATCACCGAATGCATGAGCACCGGGGCCACATCGTCGATCGAAACCCAGCGCCGGTCGTAGCCGGAGAAGGTGACGAGATCCTTCAGCATCAGCGTCGAAACCGGATGCACGAAGGGCGGCAGATAGAGAAAGGTGAGCGCGACCGGCATCGCAGCCAGCACGATCGCCGCGACTAGGCAGCGCCGGCCAAGGCGCTTGAGACCGGCGCGGTTCAGGCGCCGCGGCCGTGCCATGTCCAGCCCTTCGCTTTCATGTTCGACGATCGGTTCCGTCAAGTCGCCCCACCCGTGCCACCCGCTACTTCGGCATAATGGCGCGAGGCTGCTTGCGCAACGTCTGAGTGTCGGCTACCGGTCCCGGCCATGTTGAAAGACGACCAGATGGCCTTCGAATCCGCGCTTTTTACGCGCGCCGCAGCAGTCGAGATCCTGCTGCGGCAGGTCTTCGATGCGCCTCTGCTTTCCGGCGAGATCGTCCGGCCGGAACGCCTGATGGCGGCGATGCGCCATGGCGTGCTCAACGGCGGCAAGCGGCTCCGACCTTTTCTGGTGATGGAAAGCGCGGCGCTGTTTTCGGCAGATGACGAGGCGGCGCTGCGCGTCGCCGCCGCGCTCGAATGCGTGCATTGCTATTCGCTGATCCATGACGATCTTCCTGCCATGGACGACGACGATCTGCGCCGCGGCCAGCCGACGGTGCACAAAGCTTTCGACGAGGCAACCGCGATCCTTGCCGGCGACGCGCTCTTGACTTTGGCCTTCGACATCATCGCCGACGAGGCGACCGCGTTGCCGGCCGAGCGACGGGCGGCGCTGGTGCTGGCACTCGCCCGCGCCGCCGGAGCCGGCGGCATGGTCGGCGGCCAGACGCTCGACCTCGAGGCCGAGCGCAAGCGGCCGGACGAGGCCGGCGTCATCCGTCTGCAGGCGATGAAGACAGGCGCGCTGATCCGTTTCGCCTGCGAAGCAGGCGCCATCATCGCCGGCGCATCCGCCGTCGACCGTGAAAGGCTGGCGGAGTTCGGCTCGGCGATCGGTCTTGCCTTCCAGCTAGCCGACGACCTGCTCGATCTCACCGCCGACGCAAAGCAGATGGGCAAGGCGACCAAGAAGGACGCCGCCGCCGGCAAGGCGACACTTGCCGCGCTGCACGGAGCCGATTGGGCGCGCGAGCAACTGCACGGCCTCATCGACCAGGCGCATGCGCTGCTGGAGCCCTATGGCGAGCAGGCGGATTTGCTGAAGGCGGCGGCAACGTTTGTCGCCACGCGGAGCAGCTGAGACCGCAGCTGACGCCGCGGACCTCAGGTCGCGGTTTTCACCCCCGCCCCGCGGCGTTCGCCACCACGAAAGCCGCGTAAAGCGACTGCCGCGCCGTGATGAACAAGCGATTGCGCTTGGGACCGCCGAAAGTCAGG
Source organism: Mesorhizobium sp. WSM3873 (assembly GCF_001672445.1). Lineage (NCBI taxonomy): Bacteria > Pseudomonadati > Pseudomonadota > Alphaproteobacteria > Hyphomicrobiales > Phyllobacteriaceae > Mesorhizobium > Mesorhizobium sp. WSM3873. Next base: position 247,565 of record NZ_LYTM01000045.1, on the reverse strand, counting down.
TTGGCTACCGTCTCCGGGATGCGGATCTTGCCGATCAGCGTGCCGTCTGGATCGAAGCAATGGACGCCGTCGCCGGCCCCTGCCCAGACGCGGCCGGTCGTGTCCACCCTGAACCCGTCGAACAGACCGGCCGTGCAGGTGGTGAAAACGCCGAGTTCGCGCAGATTGTTGCCTTCGACAGCGAACTTGCGGATGTGCCTTGGCCCGTCCTTCTGATGCGTGACGCCTGTGTCGCCGACATAGAGGATCGTCTCGTCCGGGGAGAAGGCGAGGCCGTTGGGTTTTGCCATCGTCGGGACAACTCGCGTTACCTCACCGGTTCCAGGATCCGCACGATAGACATGACATCCCTCGATCTCTTGCTCGGCGCGGTCGCCCTCGTAGTCGGTGGCGATGCCGTAGGGCGGGTCGGAAAACCACACCGTGCCATCCGAGCGCACCACCACATCGTTGGGCGAGTTCAAGCGCCTGCCTTCGAAGCGGTCGGCGATCACCGTGATCGAGCCGTCATGCTCGGTGCGGGTGACGCGCCGCGCTTGATGCTCGCAGGTGACCAGCCGCCCCTGCGTATCGACAGTGTTGCCGTTGGCGTTGTTTGACGGCGAGCGGAAGACCGAGACCGTTCCGCTGGTGTCGTCGTAGCGCATGATGCGGTCATTCGGGATGTCGGAGAAAAGAAGATACCGGCCGGCGGCGAACCACGCCGGGCCCTCGAGCCAGCGCCCGCCGGTCCACAGCCGCTCGACCGCAACGTGACCGACGAAACACCGCTCGAACCGCTCGTCGAGAACTTCGAACCCAGCGCCTTCAATGTCTCCGAACATGGTACTTCTCCGCGAAAACCGCCTCATCGATAGCCGGCGCGTTGATCCATTTTCAAGACTTGACCTGCATAAATGTTAGCGATAACATCGGTCGCAATTCAGTCATTTGCTTGGCTTGGGAGGAGGCCAAATAATGCGGCCCAGGCTCATCGAATTCATCGACATCTCCAAGCGCTTCGGCGGCACCCTGGCGCTGAAGTCGGTCTCGCTCGACATCCATGAGGGCGAGATCGTCGCGCTGCTCGGCGAGAACGGCGCCGGCAAATCCACGCTGATCAAGACGCTCGCCGGCATCCACAAGCGCGACCAGGGCACGATCCGCTTTCGCGGCGAGGATTATCACCATCGCCCGCCCCGCCCCAATCAGCCGCAGAAGGTCGCCTTTATCCATCAGGACCTCGGCTTGATCGAATGGATGACCGTGGCCGAGAATGTCGGCATGGCGCAGGGCTTTTCGCGCCGCATCAGCCTGATCGACTGGCAAGACACCGAGCGCCGCGCCGAGCGCGCGCTGGCGCTGGTCGGCTGTGCCTTCGATCCGGCGACGCGAGTGCAGGACCTCTCGCGCACCGAAAAGTCTCTGGTGGCGATTGCCCGGGCTTTGGCCACCGAGGCCGACGTCTTGGTTCTCGACGAGCCGACGGCGAGCCTGCCGGCGGACGAGGTCGAGCGCCTGTTCGAGGCGCTGCGGCCGCTGCGCGAGCGCGGCGTCGGCATGATCTATGTCTCGCACCGGCTGGACGAGGTGTTCCGCATCGCCGACCGCGTCGCCGTCATGCGCGACGGCCGCATGGTCGCCGTCAAGCCGGTGGCCGAGACCACGCCGCAGGAACTGGTCGATCTCATCGTCGGCCGGCCGGCGCACCAGATGTTTGCCAAGTCGCATTGGCAGGACGGGCCGGAGCGGCTCAGGGTGGAAAACCTCACTTGCGGCAGTGTTGGTCCGGTTCGCTTCGAGGCACGGTCCGGCGAGTTGCTTGGCCTGGTCGGTCTGCGGGGCGCCGGGCAGGAAGCCGTCGGCCGCGCGCTGTTTGGGGCCGAAGCTTTCGACGGCTTGGCCTGGCTCGACGGCAAGCGCCTCGACCTGTCCTCGGTCGGCGCCGCTCTTGCCGCCGGCGTCGGACTGATTGCGCGCGACCGCACCGAGGAATCCGTGGCGCTGTCGCTCTCGGTGCGCGAGAACATGTATCTCAACCCCTCGGCCGTCGGCCGCGGGCTGTTCTCCTTTATGAAGCCGGCCCGGGAAAGCGAGCTGACGCGGGAGCTCGGCGCGCGGCTGGGGCTGCGGCCCAATGACCCGCACCTGCCGATCGAGGCGCTCTCTGGCGGCAACCAGCAGAAGGTGGTCGTCGGCCGCTGGCTGGCGACGGGCCGTAAGCTTCTGATCGCCGAGGATCCGACGGCGGGCGTCGATGTCGGCGCCAAGGCCGAGATCTATCGGCTGATCGCCGCCGCGGTCGAAGCCGGGCTGGCAGTGATCGTCGTCTCCACCGATTTCGAGGAAGTCGCCCACATCTGTCACCGCGCGCTCGTCTTCTCGCACAATCGCATCGTGCGCGAGCTCGCCGGCGATGCCTTGACGACGGCGGCGCTCATCAGCGCCGCTTCCGTGTCCGAAGCCGCCTGAGGAGGATCCATGAACTCGATCAAATCGACGGCGCTGGAGCCGACCCGTTCGGAGCTCGCCGGACTGAGCTACGGCCAGAAGGCGGCGCGCTATCTGCCGGTCTACGGCCTGCCGATCCTGACGCTGCTCCTGATCCTGCTCTTCTCGCTGTTCCTGCCGCGGACGTTCCCGACGCTGCTCAATTTGCGCTCGATCGTTTCCGACAAGGCGATCATCGCGCTCTTGTCGCTGGCGGCGATGATTCCGATGGCTTCGGGCCGCATCGACCTCACCGTCGGCTACGGCATCGTGCTCTGGCACATCCTTGCCATCAGCCTGCAAACCGCCTTCGGCGTGCCCTGGCCGCTCGCGGTGCTCATCGTCATCCTGCTCGGCGTGCTCACCGGCTTCATCAACGGCCTGCTGGTCGAGGTGGCGCGCATCGATTCCTTCATCGCCACACTCGGCACCGGCACGGTGCTCTACGCTTTGGCAATGTGGTACACGGGCGGCCGCCAGGTCGTCGGCGTGCTTCCCGACGGTTTCCTTTCCCTCAACGGCACCATGCTGTTCGGCTTGCCGATCACCGGCTACTACGTCGTCGTGCTGGCGCTGGTGATGTGGCTGGTGCTCGAATATATGCCGCTCGGCCGCTACCTCTACGCCATCGGCGCCAATCCGAAGGCGGCCGCGCTCAACGGCATTCCGGTGCAGAAATTCGTCATGGGGGCCTTCGTCGCCTCCGGCGCGCTCACCGCCTTAGGCGGCGTGCTGCTGGCCTCGAAGCTCAGGATCGGCCAGGCCAGTGTTGGCCTCGAATACCTGCTGCCGGCCCTGGTCGGCGCATTCCTCGGATCGACCACCATCAAGCCGGGCCGCGTCAATGTCTGGGGCACGATCGTCGGCGTCGTTATCCTCGCCGTAGGCATTTCCGGCATCCAGCAGTTCGGCGGGTCGTTCTGGGTAGAGCCGTTGTTCAACGGCGTCACCCTGCTCGTCGCGATCGGCATTGCCGGCTACGCGCAGCGGCGCCGCGGCGCGGTGGTGCCGGCATCCGCGCCCACCAGCCGACCAGCCACCAGCCAATCAACAAATACAACCGACAATGCTTAATGGGAGAAACGATATGCAGCGCAGAACAGTCCTACAGCTCGGAATTGCCTGCCTGGCGCTTGGCATCGCCTCGCCGACGCTGGCCGACCCGATGGCCGACGCCAAAGCGGTGGTGGATAAATATGCCAGCAAGGTCGAGAAGTGGGACGGACCGACCACGGGACCGAAAGGGGCTGCCGGCAAGACCATCGTCGTGCTTGGCGCCGACATGAAGAACGGCGGCATCCTCGGGGTCACCAAGGGTGTCGAGGAAGCCGCTGCCGCCCTGGGCTGGACGGTCAAGACGCTTGACGGCGCCGGCTCCATCGGCGGCCGCACCGCTGCCTTCGGCCAGGCGCTGGCGCTCAATCCCGATGGCATCATCATCAACGGCTTCGACGCCGTCGAGCAGAAGCCGGCGATGGAGCAGGCCAAGGCGGCCAAGATCCCGATGGCGGCATGGCATGCAGGGCCGACGGTCGGCCCGATCGACGATCTCGGCATCGTCGCCAACGTCTCGACCGACCCGATGGAAGTGTCGAAGGCGGCCGCCGACTGGGCCTTCGTCGATGCCAAGGGCAAGCCCGGCGTCATCATCTTCACCGATTCCACCTACCAGATCGCCATCGCCAAGGCGGACCGGATGAAGAAGGAGATCGAGGATCTCGGCGGCAAGGTGCTCGAATATGTCGACACGCCGATCGCCGAGACCTCGCAGCGCATGCCGCAGCTCACCACCTCGCTGCTGCAGAAATACGGCGACGCCTGGACCCATTCGCTGGCGATCAACGATCTCTATTTCGACTTCATGGGCCCGTCGCTGGCGGCGGCCGGTAAGTCCGGCACCGACGCGCCGATCAACGTCGCGGCGGGCGACGGTTCGGAATCGGCCTACCAGCGCATCCGCTCCGGCCAGTTCCAGAAGGTGACGGTGGCCGAGCCGCTGAACCTGCAGGGCTGGCAGCTTGTCGACGAGCTCAACCGCGCCATGGCCGGCGAGAAATGGTCGGGCTACATCTCGCCGCTGCATGTGGTGACTTCCGACAATGTCGAGTTCGACGGCGGCCCGGACAACCGTTTCGACCCGGGCAACGGCTACCGCGACCAATACAAGAAGATCTGGGGCAAATAGACGCCATCCAGAACGATCAGCGAGCGGTCGGCGATCATCCCGCCGGCCGTTCGTTTTTTCCGACGCTTCAGGCCGTGTGTCGCACAACAACCTTGGGCGTCATGCCGACTACGACGCGGTCATCGAGCGCTCGCCGCCCGTTGAGCAGGTCGAGCACCAGCTCGGCGACGCGGATGCCGATCTCATGCGCGCCGACGTCGATCGTGGTGATCGAAGGCACCGACTGCTCGGCGAGATCATAGGCGCCGAAGCCGGCAATCGCCACGTCGTCCGGCACGCGGATGCCGCGTCGAACGCATTCCATCAGGGCGCCGAAGGCGGAGAGGTCGGACACGCACATCACCGCTTGTGTATCCGGCCAGCGCGAGATCATCTCGACCATTGCGGTCGCGCCCTCGCGCATCGAGATCGGCGGCACGCCGGAGGCAATCACGCGCGAAGCGTCGAGGCCGCGGTCCTCCAGCGCCGCGACGAAGCCGCGCCGGCGGTCCAGGCCGCGGGTGTCCCGCGAGGTGTCGCCACCGATAAAGCCCAGCCTCGAATAGCCGCGCTGGACGAAATGATCCACCATCAGCCGCCCGGCATCGGCATTGGAAAAGCCGACGACGTGGCCGATGGGGTCGGCCGGCAAATCCCAGGTCTCCACCACCGGAACGCCGGCATTGGCCAGCAGCTTGCGGCAGCGCGGCGTGTGCCGGCCGCCGGTGACGATGATCGCCTCCGGGCGCCGCTGCAGCAATTGCCCGACCAGGCGTTCCTCCTCCTCGACATTATAGTCGGTGAAGCCGAGCAGGATCTCCCGCCCGCTGTCGCGCAGGCCCTCGGTCATCCCGCGCACCGTGTCGGCGAAGTTGGCGTTGTTGATCGAAGGGATCGTCGCGGCCACGAACCCCGACCGCCGCGACGACAGGTTGGCGGCGGTGCTGTCGAAGACATAGCCGAGCTCTTCAGCCGCCTTTAGGATACGGTCGCGCGTATCGGCGCTGACCGAAGCGTCGCGCTTGAAAGCGCGCGACACGGTCATCGTCGAGACGTTGGCGCGATGCGCGACATCGGCCATGGTCGGCCGTTTGGGCGAAGATTGCATGGCAGTACGTTATCGATATCACGGCGGAATGCAACGCGCCGTTGCAGCTCACGCAAACACGATCTGGACCTTCATCGCCTGGCTGCGGTCGTTGGCGAGCTCGAAGCCGGAAAGCGCCTCGTCGACCGGCACCGAGTGGGTGATCAGCGGCTTCACGTCGATCAGCCCCTTGCGCATCAGCTCGACGCCGACGGCGAATTCGGGATGGAAGCGGAACGAGCCGTTGATCGACAGTTCCTTGGCGGTCACCGTTGACATCGGCAGTGCCATCTCGGCGCCGCCGAGGCCGAGCTGGACGATGGTGCCGCGCGGACGCAGCGCCGCGATGCCTTGCGCCAGCGCCGCCGCCGCGCCCGAACATTCGTAGAGGATGTCGAACGTTCCCTTGTCGGCAAGGTAGGGCGCCAATCCTTCCGGCTCGCTTCGGGTGTTGATGGTCTTGTCGGCGCCGGCGCGCATGGCCATCGACAGCGTGAAACCGGTGATGTCGACGGCGACGATCTCGGCGGCACCCGCGCGGCGCGCGCTGATGATCGACAGCAGGCCGATCGGGCCGCAGCCGGTGACCAGCACGCGTTTGCCCAGCATCTCTCCGGCCCGGCGCGTCGCGTGCAGACAGACCGCCAGCGGTTCGGCCATCGCCGCCTCGCCGGCGGTCAGCCCGTCGGCCGGGATGCACTGAATCGCGTCCGCCACCAGCATTTCACGAAACGCGCCCTGGATATGCGGGAACGGCATGGCGCTGCCGTAGAAGCGCATGTTGAGGCACTGGTTGTGCATGCCCTCGCGGCAATAGCGGCAGCTGTAGCAGGGCCGCGACGGAGACACGGCGACAAGCTGTCCCGTCTGCAGTCCATTCACTCCCGGCCCGAGGCTCTCGATCACGCCGGAGACTTCGTGGCCGAGGATCATCGGCTCCTTCAGGCGCACCGTTCCGAAGCCGCCGTGATTGTAGTAGTGCAGGTCGCTGCCGCAGATGCCGCCGGCGGCGAGACGCAACAGCACCTGGCCCGGCCCCGGCTCCTCGACCGGACGGTCCTCGATGCGCAGGTCTTTGGCGGCGTGGATGACGATCGACTTCATGGCAGGCGAACTCCTCAACTGTGCAGGCAGGCTTTGCGTGAAAACTTGCGTTGAAACAATTTCACAGCACCGGCGTCAGCAACGGCTGGCCAGCAAAATGAGCGGCAAGGTTGTCGCGTACCAGCTTGCCCATCGCCTTGCGCGTCTCGATGGTGCCCGACGCATGGTGCGGCTGCAAAAGGACGTTGTCGAGCGCCAGGAACCGCGGATTGAGCTTCGGCTCGCTCTCGAAAACGTCGAGCGCGGCAGACCCGAGCGCCTTCCTCTCGAGCGCATCGAGCAGCGCATCCTCGTCGATATTGGAGGCGCGCGAAATGTTTATCAGCATGCCGTCCTCGCCAAGCGCCGCGATTACCTCGCCATTGACGATGTGGCGCGTCGCGGTCGACGCTGCGAGCGTCACGAACAGGAAATCCGAACGGCCGGCCAGGGCGACGGGATCGGCGACGAACTCCCAGTCCGCAGCGAAATCCTTCGGCGCGACGTCGCTGTAGGCGATGTCCATGCCGAAGCCGGCCAGACGCTTGGCCACCTCATAGCCGATGCGGCCGAGGCCGAGCACGCCGGCCCGCCGGCCCCAGACCCGGCGCTTCAGCGGGTAAAGGCCCTTAGAGGCCCAACTGCCATCGCGCACCCAGCGCTCGGCGCCGATCATGCCGCGCGACAGGCACAGCATCATGGCGATGCCGAGATCGGCGACATCGTTGGTCAACACATCAGGCGTATTGGTGACCCGCACGCCGCGCTCCCGGCACGCCGACAGATCGACCGCGTCGAAGCCGACGCCGTAGACGGAGACGACCTCGAGCGCCGGGCACGCCTCGATCATGGCGCGGTTCGCGCCGAGTTCGCCGCGGGTGGCGATGGCGCGGACCTGCGGCCCGACGTCGGCGAGGAAGGACGGCTTGTCCTCGGCCGCGAAATAACGATGCACCACGAAGGCTTCGTTGAGCGGCACCTCGTCCCACGCGGGATAAGGTCCAACCTGAAGGATATGGGGCCGCTGCATCGGTTTTCGCTCCACTTGACTTGACAGCTGATGTTATCGATAACATAAAGCGGACAGCGACGAGAGGCAATCGAGAAAATGTCGTCCACCTTGTTCGATCTCACCGGGCACACCGCGCTCGTCACCGGCTCCTCGCAAGGCATCGGCTTTGCATTGGCAAAGGGGCTCGCCGGTGCCGGGGCCAAAGTGGTCCTCAACGGCCGCGACGAAGCAAAACTCGCCGTTGCGGCCGCGCAAATCCCCGGCGCTGCGACGCTCGCTTTCGATGCGACCGACCATGATGCGGTACGCGCCGCCATCGATGCGTTCGAGCAGGCTCAAGGAGCGATCGACATCCTCGTCAACAATGCCGGCATGCAGTTCCGTACGCCGCTCGAGGACTTTCCCGCCGACGCGTTCGAGCGCCTGCTGCAGACCAACGTCGCCAGCGTCTTCCATGTCGGCCAGGCTGTGGCGCGCCACATGATCCGGCGCGGCCGCGGCAAGATCATCAACATGGCCAGCGTGCAGACCGCGCTCGCGCGGCCGGGTATCGCACCCTACACGGCGACCAAGGGCGCGGTCGGCAATCTCACCAAGGGCATGGCGACCGACTGGGCCAGGCACGGCCTGCAATGCAACGCCATCGCGCCCGGTTATTTCGACACGCCGCTCAATGCGGCCCTCGTCGCCGACCCGGCCTTCAGCGCCTGGCTTGAAAAGCGCACGCCGGCCGGCCGCTGGGGCAAGGTCGAAGAACTGGTCGGCGCCTGCGTCTTCCTGGCGTCCGACGCCTCCTCCTTTGTCAACGGACATGTCCTCTATGTCGATGGCGGCATCACAGCTTCGATCTGACCTGCCGCCGCGCATGGTCGTCATGGGCGTCACCGGTTCGGGCAAAACGACGGTCGGCGAGGCGCTGGCCCGTGCGATCCACGCGACGTATGTGGAAGGCGACAAGCTGCACCCCGGGGCCAACATCGCCAAGATGAGCGCAGGCATTCCGCTTGACGACGCCGACAGGTGGCCATGGCTTGCGAAAGTCGGCGGAACGCTGAGGCTGCAGCCCGCACCGGTCATCGTCGGTTGTTCGGCGCTGAAGCGCGCCTATCGCGATTTCATCACCGAGCAGGCCCGCGCGCCGGTGCTGTTCATCTATCTCGATGGTTCGCGTGAACTGATTTCCCGGCGCATGAGCGAGCGCACCGGCCATTTCATGCCGACCGGCCTGCTCGACAGCCAGTTCGCGACGTTGGAAGTGCCAGGCAAGGACGAGAATGCCATCGCGGTGGCGATCGACGCACCGCTCGAAAAGATTGTCGCGGACATAACGTCCAGATTTGAGGAGCGACCGTCATGACCAACATAGTCGCGCTAATCGGTGCCGGTGCCATGGGCGGAGCGATCGGCGATCGCCTGCTCGCTACCGGCAACCGGCTCTTCGTGTTTGATCTCGACACGGCCAAGGTGGAAACGCTGGTTGCGAAGGGCGCCAGCGCCGCAGCCAGCGCGGCCGCGGCCGCCGCAGCGGCCGACTTCGTCATCCTCAGCCTCAATTCCGCGGCGATCGTGCGCCGCGCCGTGTTCGGAGATGGCGGCGTCGCCGCCGGCGCGAAGCCCGGCACGCTGATCATCGACATGTCGTCCATCGACCCCGACGCGACGCGCCAGCTGGCGGCGGACGCCGGCGAAAGGAGTCTGCGCTGGGTCGACTCTCCGCTCTCGGGCGGGGCGCCGAAAGCCCTCGTCGGCGAGCTGACGCTGATGGCCGGCGGCAAGGCGGAAGATGTGGCGGACGCGCACAAGGTGCTCCACCAGGTCGCCAGCAACTATACGCATATGGGCCCGGCCGGTGCGGGGCAGACGACCAAGCTGATCAACCAGGTGCTCTGCGCCCTGAATTTCATGGCTGTGGCGGAAGCGACCCGGCTGGCGCTGGACGCCGGTGTCGACGCGCTCAAGATTCCGCAGGCGCTGAAGGGCGGCCGCGCCGACGGCGCCATCCTGCAGGAATACCTGCCGCGCTTCGCCACCCGCGACTACCGCCGCACCGGCCGCATCGACAACATGGTGAAGGACCTCAACGCTGCGCAGGACCTGGCGCGGCGCACGCATACGGCAATGCCGCTGACGGCGCTGTGCGCCGAGGTACATCGCCTGCTGACGGCCGCCGGACTGGGTGGCGAGGACCAGGCCGCTTTGATGGAATTTTTCCGACGCAAGGATGAGGAGGACAACAAATGATCACGCGCTACGCATTGTTCGAGGGCAAGGTGAAGGACGGTCAGACGGAGGCGTTCCGCAGGGACGTGATCGAGACCGTGCTGCCCAAATGGAAGGCGTTCCCGGGCGCGCTCGACGTACGCGTCAGCTTTGCCGAGAAGCGCGACGACGGCGCGCCGGAATTCCCGATGATCCTGGCGATCAATTACCGCGACATGGCGGCGGTAAACGCGGCCCTCGCTAGCCCAGCCCGCGCCGAATCGCGCGCCGCGACCGAAGCGGTGCTGTCCCGATATTTCGAGGGCCGCATTCACCACCACGTCACCATCGCCAACGAGTTTCCCTTGTCGACGGATTGACGAGCTTAAATCTTCCCCTGAGCCCTCAATGCGCAGGCAAGACAGGCAGCCGCACCAACGAAATCTTAATGTAAATCAAGCGTAATCCCGACCGTTAAAATTGTGCGTTTGGGTTGGGGTTGCGCATGCCGGAGTATTCCTCCTTCATCCGGTCGATCCGGGTCCGCTATATTTCGGGATTGCTCGTCTTTGCCCTGGCCTCGGCGGCCGTCATGTTCGCGCTCAACCGCGTGAACTCATACCGCCACGAGGTCGATGCCTTGAGCGCCAATTTCGTCATCTTCTCGCGCGACCTGCGCAACGCCACCAATTTCGCCGAGACGACCGGAACCGTGTGGCGGGCCGAGACCCGCGATGGGCTGACCGCAGCCGCGCGCGGCCATTCCGAACGGCTGATGGGCGAGATCGAAATCCTGAACGCGCAGCTCGCGGCGATCAGGCCGCGGCTGTCGAAGAATACGCTCAATGCGCTCGAATCCGCTTCGGTGAACGACGATCTGTTCTGGTCGGCGCGCGACATGGTGCGCAATTTCAACCTGATGTCGGTGGCCCAGACAGTCGACGAATGGAGCTACCGCGAGATCCGCAACCAGAACGATCTTTTCGCCCAGCCGATGCTGGTGCGCGTGCGCACCGCGCTCGATGACGAGCGGCGCCTCGCCGATGCCGCCAGCGACCGGCTGCTCCTATGGGCGAGCGGTCTGCTGATCGCCGTCATCGCCATCGCCGCGGTTCTGATCTTCCGGCCGATGGAGAACGCGATCCGCCGCGCCTTCGCCGAAACCGCCGCATCGTTGTTCAAGGCCGAGGCGGCCGACCGGGCGAAATCGGAATTCCTCGCCAATATGAGCCATGAGATCCGCACGCCGATGAACGGCGTGCTCGGCATGGCCGAGCTTCTCGCCAAGACCGAGCTGACGCCGCGCCAGAAGACCTTCACCGACGTCATCGTCAAATCCGGCAACGCGCTGCTCACCATCATCAACGACATTCTCGATTTCTCGAAGATCAATGCCGGCCAGCTGACGCTCGACCCCGCCCCGTTCCGCCTGGCCGAAGCGGTCGAGGACGTGGCCACGCTGGTCTCGGCCCGCGTTGCCGAAAAGAACCTCGAGCTCATCGTGCGCGTCGACCCGCGCCTGCCTGGCTTCGTCGTCGGCGACGCCGGCCGTTTCCGCCAGATCGTTACCAACCTGCTCGGCAATGCGGTGAAGTTCACCGAGAAGGGGCATGTGCTGATCGATGTCGGCGGCGATGTGGTCGATGGGACCGTCCAGCTCAAGGTCCGCGTCGAGGACACCGGCATCGGAATCCCCGCCGAAAAGCTGCAGAGCGTGTTCGAGAAATTCGCCCAGGTCGACGGCTCGTCCACCCGTCGTCACGAAGGCACCGGGCTCGGCCTTGCCATCTCCGCCCGCCTCGTCGACCTGATGGGCGGCAAGATCGGCGTTGAGAGCGAGATCGGCCGCGGCTCGGTCTTCTGGTTCGCCGTACCGCTGCCGGCACACAAACAGCAAGCGCGCGACGAGATCGTGCCGGTCGACGTCACCGGCGCCCGCGTCCTGGTCATCGACGACAACCCGGTCAATCGCGAGATCCTGCTCGAGCAGCTGCGCAGCTGGAGCTTCGACTGCGCCGCGGCCGAAAGCGGCGCCGTCGGCCTCGCCTTCCTCGACCGCGCCTGCCAGCTCGGCGCTTCGGTCGACTGCATCATCCTTGACTACCAGATGCCCGGCATGAACGGCGCCGACGTCGCCAAGGCGATTGCCGCCGACAGCCGCCTGTCTTCCATTCCGGTCGTGCTGCTCACCTCGGTCGACCAGGTCGATTTCGGCCGATTGGTGATCGATTTCGGCATCGTCGCGCATCTCACCAAGCCGGCGCGTTCGGCGGTGCTGCTCGGCACCGTGATCTCCGCCATCCAGAAGGCGCGCACGCAAGGCGGCAAGGCGCATTTCGTGCGCGAGCCGGTCGTCGTCCAGTCAGCTCCGCCGCCCTTCACCGTCATCCGCGGTCCAGCCGTTCCGGTCCTCGCGCCCGAACCGGCGGCGGCGCCGGGCGGTCCGATCGATATCCTGATCGCCGAGGACAATGACGTGAACCAATTGGTCTTCGGACAGATCCTCAACGGCCTCGGCCTCAGCTATCGCATTGCCGGCAACGGCCGCACCGCGGTCGAGATGTACCGCTCGCTGCGGCCCCGGCTGGTGCTGATGGACGTCTCCATGCCGGAGATGAACGGTTACGAGGCGACGCGCGCCATCCGCGCCATCGAAGGGCAGAACGGCAGCCATACGCCGATCATCGGCGTCACCGCGCATGCGCTGAAGGGCGACCGCGAAAAATGCATGGAGGCCGGCATGGATGACTACCTGCCGAAGCCGGTCTCCCCGGACCGCCTCGGCGCCAAGATCGGCACCTGGCTCAGCGAGACGGTGGCGACGAAGACGGCTTGAGCTACCGGTTTCGCATAACCAGGCACGCCCCGCCGACGCTTTGCAGCTTATTGCAGATGCCGTTGGCCTCGGCGCGCGAGTCGGCACCGATCCTGACCGCATAGATGCCGCGCCGGCCGATCGGCGTGCGCACGCGGCTGACCACAGGATCATGGCTGCCAAGCAGGGAAGGGAATCGGCCGCGAACCCGCAACCACTGGCTGATTGCGGCGGAGCGGCGGAAATTGCCGGCCACCTGGACGCCCCATGGCTTGACGTTGATCGAGGCCATGGCGACGGTCTGCGACATGATCACCGGTAGCCTGCGGCAGGCGACCGCGAAGCTCATCTTCGCATCGAGCGGCCGGATAGTGCCGGCATAGGCGGTGTCCGAGAACTTGTCGACCGGCTCGCCCATGATGTCGAAGACATAGCTTTCGGTCTCCATCGGCAGGAAGCCGCCGGAGGACAGCCAGCGCGACACGCGGTTCTCGCCCGCATTGTAGGCGGCAGCCGCGAGGCCGAGATTGCCGTAGCCCGCCTTCATCTCGGCAAGATACTTGGCCGAGGCGGGGATCGCCTGCCCGATGTCGAAGGGATCGGCAAGCCCGCGCAGCTTGGCGGTGCCCGGCATGAACTGGGCGATGCCTTCGGCGCCCACGGGGCTCACCGCGTTCGGATCGAAGCGGCTCTCCTTCCAGATCAGCCGGGCGAAGAAATCCTTGGGCAGGCCATTTTGCTCGGCCTGAGTTTCGATCAGATCACAGACGCGGTTGATTAGCCGTTTTGCGGCCGATCGCGACTGCGGCGGATCGGCGAATGCCTGACCGGCAGGGATCAGCGCGCAAATCAGGATCAGTGCCGTCCTGAGCAAGCGCTGCATGGCTTATTCCGCGGCGGCTTTGCCGTGTCCGTACCGCTGCTCGATATAGTCGGCGACCATCTTTTCGAAATCCTGCGCGATCGAGGGACCACGCAGCGTCGCCGCCTTCTTGCCGTCGATGAACACCGGCGCCGTCGGCGTCTCGCCGGTTCCGGGCAAAGATATGCCGATGTCGGCATGCTTGGATTCGCCGGGGCCGTTGACGATACAGCCCATCACCGCGACCTTGAGGTTCTCGACGCCCGGATATTTCTCGCGCCACACCGGCATGTTCTTGCGGATGTCGGCCTGGATGCTCTGGGCCAGTTCCTGGAAGACGGTGGAGGTCGTGCGGCCGCAGCCGGGGCAGGCCGCGACGATCGGCACGAACTGCCGGAAGCCCATCGTCTGCAAAAGTTCCTGCGACACCTGCACCTCGCGCGTGCGGTCGCCGTTCGGCTCCGGCGTCAGCGAGATGCGGATCGTGTCGCCGATGCCCTGCTGCAGAAGGATACCCATGGCAGCTGAGGAAGCGACGATGCCCTTGGTGCCCATGCCGGCCTCGGTCAGCCCGAGATGCAGCGCATGGTTGGAGCGGGTCGCAAGCTCGGTATAGACGGCGATCAGATCCTGGACCCCGCTGACCTTGGCCGACAGGATGATCTTGTCGCGGCCGAGCCCGATCTCTTCCGCCATCTCCGCCGACAGGATCGCCGACTGCACGATCGCCTCGCGGGTGACTTCCTGGGCGGTGAGCGGCGAGCCCTGGGCCTGGTTGTCATCCATCAGCCGGGTCAAGAGCTCCTGGTCGAGCGAGCCCCAGTTGACGCCTATGCGCACCGGCTTGTCGTATCTGATCGCCATCTCGACGATCGCGGCGAACTGGCGGTCCTTCTTTTCCTTGAAGCCGACATTGCCGGGGTTGATGCGGTATTTCGCCAGCGCCTCGGCGCAGGCCGGGTGATCGGCGAGCAGCTTGTGACCGATATAGTGGAAGTCGCCGACCAGCGGTACGTTGACGCCGAGCCGGGCCAGCCGATCACGGATGCGCGGCACGGCGGCGGCGCTTTCGTCGCGGTCGACGGTGATGCGCACGATCTCCGAGCCGGCGCGATGCAGCGCCGCCACCTGGGCAACGGTTTGATCGATGTCGGCGGTATCGGTGTTGGTCATCGACTGCACGACGACCGGCGCGCCGCCGCCGACCATCACGCCGCCGACATCGACGCCGACCGATGCGCGCCGCGGGAAAGGAGAAGAAAAATATCCGGTCATGCCGGCCGCCTTCATCTGGAAGTTCCGGGCATGAGGTGGCGGAGCAAAGATGGCTTGTCAATGGCCGGTGACAGCCACGGTCCGCAAATCGGCTGCCCCTTCGGCGGCGGCCGTGCGGTTCAGCAGCCCACATCGGGCTGCGGTTGCATTCCGGGAAGAGTTCGGGAAATTCAGCGTAAACTCACCGGACCGGCGGCATTCTTGCCACCGGTTGGGTTGCACCCGACGGGTGCGGTTATGCTGCCTAGAGGAGTTTCAGTGTGCCGTCGGTTTCGCCTTCAGCTTTTCAATCTCGTCCTTGATTGCCAGCTTGCGCCGCTTCAGAGTGGCGATCTCGAGGTCGTCTACCGAAGGATGATTCATCGCGTCGATAAGCTCGCGCTCGATGTCGCCGTGCTTCCGCTGCAGCTCATCAAGATGGGATGCAAGAGACATGATTGGTTCTCCCTTTCATGGATTCCTCGATTGCAGCCGTCTCAGGCACGTCCACCGCAGGTCGCTACTGTGACGGCACGATGACAGTTTGCCACCAACCAATCTCGATGTCGAATGCCGCGTGGTAGCATTCCACGACAATGTGAAATGTGATATCAGCGGCCCGCCGGTCACAAACCCCACCGGCCCCGCCCAAAGGCCCATCCCTGGGCGACGCATACGCAGACGGTAGATAATGTCCGAACAGGAACAGGCTGAGATACGCCTCGAATATTCCCGGCTCAAACAGGAACACGCCGATTTCGACGCCGCCATCAATGCGATGATCGCCATGGGTTGCGACCCGCTGCAGATCCAGCGCATGAAGAAGAAGAAGCTGATGCTGAAGGACCGGCTGATGGCGCTGGAAGACCGCATCATCCCCGACATCATCGCCTGACCGGCAGCTTCCTTCGCTCGACGGCTAAGAGATCGAAAGCCGCGCGGCGCGGTCACGCAGCAGCGCGACCAGCTCGCCTGTCCGATCTTCCGACGTGTCGATCGGAACCACCAGGCACATCGTCGCCTCGATCTTCCCGGGCGCTGAAAAGACCGGCGCCGCCAAGCATTTGGTATAGGCGTCGACAAGGCCCGACGTCACGCAATAGCCGGTGACGCGGGCTTTTGCGATGTCGTCGATGAAGTCGTCGAGCTCGATCTTGCGGCCATCCGGCAGCACGAGGTCGTCCGGGGAGATCATCGCCTCGATCCGGCTGCGTTCCAGGCCGGCGAGCAGCAGCCGGCCCGACGCGGTCCAAGGCAGCGGGATCTGCAGGCCGGTGGCCGAGCTGATGCGGAACGGCCTGGTGCCCGGGCTCGAATGGACGATCGTGTAGCGGCCGCTCTGCAGCATGCACAGCTCCGAGGTCTCGCCGGTCTCGCGCGACAGCGTGTCGACCTCCTGCCGTCCGCGCCTGAGGAGGTCGTTGCCGCGCATATAGGCCATTCCGTAGAGGTAAAGCTTCTTGCCGAAATAGACGCGGTTGCCGTCGCCGGCCATCTCCAGGAGACCGGCACCGACCAGCTCGCGAACGAGCGTGTAGGTCGTCGAGCGGGGGGCGTTGAGCCCCTTGGCCAGCTCGCCGATGCCGATCGCGCGCTGCCTCGCATGCAGGAACTCCAGAATGTGCAGCGCGCGGTTGAGACCCTTTTCGCGAGAATTCGCGGGCCTCTCTTCGTCCGAACCTGCGGCCCGCCACTCGGTCAGTGCTTCGCCATCTTGCATTGTCGATTCCCGGTGTTAGTATCTGTCTTGTACAGGATACATACGTCTCTTGTAAGAGACAATCGTATATCGATTGCTGACGCGTGTATTCATGGGGAACACACCACCAAAGGAGGTCGCCGTGAACGACACATCCGGAAGACGTGATTTTCTGAAATTGGGAATGGCCGGACTTGCCACCGCCGGCGCGCTCACCGCGGTCAGCGCCGAGAAGGCCGCCGCGCAAGCCGCGTCCGACAGCGTACTGCGGACCGCGCTCGATCGCGGCAAGCTGATCGTAGGCACCGGCAGCACCAACGCGCCGTGGCATTTCGAGAACGATGCCGGCGAGCTGGTCGGCATGGACATCACCATGGGGCGCATCCTCGCCAAGGGCCTTTTCGATGACCCGACCAAGGTCGAATTCGTCATGCAGGATCCGGCGCAGCGCATTCCGAACGTGACCACCAACAAGGTCGACATCACCATCCAGTTCATGACCATGACGGCGCAGCGCTCGCAGCTGATCCACTTCTCGCGCCCCTACTATGTCGAAGGCGTCGCGCTGCTGACGCTGCCCGGCTCCGAGAACAAGACTTTCGACAAGCTGCTGGCGAACGGCTCGGCCACGCGCATCTCGATCCTGCAGAATGTCGATGCCGAAAACTCGGTGCACTTTGCCCTGCCGCAGGCGCAGGTGATGCAGATCGACACCCAGGCCAACGTGCTGCAGGCGCTGGAATCCAAGCGCGTCGACGCCGCCGCGGTCGACCTCTCCACCGTGCGCTGGCTCGCCTCGCGCAACCCGGACAAATATTTCGACGCCGGCAAGAGCTGGTATTCGATGCTTTACGGCGCGGCCATCAGGCAGGGCGACCTCGACTGGCTGACCTACGTGAACCAGACCTTCACCATCGCCATGTTCGGCCACGAGACGGCGCTCTACGACGCTGCCTTCAAGGAATATTTCGGCCAGGAGCCGCCGCCGCGCCATCCGGGCTTCCCGGTCATCTGACGAGGCCCGTCTGACTTTAGCCGGCGGAGGGACGCAACAAGCGCCCTTCCGCCTGTTCTCCTCGACACGGGTTCCTGCAGTGGCGAATTCTTTATCGTCACCAAGGCCATTGAGACGGACGCATGGGCTATACGCTCAATTTCAACCTGATCTGGCGCCATTTCGACAAGCTGTGGGGCGGACTGCTGCTCAGCCTCGAGCTTGCCGTGATCTCGATCGCCATCGGCATTGTCATCGGGCTGGTACTGGCCGTCTGGTATGTCTCGGCCGGGCGCGTCGTGCGCGGCATTATCGCGTCTTACGTCGAATTCATCCGCAACGTGCCGCTGATCCTCTTGGTCTATCTGGTCTTCTACGGTCTGCCGACCGTCATCGACCTGGCCTACAGCGCGCAGACGTCCTTCGTCGCCACGCTTGCCGTCTACAGCGGCGCCTATCTGGTCGAAGTGTTCCGATCCGGCCTCGAAGCCGTGCCGCGCGGCCAGATCGATGCCGGCAAGGCGATCGGCCTTACGCCATGGCGGCGGCTGGTCCATGTGCGGCTGCCGACGATGATGCGCATCACCCTGCCGGCGCTTTCGAACACCTTCATCTCGCTGTTCAAGGACACGTCCGTCGCTTCCGTCATCTCGGTGCCCGAGCTGACCTACGGCGCGCAATGGATCAACTTCAACACCTTCCGCATCGTCGAGGTCTATCTGGTGGTGACGGCGATGTATCTGGTGACGGGTTACGCCCTGCTCTTCGCGCTCCGGCTGGTCGAGCGCTGGTATAGGACGGCGCGCTGATGCTTGGCCAGATCGCCTACGCCCTGCCGTTCCTCGCCGAAGGCTTCGCGCTGACGCTTTGGGTGTCGCTGCTCGTCGTGGTGCTGTCGCTGATCGCCGGCGTTGTCCTCGGCGTCGGCCTCGTCTACGGGCCCGCACCCTTGCGCTGGGCGGTGCGGATCTTCAGCGACACCGTCCGCGGCATCCCGATCCTGGTGCTGATCTTCTTCGTCTATTACGGCCTGCCGGCCGTCGGCGTGCATCTCCAGTCCTTCTGGGCGGCGGTGCTGGCGTTGACCTTGTTCAAGACCGCGCAGGTCGTCGAATATCTGCGCGGCGCGGTCGCCTCGATCCCGAAAGGCCAATCGGAAGCGGCGATGGCGATCGGCCTGACCTTTCGCCAGCGCCTTACCTACGTGATTTTCCCGCAGGCCTTCCGCCGCTTCCTGCCGCCTTGGATCAACGGCGTCACCGACGCGGTCAAGGGCAGCGCGCTGGTCTCGCTGCTCGGCATCACCGATCTGATGCAGGCCATCAACCAGGTCATCGGCCGCACCTATGAGGCGATGCCGCTCTATATCCTCGGCGCCCTTCTCTATTTCGGCGTCAACTACGCGCTTTCGCTTGCCAGCCGACGGCTGGAGCAGCGCTTTGCCTTCATCCGGGAATAGCACAATGGCCACCACTTCCGATAACAGCCCTGCGCTTCTCGATATCGCCGAGGTCTCGAAATCCTTTGGCTCGGTCGAGGTGCTGCGCTCGGTCAGCCTCAAGGTGGCGAAGGGCGAGGTGGTCGCCATCATCGGACCGTCCGGCAGCGGCAAGACCACGCTGCTGCGCTGCGTCAACTTCCTCGAAAGCTACGACAGCGGCTCGATCCGCATCGACGGCAAGGAGGTCGGTTTTCGCGACGGCGGCGCGCGCCAGCGCCGCAGCGAGCGCGACTTGGCCGCCATGCGCGCCGAGACGGGCATGGTGTTCCAGGGCTTCAACCTGTTCCCGCATCTGACGGCGGCCGGCAACATCATGCTCGGCCTCACCAAGGTACGCGGCAAGAGCAGCGGCGAGGCGCGCTCGATCGCCGAGCACTGGCTGGGTCGTGTCGGTCTCGCCCACAAGGCCGACAGCCTGCCCGCCGAGCTTTCCGGCGGCCAGCAGCAGCGTGTCGGCATCGCCCGCGCCGTCGCCATGGAGCCGAAGATCCTGCTGCTCGACGAGATCACCTCGGCCCTCGATCCGGAACTCGTCGGCGAGGTTCTGGCCGTGGTGAAAAGCCTCGCCGAGGACGGCATGACCATGGTGATGGTGACGCATGAGATGGCCTTCGCCCGCGACGCCTCAAGCCGCATCGTCTTCATGGCCGACGGCGGCGTCAGCGCCGTCGGGCCGCCGAAGGAGGTGCTTGCCGCGGAGACCACGAACGAGCGCCTGCGGACTTTTTTGGCGCGCTTCCGCGCCTCGCAATTCTGACATCGGATGGCAAATGCCATCCAAGGAGCATTCTTCCATGACGCCTTACACCCGGCTCGCCGAACTCGGCCTGACGCTGCCCGAGCCGCCAACGCCCATCGCCAACTTCGTCACTCATGCCGAGAGCGGCCGGCTGATCTTCCTCTCGGGCCAGGGGCCGCTGCGCGCCGATGGCACGCTTTGCACCGGCAAGGTCGGCGAGGACGTCACCGTCGAACAGGCCTATGAGCATGCCCGGCTCACCGGCCTCAACCTGCTTGCCGTCATGCACGCGGCGGCGGGCGACCTCGGGCGCATCGTGCGCGTCGTCAAGCTGCTCGGCTTCGTCAATGCGACGCCGACCTTCAGCGATCACCCGAAGGTGGTCAATGGCTGCTCCGATCTCTTCGCCGATGTCTTCGACAAGATCGGCGGCCACGCGCGCTCGGCGATCGGTGTCGGCTCGCTGCCTGGAAACATCACCGTCGAAATCGAAGCGGTCGTCGAGATCGCCGCCTGACACTGGGATCTGCTGCCATGAAAACCTATTCCGAGAACGGCTCCAACACTACGATCCGCGAGCGGCTGGGACTCCGTCCGATCATCAACGTCTCGGGCACGATGACGACGCTCGGCGCTTCCATCATCGTCCCGGAAGCGATCAGCGCCATGGCCGAGATCGCCTCGCAATGGGTGGAGATGGACGATTTGCAGCGCGCCGCGAGCGCAGTCGTCGCCCGTCTCACCGGCAGCGAGGCCGGCTTCATCACCGCCTGCTGCGCCTCAGGCATCACAATGGCGATCGCCGGCGCGATGACCGGCACCAACCTGCTGGCCATCGAACGGCTGCCCGACGACACCGAAGGGCTGAAATCGGAGGTCGTCATCCAGCTCGGCCATATCGTCAATTACGGCGCGCCGATCGATCAGTCGATCCGCGTGGCCGGCGCCAAGGTCATTCCGGCGGGCACCGTCAGCGTCACGCAGGATTACCACGTGCGCGAGGCGATCAACGAGCGCACGGCGGCCGCGCTTTACGTCGTCGCCCACCACACGGTGCAGTACGGCATGCTTTCGCTGGAGGAGTTCTGCGAGATCTGCCACGCCAAGAATGTGCCGGTGATCGTCGATGCCGCTTCGGAATACGATCTGCGGACATTTCTCGCGCAAGGCGCCGACATCGTCGTCTACAGCGGCCACAAATTCCTGAGTGGCCCGACCAGCGGCATCGTCACCGGCCGCAAGGATCTGGTGCGCGCCGCCTATCTGCAGAATCGCGGCGTCGCCCGGGCCATGAAGGTCGGGAAGGAAAGCATCGCCGGCACCATGGCGGCGCTCGACGCCTGGGAAAAGCGCGACCATGCCGGCATCCGCCGGCGCGAAGAGGCAGCGCTCGATCTGTGGAAGGATGCGCTGCAAGGCATTCCGGGCATTGGCGCTGAGATCGTGCCCGACCCAACCGCCAACCCGCTCGACCGCCTGCAGGTGTTCGTCCGTCCGGAGAGCCGCTTCACCGCCGCGGGCCTAGCCTCGGCTTTGGCCGCCGGCTCCCCGCCGGTTATTGTGCGCAACCACGAGGTCGAACGCGGCCATTTCTTCCTCGACCCCTGCAATCTCCATCCCGGCGAGGCCGAGATCGTGGCCGAGTGCTTGCGCGCGGTACTGACTGCCTCGGAGCGTCCCGCGGATGCGATGAAAGCGGCGCGCAAGGATTCGGCGGGCGCGCTGCGCTGGCCGGACTAGGCCTCGCCACCGTCGGCCCGCAGCCGCGACAATCCTTGCGGCTGCCGGCGAATTCCGCTAAGGCGCGCCTTTGCCGCCGGGAGCGAAAACCTTGACCGATCAGCGTGCCGACGTCGCCATCATCATGGGCAGCCAGTCCGACTGGGCGACGATGCGCCAGGCGGCGGAAACGCTTGACGCGCTGGGCATCCTGCACAAAAAACTGATCGTCTCGGCACACCGCACGCCGGACCGCCTCTACGAATTCGCCAAGGGCGCCAAGGCGGCCGGCTACAAGGTGATTATCGCCGGCGCCGGCGGCGCGGCGCACCTGCCCGGCATGACGGCGGCGATGACGCCGCTGCCCGTCTTCGGCGTGCCGGTGGAATCCAAGGCGTTGTCCGGCCAGGATTCGCTGCTCTCCATCGTGCAGATGCCGGCCGGCATTCCGGTCGGAACGTTAGCCATCGGCAAGGCCGGTGCTGCCAACGCCGCCCTTCTCGCCGCGGCCGTCCTGGCGCTGAGCGATGAAAAACTCGCCGCCCGCCTCGATGCCTGGCGCACCGCACAGACCGCCAAGGTCGCCACCGAACCGGCAGATACCCCGTGAGCCTGGCCCCGGGATCGACCATCGGCATCATCGGCGGCGGCCAGCTTGGCCGCATGCTGGCTATGGCAGCCGCTCGCCTTGGCTACCGCACGGTCGTGCTGGAGCCACAGGCCGACAGCCCGGCGGCGCAGGTCGCCAACCGGCAGATCGTCGCCGCCTATGACGATCCGGCGGCCCTTGCCGAACTGGCCGGCGCCAGCGCTGTCGTCACCTACGAATTCGAGAATGTCCCGGTTCAAGCGGCGCAGACACTCGCGGCGCACGTTCCCGTCTATCCGCCGGCGCGCGCCCTCGAAGTCGCGCAGGACCGTCTGACCGAGAAGAATTTCCTGAACGGCATCGGCGTTCTCACAGCCGAATTCTGCCCGGTCGATACTGGCGACCATCTGTCGGCCGCGCTGAAGAAATTCAGCGGCAGCGGCGTGCTAAAGACGCGCCGCATGGGCTATGACGGCAAAGGCCAGCGCGTCTTCCGCAACATGGAGACTGGCGGCTTTGCCGGTATCTGCGAGGCGATGGGCAATGTGCCGCTGATCCTCGAATCGCTGGTCGCTTTCGAGCGCGAAATTTCGGTGATCGCCGCGCGCGGGCAGGACGGCTCGGTTGCCGCCTACGATCCGGCCGAGAATATCCATCGCGAAGGCGTATTGCGAACGTCGACATTGCCGGCCGCCATCGCTCCGGACACCGCATCGGCGGCGAAGCAAGCGGCAGCAAAAATCCTTGCGGCGCTCGACTATGTCGGCGTCATCGGCGTCGAGTTCTTCGTCCTTGCCGACGGTTCGCTTTTAGCCAATGAGCTGGCGCCGCGTGTCCACAATTCCGGCCACTGGACGGAGGCCGCCTGCATCGTCTCGCAGTTCGAACAGCATATCCGCGCCGTCGCCGGCCTGCCGCTGGGCTCGCCTGCCCGGCATTCCGACTGTGTCATGGAAAACCTGATCGGCGATGACATGCTGAAGGTTCCGGCGCTGCTCGCCGAGCCCGACCTGATGCTGCATCTCTACGGCAAGGCCGAGTCCCGACCCGGGCGCAAGATGGGCCATTTCACGCGCATTGAGCGTCGGCGCTAACGCCGACTACTGCACGTCTTCGTCCTCGTCCGGGCTGGCGCAGCTCGGATCGCCTTCCTGGCAGTTGGGGCCGGAGGTGAGTTGCTTGGTGCGCTCGGTGGTCAGCTCCGTCAGGCATTGCGAAACCTCCATCGGGTGGATGGAACCGCCCTCGCTGTCGGCGGTCGAATAGGCGCATTCGGCGTCGCGGAAGGTGATCCAGGCGCGCTGTGCGGTCTGCAGCAACTTGTTGGCCTTCTCGTCATTGCGGCCGACAATATCCTTGTAGGCGGCGTTGAGCTTGGCATCGGCCGCCTGATAATCGGCATTGGCGCAGATATTCATCATCGACTGGCTGTCGTCGCTGCGGTCGCAGTCCTCGGCCCATGCAGCCGGAACCGTCGCGATGAGGACAAGGCATGCGGGCAGAAAGAGACGGCGCATGATAAGACTCCGTTTCGCTGAGAGCATCTGCAACCTAGAGGAATCGCTTGGCGTCGCAGAAATGCAGCTAAACAAATAGACATAACCGGAGGGGACCGATGTCCCGCTCTGGCGTGGCCCGCAACATTCCAGCCGCCTCTGAGTCGCGCAATGCCGCGCGTTACCTATGGCGAATATTTGATCAGCGCACCATTTGCGGCATAAGAGCCGCCCGCTTGCGGTTGACACGGGCAAGGCTCCTCGTTTATGAGCCAAGCAAGTTCAAGGCGCGCTTTTTTCGGGCGCGCCTTTAAAATTCGGCCCGGGACCGGGCCCCCGACCGAACAGGCAAGACCATGAAGATCAAGAATTCGCTCAAGGCGCTCAAGGCGCGTCACCGCGACAACCGGCTGGTTCGCCGCAAGGGACGCATCTACATCATCAACAAGACCGCTCCGCGCTACAAGGCGCGCCAGGGCTGAGACTTGCGCGCGGCGCTAAGCGCCGCGCCGCTGATGTCGACTGCCGGTTCGCCGGACCTCTCACGCTAAAATCATTTTGACGATCCGCCGTCCGGGACTAGATTCCGGACATGCGGATTCTTTTTGCGTTCTTCATTGCCCTCGTCCTTTCCGGAACGACCTTGCCCGCTTCGGCGCAGGATGAGGCCACGCCGCCCGCCGCTTCGCCGCCGCCCGCCATCACGCCGCCGCCGGTCGCCTCGACCAGGCAGGGACGGCTCGACCAGCTCTTTGCCGATCTCAGACGCGAGCGCAACGAGAAGGCCGCCGAACGCATCGCCGGCCGCATCTGGAATGAGTGGAACCAGTCCGGCAGCGCCTCGATCGACCTGATGATGCGATGGGCGCAAAGGGCGGCGGAAGACCAGAAATTCGACGTCGCGCTCGATTTCCTCGATCAGGTGGTGACCTTGCAGCCCGATTATGCCGAAGGCTGGAACCGCCGCGCTACCGTGCATTTCCTGATGAAGAACTATGGAAAGTCGATGTCGGACATCGACCACACGCTGCGGCTCGAACCGCGCCATTTCGGCGCGCTGTCGGGTCTCGCGCAGATCATGGCCGAGACCGGCCACAAGCAGTCGGCGCTGGAAGCCTGGCAGAAGGTGCTCACCATCTATCCGATGATGCGCAGCGCCCAGGGCCAGGTCTCGACGCTGTCGGAAGACCTGGCCGGCGAGGGCATTTGAGGGGCAGCTTTTCGTCATCCTCGGGCTCGAGCCAACGACCCATGCCGTGACTTTTCCGCGCCGCGACGGTGGTGCAGAACTCTGCTCCGCTGCAGCCTTCGCGCAAGGTGACGACGACCTTGACAAGCCCGGCCAAGCCGAACGTTTGCGATACTCCACCGAAGCGGGCAATAATTTGGCCTGGCAGCAGGCCGCCAGCTCGCCAAACTCACCGTGCTCCTAAACTAAATCCGCTCGCCCGTACTTTCCGCATGGACCTCATCTGCCTCGCGCTCCTCCCCCTCGTTGCCTTCCTCATCGCCCTTGCCGGCATTACCCGCGCCGGCGTCTGGCTGATCGAGCGTCGCAATCCGCCGATCGGCGCATTCGCCGACATCGATGGTGCCCGCATCCATTATGTCCACGTCCCCGCCGCCGGCGCCGGTCTGCCGCCTGTCGTCTTCATGCATGGCGCCAGTGCCAATCTCAAGGACCAGATGCTGCCGCTGAGGCCTCTGCTCGAGGGCCGCGCCGAGCTGCTGTTCCTCGACCGACCGGGCTTCGGCTGGTCCGAGCGCGGCGACAACGAAACGCTGGCGGCGCAGGCCGACACTGTCGCCGCGCTGATGGATCGGCTCGGCATCGCAAGGGCGATCATCGTCGGCCATTCCTTCGGCGGCGCGGTCACAACCGCCTTCGCGCGCCAGCATCCGCAAAAGACGCTCGGCCTCGTCTTCCTGGCGCCCGTGAGCCATCCGTGGCCGGGCGGCGCGACCGCCTGGTATTACAAATTGACGGCTGTTCCGGTGGTCGGCTGGCTGTTTTCCGAGACCATTGCTTACGCCGCTGGCATGCTGCGGATCGGCAATGCCACGGCCTGCGTGTTTTCACCGAACAATGTGCCGAAGGGCTATATCGGCAAGGCTTCCATTCCGCTTGTGCTGAGGCCGCCCGCCTTCCGCGCCAACGCCCGCGATGTGGCCCGACTTTACGACTATGTGCGCGCGGCCTCGCCTGGGTACCGTGAGATCAAGGCGCCGACCTTGGTCATCTCCGGCGATCGCGACAAGGTGGTCTATGCCACGGTCCATTCCGTCGGCCTCGAACGCGACATTCCCGGCGCCGAGCTGGTCTGGGTCGCAAATCTCGGCCACAAGCCCGACTGGATCGCCCCCGACCTCGTCGTCGGCGCTATTGAAAAGGCGGCCGGCGCGCCGGTCGACCTGCAGTCGATGGCGAGTGTGGTGGAAAGCCGGATCGCCGGCGACGCGCAAGGCGCTGACAGGTACCCGGAACTGAAGGTGCCGGACGCCGAGCTGGCGCCGGGCTAAGCTCGAGACCGGAAGGGCATCGAGATTCAAATTAGGCCGAGCCGAGCAGAGCGGATTCCCAGAACCGGAGCGGAGCGACTTAACCACATGGGCCCCGGAAGCGCAGGGAGGCGCGCCTCATAGGCCGGACCCACCTGAATACGGGCATAGCTTAGTGCGTCTCTGATCCGACATAGGCTATGCGCAGCATGTTGGTCGAGCCGGGCGTCCTCAGCGGCACGCCCGCCGTGATGATGACGCGGTCGCCGGGCTTGCCGAAGCCTTCCTCGAGGGCAATGCGGCAGGCGCGGTCGACCATATCGTCGAGGTCGATAGCGTCCTCCGAGACCACGCAATGCGTACCCCACAGAAGCGAGAGCCGGCGCGCCGTGTTGACGATCGGCGACAGCGCCACGATCGGCACTTGCGGCCGTTCGCGCGCGGCGCGCAGACCAGTTGTTCCAGAGGCGGTGTAGGAAATGATCGCCGACAGTTTCAGCGTCTCCGCGATCTCGCGCGCAGCGAGAGAAATGGCGTCGGCCCCGGTCGCTTCCGGTTCCGAGCGCTGGGCGTTGATGATGCCGGCATAAGTCGGGTCGGCTTCGACCTTGGTGGCAATGCGGTTCATCATCGCGACCGCCTCGACCGGGTAGGCGCCGGCGGCGGATTCGGCCGAAAGCATGATCGCGTCCGCGCCTTCGAAGACGGCGATCGACACATCCGAGACCTCCGCGCGGGTCGGCACGGGTGCGGTGATCATCGATTCCAGCATCTGGGTCGCGATCACCACCGGCTTGCCGGCGCGGCGGGCGGCGCGCGTGATCTGCTTCTGAATGCCGGGCACCGCCTCGAGCGGCATCTCGACGCCGAGATCGCCGCGTGCGACCATCAGCGCGTCGGAGAGTTCGATGATCTCGGCCAGGCGCGCCACCGCCTGCGGCTTTTCGATCTTGGCCATGATCAGGGCCCGGCCGCGCGCGATCTTGCGCGCTTCGGCCAGATCCTCCGGCCGCTGCACGAAGGACAGCGCCACCCAGTCGACGCTTGCCGCCAGCACCGCGTCGAGATCGGCGCGGTCCTTCTCGGTCAGCGCGCCGACCGGCAGATCGGTGTCGGGCAGGCTGACGCCCTTCTTGTCGGAGATGCCGGTGCCGGCGACCACCGTGCAGGTGATCGACTTGCCGTCGCTCTTGACCGCCTTGAGCTCCAGCTTGCCGTCATCGATCAAAAGACGGTGACCGGCCTCGACCGAGTTCAGGATTTCCGGATGCGGCAGGTAGACGCGCTTCGACGTGCCGGGTTCCGGACTGTCATCCAGCGTGAAGGTCTGGCCGACGGTCAGCGCTTCCCTGCCATTGGCGAACTTGCCGACCCTGAGCTTTGGCCCCTGAAGATCGGCGAGAATGCCGATCGGCCGCCCGACCGCCGCCTCGACGGCTCGGATGCGGCCGACAAGCGTGCGCATCAGCTCATGGTCGGTATGGCTCATATTGATGCGGAAGACGTCGGCGCCTGCCTCGAAGAGCTTTCGCAGCATCTCCTCGGAGGAGGAAGCCGGACCGATGGTGGCGAGGATCTTGACCTTGCGGTTACGTCTCATTGATTGTTCGTTCCCGGAGCGGGAGCCGCTGGCGCGCCGCCCGTTGCGGGCTCGTCAGTCAGCTGGACCATCCAGCTTGCCTGCTCGCCCGTGTCATATTCCTGAAATCCGGCGCGCTGAAAGCCCCGGGCGACGCAATCATTCACGCCGGCAATCTTGAACTCTTTTTCGGCGACGCACATGTTGATCGGGCCGTCCCAACGCCCGCCGCGCTCGGCGTCTTCTGCATAAAGATAGTAAAACCTTGATGACAGCGGCCCCTCGATCAGCGTCTTGCAGGTCGATCCCTCGATGTGCCACCAGCCCTCGGTGATCCAACCCGCCTTCGCCCGATAGCCGATGCCGACGCCGACCAGGTTCTGCGTTGCGTTGCAGACGCGGAAGTCGGCGCGCGCCGGCGAGGTCGCGGCGAGCGCGCACAGGCCCGCGCCAAAGATCAGGAGCGGCAGGCTCAGGCGCTTGCGCAGCCTGCCGGCGCAACCCAATCCAAAACCCTTGGCGAACCACATCTGCATCGTCGAAGCACCTTTTCAGCAAACTCCGGGCGCATGTCAACGCGCCGTTTTATTCAATTCCAATCGATTTAGAAGGGTCCGGTGGACGATTTGGCGTCCCATCCGGGATTCTTTGCAGAAACCGTGGCCAAACAACGGCATTGCGCCTCAGTCCTCTTCGTGGAATGACGATACCACCCCGCCCGGACGCCAGCGAACAGACCGTTTTCAGCCGATGACCCGATCCACAGCTTTCGCGCCCTTCGACATCGTCGAGGGCGACCGCAAGAAGGGCATCGTGCTTCTGGCCGATCACGCCCGCCGCGACCTGCCGGAAGAGTATGGCAGCCTCGGCCTGCCGGCTGCCGAGTTCGAGCGCCACATCGCCTATGACATCGGCGTCGAGACGGTGACGCGCGAGTTGGCGGCGGCGCTCGATGCGCCGGCCGTGCTGGCCGGCTTCTCCCGCCTTCTGATCGACCCCAACCGGGGCGAGGACGACCCGACGCTGATCCGCCAGCTCTATGACGGTACCGTCGTGCCGGGAAACTATCCCATGGCCGCCGAGGAGCGGGAGAGACGGCTCGACCGCTTCTACCGCCCCTATCACGACGCCGTCGGGGCGATGATTTCTTCGGTGGCGCAGGCCTCCGGCAAAGCGCCGTTCATCTTCTCGGTGCATTCCTTCACCCCTCGCATGCAAGGCTTCATCCGCCCCTGGCATGTCGGCATCTTGTGGGACCGCGACGACCGCGTTGCGCGGCCGCTGATCGACATGCTGGCCGAAGACAAGGCGCTGATCGTCGGCGACAACGAGCCGTACGACGGCGCGCTGCGCGGCGACACCATGTTCCGCCATGCCATTGTCAACGGCTATGCCCATGCCCTGCTCGAGATCCGTCAGGACCTGATCGCCGACCGCGCTGGCGCTGTTCAATGGGCGGAGCGATTGGCTCCGATCGTTGACGCCGTCGACCGCCGTGCCGATATACACGAGGTGAAGATGTTCGGCTCGCGCACCGGGCCGGCCTAAAAAACGGCCGAGAGGCCGGGGACCACGAAATGACCGAACTCAGCGAAGAACGGAAACGCGATTTCGAGGCCGCCGCCTTCCGCCGGCTGGTCGAGCATCTGCGCGCACGCGGTGACGTCCAGAACATCGACCTGATGAACCTGGCCGGCTTCTGCCGCAACTGCCTGTCGAACTGGTATCGCGAGGCGGCCGAGGCCGACGGCATTGCGCTGACAAAGGACGAATCGCGCGAGATCATCTATGGCATGCCCTATGCCCAATGGCAGGCGCTCAACCAGACCGAAGCCTCCGAGGCCAAGAAGGCTGAGTTCGAGGCCAGGCGGCCGAAGGATCATTGAACGGTCCTATTTGGCTCGCCCCTGCTGCTTTGTCGTCCAGGGTCTGCGCGCGTCGCTTCGTTCCTGCTCGCCCATGGATGGCGAAGGAGGCGTTTCGGCCAAATCTCCAAAGTAGGGCCCATTCCTCACAGGTCCGCGCCTCTTGGTCCAACGCTTCTGCCATAGCGCTTCTTGACTACAAATTGAATCGATCTAATTTGCCGCGCAAAGCATTCGGACTTCAAACCATGAGCGTGCAAACCACAAGGCAAGCCGCGACGCGCGGCCGCTGGGCCGTTGCCGGCATTTTCCTGGCCAATGGCTTTCTCACCGGCAGCTGGGCGCCGCAGATCCCGGTGTTTCTGACCCGGCTGGACATCTCGAAATTCACGCTCGGCCTGCTGATCCTGTTGTTTGGTGTCGGCGCGGTGATGGCGATGACCTGGTGCGGCCATCTCATTTCCAGGCACGGCTCGCGCCCCGTGCTGCGCTGGTTCGGCATCTGCGGCAGTTTCGGCCTGCTGGTCGTGGCACTTGCGCCCAACGTGCCGCTCGCGGCCCTCGCGATGCTCGTCTTCGGCGGCTCGATCGGCGGCATGGACGTCGCCATGAATTCCAACGCGGTGATCGTCGAACGACGGCTCTCCCGCGCCATCATGTCGTCCTCGCATGGCTTCTGGAGCCTCGGCGGCTTCGCCGGCGGCGCGCTTGGTGGCTATTCCATTCAGAACTACGGCTATCTCGCGCATGCGATTGCGGTGACGGCGCTCGCCTTTTTGGTCATCGCCTTTGCTGTTGGCTACCTCATCGCCGACGACAGGCCGCAGGCCGCCGGGCATCAGAAATTTACGCTGCCGCGGCACACAATTGTCTATCTGGTCGGGTTGATGGCGCTGCTCACCATGGTCTCAGAGGGCGCCGTGCTCGACTGGGCCGCGCTCTACCTCCAGCAAGAGCTCGGCGCCGACCTTGCGATTGCCGGCCTCGCCTATGCTGCCTTCTCCGGCGTCATGGCGCTCATGCGCTTTCTCGGCGACGGCGTGCGCAACCGCTTCGGCGCGGTGGCGACGCTGCGCGGCTCGGCGCTTGTCGCTGCCGCCGGCCTGTTCGTGGCGGGCCTCTCCCCCTCGCCTTATCTTGCCATTGCCGCTTTCGCCTTCTGCGGTTTCGGCATCGCCAATATGGTGCCGATCCTGTTTTCGGCCGGCGGCAACCAGGAAGGCTTGTCTTCCGGCACCGGCATGAGCGTCGTGACCACCATGGGGTATTCAGGAATCTTGGTGGCGCCGTCGGCGATCGGCTTCGTCGCCGAGCATTCGAGCTTCGGCCCGATCTTCGTCGCGCTTTCCGGCCTGCTGGTCGTCGTGCTGTTGATGGCAAACCTGGCTCACCGCGCCGAATTCGCCGCCGAGCCTGCGCCGGCGGAGTAGCGCTTCAGCTCTTCATGCAGAAAATCCGCGACGCGGCGGATGCGCATGCTGGTGCGCACGTCACGGTGCATTGCAAGCCACACCGGCAGCTCGGGCAAGGGAACCTCCGGCAACAGCTTCTCCAGTCGAGGATCGCGGCTAGCGAGCGGCTCCTGGCCGATGCCGATGCCATTGCCGGCCCGCACCGCCTCCCACAGCACGATCTGGTTGTCGGTCCTGAAGCGGAAGTTGCTGCGGCTGACCGGGATGCCAAACGCGGTGAGGCCGCGAACGATCTCATCGCTGCGGTCGAAACCGACCAAAGGATGGTCGACGAGATCGCTCGGCTTCTGCGGGCGTCCATGTCGGTCGAGATAGGATTTCGCAGCACATATGCAGAGCGCGATATCGGTGACCTTGCGCGCCATCAGCTCGTTCTGCGCCGGCCTGACCATGCGGATGGCGATGTCGGCGTCGCGCCGCAGCAGGTTCTCGACCTGGTTGGAAGCGACGATCTCGACCTCGATGCCCGGCTCTTCCTCGCCAAGGCGCGCCGTGATCTGCGGCAGCACGCAGGCCGCAACCACCTCCGAGGCAGCGATGCGCACCGTACCCTCGATCGCCTCGACCGAGCCCAGCGCAAGCAATGAGACTGCATTGGCCTGCTCGCTGACTGCCTTTCCGCGCCCGTAGAGTGCGCTGCCTGCCTCCGTCAGTTCGTAGCCGCGCCGCCCGCGCCGGAACAGCGTGACGCCGAGCGCCTGCTCCAGCTCGGCGATGTGGCGGCCGAGCGTCGGCTGGCTTGATGCGAGCTTGCGCGCGGCGGCCGAAAGGCTGCCGGTCTCGGCCACCGCGACGAAGCTCTTGATCAGATTCCAGTCGAATTCATTCATTCGTTTTTGAATAACAGAGTGCCAATCTTAGTCAATTTCCATTCGGCTTTGAAGACGTCAGATTAAGCGAGCAAACGCAAACAACGGAGACGAACAATGACCAAGATCGCAATTCTGGGCGCCAATGGCCGGCTCGGACGCGTGGTTGCCAAGGCCTTCATCGACGCCGGTTTCGACGTCCGCACCGTCACCCGCACCGGCAAGGTGCCGGCCGAGCTCAAGGGTGCTATTGCCGTCGCCGGCGACGCTCTGGACCGCCAGTCGCTGATCCGCGCCACGCGAGACGTCGACATCATCTTCAATGGCTTGAACCCGATCTATACCGACTGGGACAAATGCCTGCCGATGGCCGAGAACGTCATGGCAGCCTGTCGGGCGAACGGCGCGCTGCATCTCTTCCCTGGCACTGTCTATAATTACGGCTCGCCGATGCCGCAGGTGATCACCGAGGAAACGCCTTTCCATCCTACCACCGAGAAGGGCCGCATCCGCGTCGCCATGGAGGAGCTTTTCCGTCGCGAAGCCGATGCGGGCCGCGT
Organism: Mesorhizobium sp. WSM3873; assembly: GCF_001672445.1. Classification (NCBI taxonomy): domain Bacteria; kingdom Pseudomonadati; phylum Pseudomonadota; class Alphaproteobacteria; order Hyphomicrobiales; family Phyllobacteriaceae; genus Mesorhizobium; species Mesorhizobium sp. WSM3873. The sequence continues at coordinate 215,099 of NZ_LYTM01000045.1, read as the reverse complement.
GCGCACCATTCTGCTTAGGGCCGGCGACTTCTTCGGCGGCACCGGCAGCGGCGGCTGGTTCGATCTCGTCGTCGCCGCCAAGATGGAAAAGGGGGTCTACACCGCCGCCGGCCCGGCCAAGCTCGTGCACGAATGGGCCTATCTGCCCGACTTCGCGGTGGCTTTTGTTGCACTGGCGCGCAATCTCGATAAGCTCGGCTTTTACGAGGCCATCAATTTCCCCGGCCACGCCGTCACCGATCTCGACATCAAGGCCGTCGCCGAAAAGGCGCTCGGCCGCAAACTAAAACTCACGCTCATGCCCTGGTGGGTGTTGCGCGCCGGCAGCCCGTTCGTGACCATGTGGCGCGAGATCGTCTCGATGTCCTACCTGCGCTTCGAGCCGCACCGGTTGGCATCAGTGCGCCTGGAAAAGGTCATCGGCGAAATCCCGCACACCCCGCTCGACCGAGCAGTGGCGGAAGCCATGCAGGACATCGGCATAGCCGTCGCGCCCACGCGTCAGGCCGCCTGAGCAAAGAACAACCTCAAGATGAAAACGGGCCGGACCTCAAGGCCCGGCCGCAAATCGTCGTCGGTTCAGATCCTGCCCATCAAAAGCAGGATCAGCAACACTACCAGAATGACTCCCACAATCCCCGAAGGCCCATAGCCCCACGACCGCGAGTGCGGCCATGCCGGCACGGCGCCGATCAGGATCAGGATCAGGATTATTACGAGAATTGTACCGATCGTCATGAAAAACCCTCGCCGTCTGGTTGAACTTCGAGGGAACAATGCAAAAAGCCGCCCGGTAGTTCCCGAGCGGCTTTATGTACCTGAGTTGCGAAGCTGCTCTACTCGGCGGCTTTCGGGAAGGCGACCGCCGGCTCGGCATTGGCTTCCGCTACCGGCTCGCCTGTCGAGAGCTCGCCCTTGCCGCGGCGGAACAGGCGGCTTAGCCAGCCACGCCGGGCGCCGGGCTTCACCTTGGCGCGGGTGAACACCATCAGCATCGAGGGCGTCACCACCAGCGTCAGCAAGGTGGCGAAGGACAGGCCGAAGACGATCGCCGACGACAGCGAAATCCACCACTGCGTCGATGGCGCGTTGATCGTCGTCTCGTGATGGAAGATTTCAAGACCGAGGCCGAAGGCTATCGGCAGCACGCCGAGGATGGCCGACACCGCGGTCAGGACCACCGGCCGCGCGCGCTCGCGGCAGGTCTGCAGCACGGCATCCATCTTGTCCCAGCCTTCCTCGCGCAGCCGGTCATAGGTATCGATGAGCACGATGTTGTTGTTCACCACCACGCCGGCAAGCGCAATGACGCCGATGCCCGACATGACGATGCCGAAGGCCTCGCCCGTCAGAAGCAGCCCGAGGAACACGCCGATCGTCGCCATCACGACGCAGGAGAGAACAAGCCACACGCTGGTGAACTTGTTGAACTGCGCGAGCAGCACCAGGAAGATCAGGAAGATTGCCGCGCCGAAGGCCTTGCTGAGGAAGGCGCTGGCTTCCGCGCTGTCCTCGTTGGAGCCAGCGAGCTTCCAGCGTATGCCGCTGCCGAGATCCATGTCGGCCACGGCCTTGGTGACTTCCGCCTGCACCGCTGCCACTTGCGCGCCGGCGCTGACATTGGCTTGCACCACAACGGTGCGCGCGCCGTCGATCCGGTTGAGGACGCCGACTGTCGGCTCGGGCTTCCTGACCACGAAGTTCGAGATCGGCACCGAGCCTTGCGAGGTCTGCACCCTGAGCTCGTCGAGCGTCGAGAGCGTGCGCCGGTCTTCCGGCAGACGCAGGCGAATGTCGACGGCGTCGTCGGCACCGGCCGGCCGGTATTCCGACAGCTTGAGGCCGTTCGTCACCAGCTGCACCACCGTGCCCACCGAGGTCGGGCTGATGCCGTATTGCGCTGCCTTGGCGCGATCGACCTCAAGAGCCCAGTCGACGCCGGGCGGCGGCAGGCCGTCGGAAACATCGATCACGTTGGGGACCTTGGCGATGCGCGCGGCGACGGCGCGTGCCTTGTCGTCGAGCCCGGCGGGGTCGGCGGCCGAAAGCCTGATCTGGATCGGCTTGCCGGTCGGCGGGCCGGCCTCGGGCACGCGCACTTCGACATCGACCCCGGGAATGCCGGCCATGACGCCACGCAAATCGTCGAGGATCTGGTTGGCGGACTTGCGCTCGCGCCAGTCGACGAATTCGTACTGGATCACCCCGACCACGTCTTCCGGGATGTCCTGGCCGCCGCCTTGCGTCTTGCCGACGCGCGTGTAGACCGATTTCACGCCGAGCCAGCCGAGCAGGCGGCTTTCCGCCGTCTTGGTTGCGGCGTCCATTTCGGCCAGCGAAAGGTTGCCGCGGGCATGCACATAGAGCAGGCCGTAATCCGGCTCGACGCTGGGGAAGAACTCGACGCCGGCGCCGTATTTCGAATAGGCGAAGCCGACGCCGACCAGCAGGCCGACGGTGAGCAGGATGACGGTGATCGGGAAACGCACCGCCTGCTTGACCAGCGCCATATACCAGCCGTCGCGATCGCTGTCCTCGTGATGCGCCGGCGCCTTGGCGAAGATGGCGCCGAGCGTCGGCGCGAAGACCAGCGCATAGAGCATCGAGGCCGACAGCGTCACGATCAGCGTGATCGGCATGTACTTCATGAAGTCGCCTATGATGCCGGGCCAGAAGAGCAGCGGCGAGAAGGCGGCGATGCGCGTCATCGTCGCTGCGATGACCGGGCCGGCCATGCGCTTGGCGGCTAGCGCGAAGGCATCGGCCTTCGGCATGCCCTCGCTCATGCGCCGCTCGGCGAATTCAGTGACGATGATGGCATCGTCGACCAGCATGCCGACCGCCAGGATGAGGCTGAACAGCACGATCATGTTGATCGTGTAGCCCATCATCGCAAGCAGCAGGATGCCGATCAGGAAGGACGACGGAATGGCAAGGCCGATGAGCAGCGAGGCGCGTCCCGACAGCGCGTAGAGGATAACGATGAACACCAGGATGACCGCGATCATCACATGGTTCTGCAGGTCGCCCAAAAGCTGGTTGACGAAGACCGACTTGTCCTGCGTGTAGGTGACGTGCATGCCTTCCGGCATCGTCTTGATGAAGGTGTCGGACACTTCCCGAACATGGTTCAGCGTGTCGATCAGGTTGGCGCCGATGCGCTTCTTCACCTCGATGGCGATCGCCGGCTTGCCGTCGAGGCGGGTCACCGTCTCGGCGTCCTTGAAGGTGGAGCGGATGGTGGCGACGTCCTTGGCCTGCACCACGGCATTGGGCGTGGCGACGACCGGCAGCTTGGCGACGTCCTCGGGCGTCTCGATCAGCGACGGCACCTTGACCGCGTACTTGCCCTCGGAGCCTTCGAGATTGCCGGCCGCGACCAGGCTGTTGGAGGCGCCGACGCCCTGGATGACCTGATCGAGCTGGAGTCCGTAGGAGGAGAGCTTCACGGGATCGATGACGACTTCAACCAGATCGTCGCGCGCGCCCTGCAGCGAGCCTTCGAGCACGCCCGGCACCTCCTCGATGCGATCACGCAATTCGCGCGCCGCCGACGTCAGCACGCGCTCCGGCACGTCGCCGGAAAGCGTGACGACGAGAACGGGGAATTCCGAGACGTTGACTTCAGTGACGGTCGGCTCCTCCGCCGCCTGCGGCAGGTCGGCCTTGGCGTCCTGCACCTTGCTGCGCGTGTCCTGCAGCGCGGTGGCCAGATTGGTCTGCGGCTGGAACTCGACCAGCACGTAGCCGCCGCCCTGGAAGGCGGCCGAGCGCATCTCCTTAAGCCCCTTCAGGCTCTTGAGCTTGCTTTCCATCGGCCTGAGCAGCAGCCGTTCTGAGTCCTCCGGCGAAATGCCCTGGTAGATCAGGCTGACATACATCATCGGAATTGGAACGTCCGGCTCCGCTTCCTTCGGCGTCGACTGATAGGCGACCCAGCCCGCGACGAGCAGGAACATCAGCGCCGATATTGTGAGGCGGGCGTTGTGAATGGCGAGTCTGACGATGTCCATGACTTATGCCTGCTGTTTCCCTGGAAGCCGCGACATTGGCCAGCGGCGCCGGCCGAGCCGGCGCGGCCGCGCTATTGCGTGCCGGCGGAGGCTTCGCTGATCAGCTTGTTGATGGTTGCCTGGTCGGCCTCGACCGGCTTCACCAGATCGCCTTCCTTCACCAGTTCCTGGCCGGCGACGATGATGCGCGCGTCCTGCGGTATGCCGCCGAGCACCAGTCCCTTCGGCGTGTCGTCGACGAGGTCGATCGGGAAGAACGCCACCTTGTCGTCCTTGCCGACGGCGCGGATGCCGAGGTCGCCCTTGTCGCCCAGCGTCACCACCGAGCGTGGCAGCATGACCGCATCGGTCGGCTGGGCGCTGAGCGTGATCTCGGCCGTCATGCCGGCGGGGATGGAGCCGTCGGCATTGGGGATGGCCACCTCGACACGGAAGGTGCGGGTCTGCGAGGAGGCGTCACGGCTGATGTAGCGCACCGTGCCGGTAACCTTCTGGTCGTTGACAAGGCGCACATTGGCCTGGTCGCCGATCTTGATGTAGCGCAGGTCGCGCTCGCTGATCTCGCCGCGCGCGATCACCGGGTCGAGCTTGAGGATGGTGGCCACCTCGCCGCCCTGCATCACCGAGCTGCCGAGCTCGACGGGCACGCGGTCGATGACGCCGTCGAAAGGCGCCTTCACTTCGTTGCGGTCGAGTTCGGCCTGCGCCGTCTCCAGCATGGACTGCGCCGCCGTCAGGTTCGACCGAGCGGTGTCGAGCTGCAGCTTGGGCAGATTGCCGGTCTTGGCCAGCCGTTCGGCTGCGTCGAGCTCGGCCTTGCGCTGCGCCAGCAGCTGCCTGGCATTGTCGACATTCGAGAGCTTCTCCTCGGCGGCAAGCATCAGCACGAGGTCGCCGGTCTTGACGTGATCGCCCTGCTTGACCGGGAGCTTATCGATGACACCGGCGACGCGGACAGCAAGCACAGCGCGCTTGTCGGCTTCGGTCAGGCCCGAGATCCGTATCGCCCGCGCGAAGGTTTTGCGCGGCGGCGTCACCACCGCGACGGTGCGCAATGCTGCCTTCGGCTCGGCCTCCGCCGTCTTCGGCTTTTCGGCGACGGACTGCGCGGCTTTGCCTGCTTCTCCCTGCTTCTGGTGGTCGGCGGCGCTGCCCACGGACGAGAACTCGCCCGTTGCCATCCAGGCAGCGAATCCGATGAGCACAGCAATGGCTGCAAGCTTGTGAAACCTGATTTTCGGCATCGTCATTTTTTCCGTTGCAGGCTTGGGCGAGGTCGACGGTTTCGATCCCCGGGCGCGCGGCCGATATGGGGGCGCGCAGAGCCATCTTCAATTTGCCGTGATCGGCGAAGCGCGCTTCTACCGCAAAGCCGTTGCGCAAAACAGTCAGAAACTTTGATGGATTATTGCGCCGCCGAGCTTGGGGCGCTGGTTTTTTCCGCGTTTTACATGCTGGACTGCTTGGCTTTTCTCAATCGGGGCCGGTTTTTCAGCCGATCGGACACTCAATGGCAGCAGGCGTCAGTATGATGAAGAATTTTTTTGCGAAATGACATGTCGCATTGGCATGGGGCAATCAGAGGACGCGCCCAATCCGAAAATAAATCCGATCAGGTGATCAGGTTGAGCAAGCGGAACAGCCGCTCGAATGTGCGGCCATAAGGCGGCCTGAGCAGGGCCCCGGCACTCAGCCTGGATTGGACGAAGATCGGCTTTTCCTTGCTGAAGGTGCGGAAACCCCATTCGCCGTGATAGGCGCCCATGCCGCTCTCGCCGACGCCGCCGAATGGCTGCCGTTCCTGCACCAGATGCATCATGCTGTCGTTGATCGTCACGCCGCCGGCAACGGTTTCTCGCATGATCCTTTGGCGATTGGCGCTGTTCTTGCCGAACCAATAGAGGGCGAGCGGACGCTCGCCGCGGTTCACGTGATCGATTGCCTCATCTACCGCGCCGTATTCAACGATCGGCAGCACCGGCCCGAAGATTTCCTCGCGCATCAGCCGCAAACTCTCGCCGGCGTTCCTGACCAGGACCGGCGCCATCTTGCGGTCGCTCCAGCCGAGCCTTTCATTTGCCGGGTTGACCTCGGTGACATCGGCGCCGCTTTCGCGCGCCTCGGCGATCATGTCGCTCAGGCGCCGCTGGTGCCGTTCGCTGATGATCGCCGTGTAGTCGGGATTGTCGCCCAGGCGCGGATAGAGCTGCGTCATCGCGCCGGCAAGTTTTGCGGCGATCGCCGCGCCTTGCCCTTGCGGGACCATCAGATAGTCGGGTGCGATGCAGGTCTGGCCCGCATTCAAGAGCTTGCCGTAGGCGACGCTCGCAACCGCAGCGTCGAGATCGCACGACGCATCGAAGATCGCCGGCGACTTGCCGCCAAGTTCGAGCGTCACCGGCGTCAGATTGGCGGCCGCGGCTAGCGCCACCTGCCGGCCCACCGCGGTGGAGCCGGTGAACAGGAGATGATCGAAAGGCATGGACACGAATGTCTTGCCGACTTCGGCATCGCCGACCACAACGCTCATCTCGTCGGAAGAAAAATGCTCTTCGACCAACCGGGCGAGCAGGTCCGAAAAGTTCGGCGTCAGCTCGGACGGCTTGAGCAGCACCCGGTTGCCGGCGGCTAGAGCGGCAGTTGCCGGCGCGATGGCAAGCTGGAACGGATAGTTCCAGGGCGAGACGATGCCGACGACCCCGAGCGGCTGCGGCAGAAGGCGGTTGCGCCCCGGCAGGAACGGCAGGCTGGTGGCGACGCGGCGCTCGCGCATCCAGCCGCGCAGATGCCGGATGGCGTGCTTGATGCCGGCGCGAACGACGAACAGTTCCGCAAGCCGCGTTTCCTGCGCCGCCCGTCCAGTGAAATCGCTGTCGATCGCCGTGCAGATCTCGGCTTCATGCTTTTCGGTCAGCGCCAGCAGCCGCTTCAGCCGATCCTTGCGCACTGCGAGGCCAGGAAAGGGGTCCTTCTCGAAGGCCCTGCACTGCGCCTCAAACTTGACCCCGAGAGAGTTCTGTCTGGTCTGCAGCATCGCTGCCTCCCGTTTACGTCGAGGTAAACTACTCGCGCAACGGAGGTGAATCCAGCATATCGCCGGTTCCGCAAGGGAAACCTCAGCGCCTGCTGAAACGTGCGACAGGGTTGGGCAACTAGGCTCGCCGGCGCGCTGACTCTGGCTTGATGCGCGCGGCGAGGAATTCCTTGACCCGCCGGCCCGGGGCCGGGCCGCGCATCGGCTTGAAGCCGTCGTCGAGCTCGCCCGAGAGGTCGAGCGTCGCTCGGCTGCCGACCGCGTCGTAGTTTTCCTCCAGCCAGTCGCTGGCCGCACTGCGGCCAAGGTCCCGCAGATAGGCGAGGAAGGCCCATTCGGCGTTGACCTTGGACGAGGCCGACAGATCCTTGAAAGCCTCGTCGGCATCGATGCGGTGCATGCGGATGTCGCGGTATTCGCCATGCGGCAGGCGTCCCGCCGCGATCAGTTCCTTGACGAAGGCGATCGAGCGGAATTCGCGCAGCAGCCCGGCATTGAAGGTGATCTCGTCGATGCGGTTCTGGATCTCGTTGGCACTCTTCGGCGTGCCTTCGCGCACCACCGGATTGATCTGCACGAGCAGCACGTCCTCGGTCGCCGCAGTCTTGAAGAAGGGATAGAGCGCCGGATTGCCGCCATAGCCGCCATCCCAATAGGGCACGCCCTTGATCTCGACGGCGCGGAACAATTGCGGCAGGCAGGCCGACGCCATCACCGTGTCGAGGTCGATCTCGCCATCCGAGAAGACGCGCAACTGCCCGGTCTCGACATTGGTCGCCGAAATGAAGAGCTCCATCGACTTGCAGGCGTGCACGTTGCCGAAGTCGATCTCCTTCTCGACCACATCGCGCAGCGGGTTGAAGCCGAGCGGATTGGCGACGTAAGGCGAGAAGACCCGCGACATGGTGTCGAAGAAGAAATAGCCGGGCGTGTTCTCGATCGACCAGTTCCCCCAGACCACGTCCCACGGCATGCGTTGCACCGGGCTGAACCGCCCCTTCGAGGCCACAGCACGCCAGAAATCATCGAGCTTTGTGCGCGCGCCCTCGACGCCGCCGCGCACGAAGCCGTCGGCCAGCGCCACCGCATTCATCGCGCCGGCGCTGGTGCCGGACACGGCAGCGATCTCAAGCCGCCCGTCTTCGAGCAGACGATCGAGCACGCCCCAGGAGAAGGCGCCGTGCGAACCGCCGCCCTGAAGCGCGATGTTGATCTTCTTCTTGTCCCCCGCCTTGCCGTTCTTCGCCATGGCGTTCCTTGTCGCGATGTGCCGGCCTGCCCCTGCGTCATTGGAGCGGGACCGCTGCCGTCAGCCTATGTTGCAGCGCAGCATATAAGGACGGACCAAGGCAAGAACACGAGCACACAAGCGTGATCGGGTGAAATTTCGCTCATGAAAAAACTGTCCGCTGCCGGACGCGGAGTATTGCTCGCGGCGTCAGGCGACGAGATCGGGCACCGGCCCGACATAGCGCGACTGCGGCCGGATCAGGCGTCCGGTCGCCTGCTGCTCGCGCGCATGCGCAATCCAGCCGGCGACGCGGCCGGCGGCAAAGACGTTGGAGAACGCCTCCTTCGGGAAGCCCGCGGCTTCGAGCAGGAGCGCGGTATAGAATTCGACATTGGTCTGGATCGAGCGTTGCGGCTTGGCCACCCTGAGCACGTCGAGTGCCGCCTGCTCCACCGTCTCGGCGAAGGCCAGCCGGCGGCCGGACTCATTTCGTGTGCCGCCGCACGACGGCTTTCAGCACGTCGGCACGCGGGTCGCGTACGCGGTAGATGCGATGGCCGAAGCCCATGATGCGCTCGCCGCGCGCTATCTCGTTTCGCAGCCAGGCGGCCGCGTCGCCGCTCGCCTCGATCGCGTCGAGCATCTCGATCACCGGCCCCGGCGCGCCGCCATGCAGCGGGCCTTTGAGCGCGCCGAGCCCGGCCAGGATCGCCGAGGTCAAGCCCGCCTGCGTCGACGCCACCACCCGCGTTGCGAAGGTCGAGGCATTGAGCCCATGGTCGCAGACTGTCACCAGATACGTATCGAGCGCCTTGGCAAGGGCCGGCGACGGCGTGCCGGAGAGCATTCGGAGCATGTCGTTGGCATGATCGGCGCGTGCGTCCGGAGTCAGAGGCTTCTCGCCGCGTCCGAGCCGCAGCAGGGCCGGAGTTAGCACCGCCGGCGCCGCGATCAGCCGGAGCGCGTCGGCGAGCGACTCGCCGTCGGGCAGAAGGGCGATGCCGGCGCGCATACCGCTGTAGACGTCGAGCGCTGGAAGTTCAGCGAGCATCGGCTGCAGCCGTTCGAAAATCTCGACACGCGCATTGCCGATCGCCTTCTCCAGCTCGTCGTCGCCGGGAAGCTCGTCAAAGAACCCGTGGAACAAGAGGCGGACCACCTGGCCGTAGCGCCAGTGCCCGGCGAGTTCCGTCAACGAATGGCCTCGGATGGTGAGATGGCCGCCCGCGCCGTCGACATCGGAAAGAACCGTCTCCGCCGCCACAACATCATCGAGCCCATTTGCCATGACTGTCTCCTTGACCCTTTGTGCACTGCAGTTAATGCTCTACAATCAACGCATCAATCTTGATCAACTGAATCAATATGAGGCGGTGCGGACTTGTCCGAATGGCTGACGCGGGAGGAAGCGCTGGCGCGGCTCAAGGTCCGGCCGCAGACGCTTTACGCCTATGTCAGCCGCGGCCGCATCGGCATGCGGCCCGACGGGGCCGATCCGCGCCGCAGCCAGTATCGAGCCGACGACATAGCCGCGCTCGCCACCCGCCGGGCGCGCGGGCGCAGCCCCCAGGCGATCGCCGAAAGCGCCATCGCCTGGGGCGAGCCGGCGATCACCACTGCCATCTCGACCGTGCTGCACGGCCGCCTCGTTTATCGCGGCAAGGATGCCGTTGCGCTTGCCGCGACAGCGACGCTGGAGGAGGCAGCAAGCCTGCTTTGGGCATCCGGCGCCGCGATATCCTTCGCATCGCTGACGCCTTCGATCGTTCGCGAGAGCGGCACCCCGACGGCCTTTGCAAGATTGTCGGCGCTTGCCGCGGCTGGCCGGCCTTCGCTCGGCCGCAGGCCGGGCATGCTGCAGCAGGATGGCGCCAGCGCCACCAGCGTGCTCGCGACGTCACTCGGTGCAAGCCCGGGGGCGGAGCCGGTGCATGAAAGGCTGGCGCGCGGCTGGTCGGTCGACGCTGCCGGTGCCGATCTCATCCGCAAGGCGCTGGTGCTTTTGGCCGATCACGAGCTCAACGCCTCGACCTTCGCCGCACGCGTCGCCGCTTCGACCGGCGCGCCGATCGTGGCCTGCCTGCTTGCCGGGCTCGCTGCCCTTACCGGCCCGCGTCATGGCGGCGCCAGCGCCGCGGCCATCGCGCTGGTCGAGGATGCCGAGCGGCTCGGGCCGGACGAGACGATCGCGCGCTGGCTGGCCCACGACCGGCCGCTGCCCGGCTTCGGCCATCAGCTTTACCCCGAAGGCGATCCGCGCGCCGAGGCTCTGCTGCCCGACTTCGATATCGCTGACGGTCTGCTGCATCTGCGCGACGCCGTCCTTGCCGCGACAGGCATGCGCCCGAATGTCGACTTCGCGCTGGCCGCGCTGACGCGCAGCCTCAATCTCCCCGCCGACGCGCCCTTTCGCCTGTTCGCGCTCGGTCGCAGCATCGGCTGGACGGCGCATGCCATCGAGCAGGTGACGAGCAACAGGCCCATCAGGCCGCGAGCCCGCTATGACGGCCCTGCAGGAACACCTGACGGCTAGCCATCACGACATGGTGTCGAGCTTGCGCTGCATGGCGGCGATCTGCGCCTTCAATTCCTGCAGGTCGTCGGATTTCTCGTCCTTCTTCGACGGCTCGGCGGGCGCCGCGGAATTGGGGCCGGCTGACGGGAACGGCGTGAACATGCGCATCGCGTTCTGGAACATCTCGACGTTGCGCCGCGTCTGTTCCTCCAGCGCCTTCATCGGCGTCTTCATCATGTCGATCGGCGTCTTGCCGAAGGCGCCCTTCAGCTGCTCGCGGAAACGCTCCTGCTCCTTGGAGAAGGCGATCATCGACTGTTCGAGGAAGCTCGGCACGATCATCTGCATCTGGTCGCCGTAGAAGGAGATCAGCTGGCGCAGGAACGGGATCGGCAGCATGTTCTGCCCGTCCTTGTTCTCCAGCTCGAAGATGATCTGGGTCAGCACCGGATGCGTGATGTCGTCGCCGGTCTTGGCGTCCTGCACGGTGAATTCTTCGCCCTTCTTGACCATCTCGGCCAGATCTTCGAGCGTGACATAGGTGCTGGTGCCGGTGTTGTAGAGCCGGCGGTTGGCGTATTTCTTGATGACGATCGGGTCGTCTTTTGCGGCCATCCGTATCCTCCCCAGGATACCGGCGCGTTCACAGTAAGCGGCCGGTAACGATTGCGCCATTTGTCGAGGATATGCGCAAAAGCGTCACAATTCCAAGCGGTTTGTGCAGTGCGGCATCAATTAATGCCGAAAGGGCGGGCCAAATTGTGCTGCAGCGCGATGGCCACGCCGTCACGATAAGCGCTCGACTTGCTTGCCGCGCATGGCGGCCATGCCGATTTCCGGTTTGACTCAGGTGCTTGAACGGGCAAGAAAGTCTCCAAGGATAGCCTAACGACACCTCGAAGCCTGGAGAAGAAAATGTCCGCTTCCAATTCAATCGTCGTCGCCAGCGCAGCCCGCACAGCAGTCGGCTCCTTCAACGGCAGTTTCGCCGCCACGCCCGCGCACGAGCTCGGCGCGGTCGTCATCAAGGAATTGCTCGCGCGGGCCAAGGTCGACCCGGCGGAGGTGGACGAAGTCATCCTGGGTCAGGTGCTGACCGCCGCTCAGGGCCAGAACCCGGCCCGCCAGGCTTCCATCAATGCCGGTCTGCCCAAGGAGACGACTGCTTGGGGCCTCAACCAGGTTTGCGGCTCGGGCTTGAGGGCCATTGCGCTCGGCATGCAGCAGATCGCCACCGGCGACGCCAAGGTGATCGTCGCCGGCGGCCAGGAATCGATGTCGCTGTCGCCGCACGCCCAGCACCTGCGCGCCGGCGTCAAGATGGGCGACTACAAGATGATCGATACCATGATCAAGGACGGCCTATGGGATGCCTTCAACGGCTACCATATGGGCAACACCGCCGAGAACGTCGCTCGTCAGTTCCAGATCACCCGCGAAGTCCAGGACGAGTTCGCGCTGGCCTCGCAGAACAAGGCCGAGGCGGCGCAGAAGGCCGGTAAGTTCAAGGACGAGATCGTCGCCGTCACCATCAAGGGCAAGAAGGGCGACACCATCGTCGACCAGGACGAATACATCCGCCACGGCGCTACGCTGGATGCCATGACCAAGCTGAAGCCGGCCTTCGACAAGGACGGCACCGTCACCGCCGCCAATGCTTCGGGCATCAATGACGGCGCCGCCGGCGCGCTGCTGATGACCGAGGCCGAGGCTGCCAGGCGCGGCATCACCCCACTGGTCCGCATCGCCTCCTGGGCGACCGCCGGCGTCGATCCGGCGATCATGGGCACCGGCCCGATCCCGGCCTCGAAGCGGGCGCTGGAGAAGGCCGGCTGGTCGGCCAAGGACCTCGATCTCGTCGAGGCCAACGAGGCCTTCGCCGCGCAGGCCTGCGCCGTCAACAAGGGCATGGGCTGGGATCCCTCGATCGTCAACGTCAATGGCGGCGCCATCGCCATCGGCCATCCGATCGGCGCCTCGGGCGCCCGCGTGTTCAACACGCTGGTCTACGAGATGCGCCGCCGCGGCGCAAAGAAAGGCCTCGCGACGCTTTGCATCGGCGGCGGCATGGGCGTCGCGATGTGTGTGGAAGCCTTGAACTGAGCGAACGGCGAACTGAGCGAATAGCGAATGGGGAGTAGCCTATAGGGGGAAATGGTGTTGCGCGACGGGTTATCGGATTCCTACTCGCTATTCGCCGCTCCCTACTCGCTCTTCCGACCAAAGGGAGGAAATGCATGAGCAAGGTAGCAATCGTCACGGGCGGATCGCGCGGCATCGGTGCGGCGATATCGGTGGCCCTGAAGAATGCCGGCTATTCGGTCGCCGCGAACTATGCCGGCAATGACGAGGCGGCCCAGAAATTCAACGCCGAGACCGGCATCCCCGTCTACAAATGGTCGGTCGCCGATTATGACGCTTGCGCCGCCGGCATCGCCCAAGTCGAGGCCGATCTCGGTCCGGTCTCGGTGCTGGTCAACAATGCCGGCATCACCCGCGACACCATGTTCCACAAGATGACCCGCGAGCAGTGGAAGGAGGTCATCGACACCAACCTTTCCGGCGTCTTCAACATGACGCATCCGCTATGGAACGGCATGCGCGATAGGAAGTTCGGCCGCGTCATCACCATCTCCTCGATCAACGGCCAGAAAGGCCAGATGGGCCAGGTCAATTATTCGGCTTCGAAAGCCGGCGATATCGGCTTCACCAAGGCGCTTGCCCAGGAAGGCGCCCGCGCCGGCATCACCGTCAACGTTGTTTGCCCCGGCTACATCGCCACCGACATGGTCATGGCCGTGCCGGAAAAAGTGCGGGAATCGATCATCGCTCAGATCCCGGTCGGCCGTCTCGGCGAGCCGGAGGAGATTGCGCGCTGCGTCGTCTTCCTCGCCTCGGAAGACGCAGGCTTCATCACCGGCTCGACGATAAGCGCCAATGGCGGCCAATATTTCGCCTGAGATCTTACTGGCCTGAACTCTTCTGACACCGATGGCAGACGGCCCGCCGCAAACGGGCCGCCTGTTTTTGTCTGCGCAGCGGCGGCACCGGGTGGGCATGCCTCAATTTGGCACGCAAAAGTTAACGGCCTCCCCGCGCCCTGTGGGAAACCCGGTTCACAAGCTGTGGATTTTCGGTGCACAAGCTTTGGACAACACCATATCTAGGGGTGAACAAAACAGGAAGTTTTGCAGATCGCTGATTCGTCGCCGATTCGTTCCGGCTTTGGCCGAAAAGTTAACACGCCACGCCGCAAATAGCCCGAAAAAGATTAACGCCGGTTAGGAAAGATCAACCATTTCATAATGTTGGCGGCCGCGCTCGAGTCCGTCGCGGTCGCTCTCCCGCAAAGGTTAACGACGCCCCAGAACCAGCGCGAGCTAAGCACGAAACGGGCCAGTTCACAGATTCAGCATGTGGTGAGACTCATGGTCAAAAAATCCACATATAGCCGTGAACAAAACCTGAATCAGAGCGAGTCAGTGATTCGTCGCCGATTCGTTCCAGACTCGTTCCAACGGTTAATCGGCCGCGGATTTTGACCTTGCCTGTCGTCGCGCCATCTCTTGATGGGAACATTCCGCTTTCGCTTCGCGTCTGAAATCCCTATGTGTGCCCTGTCACACGCGGCGGCACCGCCGCGTCCCCGACAACAAGCGGCAGAAAGCCTCATTTCCGAGCCGATGAATATCCAGCCGAAACCCTCCCAGCCGCTGATCCTTTCCGGCCGCGACGTGACGGCCGTGCTCGGCCCCACCAACACCGGCAAGACCCATCTCGCCATCGAGCGCATGGTGGCGCACGACACCGGCATCATCGGTCTGCCGCTGAGGCTCCTTGCCCGCGAGGTCTATACGCGCGTCTGCGAGAAGGTCGGCGCCAGCAAGGTGGCGCTGGTCACCGGCGAAGAGAAGATCGTGCCGGCGAGCGCGAGATATTCCGTCTGCACCGTGGAGGCGATGCCGCGAGAGACCGATGCCGCCTTCGTCGCCATCGACGAGGTGCAGCTCGCCGGCGACCTCGAACGCGGCCACATCTTCACCGACCGCATCCTGCATCTGCGCGGCCGCCAGGAGACGCTGCTTCTGGGCGCCGCCACCATGCACGGCATCCTGCAACGCCTGCTGAAGGGCGTCTCGGTGGTGACGCGGCCGCGGCTGTCGCATCTTGCCTATGCCGGCTCGAAGAAGCTCACCCGCCTGCCGCGGCGCACGGCGATCGTCGCCTTCTCCGCCGACGAGGTCTATGCCATCGCCGAATTGATCCGCCGCCAGCAGGGCGGTGCTGCCGTCGTTCTCGGCGCGCTCAGTCCCCGCACCCGCAATGCCCAGGTGGAGATCTTCCAGTCGGGCGACGTCGACTATCTGGTCGCCACCGATGCCATCGGCATGGGCCTGAACCTCGACCTCGAGCACGTCGCCTTCGCCCAGAACCGCAAGTTCGACGGCTACCAATACCGCAACCTGACCGCCGCCGAGCTAGGCCAGATCGCGGGGCGTGCCGGCCGACACCTGCGCGACGGCACCTTCGGCGTTACCGGCCAGGTCGATCCGTTCGACGAGGATCTGGTCAAGAAGATCGAGGCGCACGATTTCGACCCGGTGAAGGTGCTGCAGTGGCGCACCGCCGATTTCGATTTTGCCAGCCTCGATGCCCTGAAACGCTCGATCGAGACCAACGCGCCGGTCGAAGGGCTGACCCGGGCATTGCCGGCGGTCGACGCTCAGGCGCTGGAACATTTGTCGCGCGACGCCGACATCAGGACGCTTGCCACCGGCAGGGAGCGCGTGGCGCTGCTGTGGGAGGCCTGCGCGCTGCCGGACTACCGCAAGATCGCGCCCGCCCAGCATGCCGACCTCATCGCCTCGATCTACATGGACCTTGCACGCCATGGCCATGTCGATGAGAATTACATGGCCGAACAGGTGCGGCGGGCCGACACCACGGATGGTGATATCGACACGCTGTCGCACCGGATCGCCCAGATCCGCACCTGGACCTTCGTCTCCAACCGACCGGGCTGGCTGGCCGATCAGCTACACTGGCAGGAAAAGACGCGCGAAATCGAAGACAGATTGTCGGATGCGCTGCATGAGCGGTTGACGAAACGCTTCGTAGACCGCAGGACTTCCGTCCTCATGCGGCGCCTTAGAGAAAATACCATGCCTGAAGCTGAAATCAGCCCAACCGGAACCGTGCTCGTCGAAGGCCATCACGTCGGCGAACTGCAGGGATTCCGCTTCACCGCCGACCAGAGCGCCGGCGGCGAGGACGCCAAGGCGGTGCGCACCGCTGCCCAGAAGGCGCTCGCGGCTGAGTTCGAGGCGCGCGCCGAGCGCTTCGCCGCCTGCGCCAACGGCGATCTGGCATTGGGCTCGGACGGTGTCCTGCGCTGGATCGGCGCGCCGATCGGCACCCTGGTTGCCGGCGACGAGGCCTTGAAGCCGCGCCTTGTGCTGCTTGCCGACGAGCAGCTCACCGGCCCTGCCCGCGACAAGGTCGCAGCGCGTGCCGAGCGTTTCGTCAATTTCCAGATCGAGTCGCTCTTGAAGCCGCTGGTCGATTTGAAGAACGCCGAGCAGCTCACCGGCATCGCGCGCGGTATCGCCTTCCAGCTCGTCGAGCATTTCGGCCTCATCAACCGCCGCGACATCGCCGAGGAAATGAAGTCGCTCGACCAGGAAGGCCGCGCGGCGCTGCGGCGTCTTGGCGTCCGCTTCGGTGCCTACCACGTCTTCGTGCCGGCGCTGATCAAGCCGGCGCCTGCCGGGCTGGTGACGCTGCTCTGGGCGCTTAAGAGCGACGGCAAGGACAAGCCAGGCTTCGGCGACGTGGTGCATGCGCTGGCATCGGGCCGCACCTCGGTGGTGATCGATCCTGCTTTCGACAAGACGTTCTACAAGCTCGCCGGCTATCGCAATCTCGGCCGCCGCGCCGTACGCGTCGATATCCTAGAGCGGCTGGCCGATCTCATCCGACCCGCGACCAACTGGAAGCCCGGTCTCGGCCAGCGACCGGACGGCGCCTATGACGGCCACGCCTTCATGGTGACGCCGCCGATGATGTCGATCCTCGGCGCCACCGCCGACGACATGGAAGAGATCCTCAAAGGCCTTGGCTATCGCGCCGAACCGAAGCCGGCGGCGGAGGTGAAGGCCAAGCTCGACGCGCTGGACAATGCCGCCCGCGAGGCCTCCGCTGCGAAGCTTGCGGCGGAAGAGGCCGCGCGTGCTGCACAGGCGGCAGAGACGGACGCCGTGGCAACCGACAGGGTTGCAGAGGCAACGATCGAGGGATCCGAGCCGGCTGCCGCTGTAGTTCCTGCCGACGCCATCGCGGAAGCCGCGAGGGAGCCTGACGCGAAAGACCCGGCGGAAGCGTCGGCTGCGGTCGCGGAAGAGGCTCCGCCTGTGGAGGCCGCCGCAGCGGTGGACGCTGCAGCAGCGTTTGGGTCGGCTGAAAGCGCCGACGCCTCCACCTCGATGGGGGAGGTCGCGGCGGGAAGCGACGCGGGTGGGGCTGACGGCGCCGACGATGCAGACGGCACCAACACCGCCGACGCCGGCGCTCTCCACGAGGGCGAAGGCGGTGAAGGCGCAGAGCCCCCCGCCGAACCGGAAGAGCCGAAGCCGATCCTGCTGTGGCGGCAGGCGCGCTTCGACCATTCGCGCCCGCGCCACCGCCATGACAATCGCCGCGACAATCGTCCGCGCAACGGCCAGGCTGCAGGCGATGGCCAGGCGGCTGCCACGGGTGGCCAGGCCGGCGATCGGCCAGCCCGTGAGGGCCGCCGCGACCAGCGCGACGGGGCCGGCAAGCCGCGCTTCGACCGCTCGAAGTTCAAGCCGAGACCGGAACGCGAAGGCGGCGAACGGCGCGAAGGCAGGCCGCAGGGCGAGCGTGCCGATCGCCACGAGGGGGGCCGCCGCGAGGGCCGGCCGGACTGGAAAGGCAACAGGCAGGACGGCAAAGGCAATGCCGCGGGCGGCAGCAAGCCGGCCTTCCAGGGCAAGCCGCGCGAGGAGCGTCCGCAGCGCTTTGATCCGGATTCACCCTTTGCCAAGCTCGCCGCCTTGCGCGACCAGCTGAAGAAATAGCCTCGGCCGGTCGCGATGGTTGGAGAAGGCCGCCAGCGCATCGACAAATGGCTGTTCTTCTCGCGTGCGGTGAAATCCCGGTCGCTGGCGGCGAAGCTCGTCGTTGCCGGGCGCGTCCGCATCAATCGCGACAAAGCAGCGCAGGCCTCCGATCTGGTCAAGGCCGGCGATGTGCTGACCATCACGCTCGACCGCCGAATCCTTGTCTGGAAGGTGCTTGGGCCCGGCGCCCGGCGTGGTCCTGCCGACGAGGCGCGGCTGCTTTACGAAGATATGTCGCCGCCGCCGACGCCCAAGGGCGAGGCGGTTCCTGACGCCATTCCGGCGCTGCGCGAAGCCGGCACCGGCCGTCCGACCAAGCGGCAGCGGCGGCAGACGGACCGGCTGCTCGGCGAGGACTAGAAGATACGACGGAACCTCGTCGCGGCAGGCGCGCGGAATTCCTTTCCGCGATGCCGGCTCAGGCGGGAAGTCCTGCCCTTGCAAGCGGCGGGCAAAGGCGTTACCTCACCAAAAAAGCCCAGCAAATACGGGACGTCCCGGAGCCTGCGATGACCTATGTCGTGACCGACAATTGCATAAAATGCAAATACATGGACTGCATCGAGGTCTGTCCGGTCGACTGTTTCTACGAAGGCGAGAACATGCTCGTCATCCATCCTGACGAGTGCATCGACTGCGGCGTGTGCGAGCCCGAATGCCCGGCCGACGCGATCAAGCCGGACACCGAGTCCGGGCTCGACAAATGGTTGCAGGTCAATTCCGAATACGCGGAGAAATGGCCCAACATCACTGCCAAGAAAGAGCCGCCGGCCGACGCCAAGAACTTCGACGGCGAGGCCGGGAAGTTCGAGAAGTATTTCTCGCCGGAGCCCGGCGAAGGCGACTGACGGCTGGGCCGGGCAAGCCGGCATGACGCCACGTAAGAGAGCCGATACAATTGCTGTCTTGACAGCCAGCGATGGCGCGTGGCGTTAGCGAATGCAGCAAAACCTTGATTCTTCCGACTTTTTGTGTTATATCCGCGAAACATGCCGGTGACACAACGTCGATTTATGGCGCTAACGCCCCAAATCACTGAAAGGTGAACTTTTCAAATCCGGACCAGAGCGATCTGGGGCAGGCAATCGCATTCGTGCGGTTTGTCGGTCCCGGCTTTTTCCGGTGAGTTCACTTGTTGTGCGGCTAAAGATCGGCTTCCGCCGATCGTCTGAGTTCAGCCGGCGCCGCCATGCCGGCGCTACAACTAAGGAGTTCAGGGCGTAATGGCAACGATCACCCCGCAGAAGAAGTCCACCGCGGCCCGTCACGGGTTCAAGACCGGTGAGTTTATCGTTTATCCGGCGCATGGCGTCGGCCAGATCGTGGCCATCGACGAGCAGGAAGTCGCGGGTCACAAGCTGGAGCTGTTCGTCATCGATTTCCAGAAGGACAAGATGCGGCTTAAGGTGCCGGTCGCCAAGGCGACCTCTATCGGCATGCGCAAGCTCTCGGAAGAGGATTATGTCGATCGCGCGCTGAAGGTCGTGCAGGGCCGCGCCCGCATCAAGCGCACCATGTGGTCGCGCCGCGCGCAGGAATATGATGCCAAGATCAATTCCGGCGACCTGATCTCGATCTCGGAAGTGGTGCGCGACCTCTATCGCGCTGACAACCAGCCGGAGCAGTCCTATTCTGAGCGCCAGCTCTACGAAGCCGCGCTCGACCGCATGGCTCGCGAGATCGCCGCCGTCAACCGCATGTCGGAGACCGAGGCGGTTCGCCTCATCGAGGTCAACCTCAACAAGGGTCCGAAGCGCGGCGCCAAGGCCGACAACGAGGAAGCCGAGCAGGAAGAAGCTGCCTGAGCATTCGCCTGCCGAACAACGAAGAACCCGGCCTGGCGCCGGGTTTTTTGTTGCGCGCAATATCGGAAGGTCGGCGCTGCCCTCATCCGCCTGCCGGCACCTTCTCCCGTATAGTGAACGGGGAGAAGCGAGATGACGGCGTCGTTGGCGCCCATTCTGAAACGTTGGCGATTGGCGAACTCTCTGATGAAAGCGTCCTTTCTCCCGTCACTATACGGGGAGAAATGCCCGGCAGGGCAATGAGGGGCAGCGCCAACTTATGAAGGAATCGTACCTGATCCCCCGCCCCCGCCTTCCTTCCGCGCCTCCTCCTGCCGCAGCGAGGCGATGAAGCGCTTGGTCCGCTCGCGCTC
The DNA here is from genome assembly GCF_001672445.1 of Mesorhizobium sp. WSM3873. Lineage (NCBI taxonomy): Bacteria > Pseudomonadati > Pseudomonadota > Alphaproteobacteria > Hyphomicrobiales > Phyllobacteriaceae > Mesorhizobium > Mesorhizobium sp. WSM3873. Next base: position 195,009 of record NZ_LYTM01000045.1, on the reverse strand, counting down.
GGGGTTGTCGAACACGATCGAAGCCGGGCCCTTCTCGACGATCGAGCCGGCATCGAGGAACACCACCTCCTGCGCGATCTTGGAGGCGAGTCTCAGATCATGCGTGGCCATCACCATGGTGGTGCCCTCGCGGGCCAGTTGACCCAGCACGTCGACCACTTCCTGCGCCAGCTCCGGATCGAGCGCCGAGGTCGGTTCGTCGCAAAGCAGCACGCGCGGCGACGGCGCCAGCGCCCGGGCGATCGCAACGCGCTGCTGCTGGCCGCCTGACAGAGTCGCCGGCCAGGCATCGGCCTTATGCGCCATGCCGACCTTCTCGAGCAGCGCCATCGCCCGCTCGCGCGCCCGCGCCTGCGGCCATTTCAGCACCGTCACCAGCCCTTCCATGACGTTCTCGATCGCGGTGCGATGCGGAAAGAGCTGAAAATTCTGAAACACCATGCCGGTCTGCAGCCGCACGCGCTGAATGTCCGCTGCCGGTACCTTGGCGCCCGGCCGAAATTCCAGCGTCTCGTCGCCGATGCGCAAAGTGCCCGAGGTCGGAATTTCCAAGAGGTTGATGCAGCGCAAGAGCGTGCTTTTTCCGCCGCCCGAAGGCCCGACCAGCGCCGTGACGCTGCCTTCGTCGATGCTGACGGTGACACCTTTCAGGACAAGATTGTCGCCGAAGCGCTTCTCGATGTTGGTAAGGCCGATCATGCATTGGCCTCCAGGAAGCCGCCATAGCGGTTGAGCCGCACCTCCAGCCGCGCCTGCAGAGCCGACAGCACCGAGCTCATCGCCAGATAGAGCGCCGCCGCCTCGACATAGAGGATCAGCGGCTCGTAGGTGGTGGCGACGATGCGCTGCGCAGCCTGGAACATTTCGGGCACCGTTATTGCCGCCGCGAGCGAGGTGTCCTTGACCAGCGATATGAACGTATTGGAGAGCGGCGGCACCGCGACGCGGCCCGCTTGCGGAAGGATCGTGCGCCGCATCGCCTGGCTCCAGGTCATGCCGATCGAATAGGAGGCCTCCCACTGCCCTTTCGGCACCGAGCCGATGACGGCGCGGATGATCTCCGACGTGTAGGCGCCGATATTGAGCGTGAAGCCGATCAACGCTGCGGGAAAGGCATCGAGCAGGATGCCCACCGACGGCAGGCCGTAGAAGATCAGGAAGAGCTGCACCAGGAGCGGCGTGCCGCGAAAGATCCAGACATAGAAGCGCACAAGCGCGACCAGCGGTTTCGGGCCGAACAGCCTGATCAGCGCCGTCACCAATCCGGCCATAAGCCCCAAGGCGAAGGACAGCAGCGTCAGCGGCACGGTGAAGATCAGTGCCGCCCATAGCAGCGTCGGCAGCGACTCCAGCATCAATTGCAACCAGTGCGGCACGGAGCCCTTCTCCTTTCCGGACGCTGCGACCCTCTGGCCGCATGCCGAGCGACTATCAGGTAAAAATCGGCGGGCCGTCAAAGACGGCCCGCCGGAACTCAAGCAAAAGGGATGATTGGGCTTACTGCGAGACGTCCTGGCCGAAATATGTGTCGGCAATCTTCTTGTAGGTGCCGTCGGCCTTGATGTCGGCCAGCGCCTTGTTGATCGCCGCCACCAGTTCCGGATCGCCCTTGCGCACGATGACACCGGAATAATCGGCATTCTCTTCCTGCGCGGCGATCTTCACATTGGCGTCGGGCTTGTGCTTCTTGAAATCGAGGAAGGACAGGCTGTCGTTGATGGTGGCGTCGGCGCGACCGGTGAGCAGCAGCTGGATCGACTGATCGAAGCCGTCGGTGCCGACCAATTCGGCGCCGTTCTTCTCGGCGAGCTTGCCGAAATTCGAGGTCAGCGACTGCGCCGCCTTCTTGCCCTTGAGATCCGCGAATGTCTTGATGTCGCTGTTGTCGCCGCGCACGATCAGCACCGCCTTGGAGGCGATGTAGGGATCGGAGAAATCATACTTGGCCTTGCGTGCGTCGGTGATGCCGACCTCGTTGATGACGGCGTCGTAGCGGTTGGCATCGAGCCCCGCGATCAGGCCGTCCCACTTGCCCTCGAGAAACTGCACCTTGACGCCGAGCTTCTCGGCGATCGCCTTGGCGATCTCCACGTCGAAGCCGACCAGGGCGCCGGATTCGTCATGATAGGTGAAGGGCGCGTAGGTGCCCTCCGTGCCGACCTTGATCACGCCTGCCTGCTTGATCTGGTCGAGATTGGTGCCGGCATGACCGGCTGTGACTGCCAGAACCTGCAGCGTTCCGGCGACGAGAAGCGATTTGAGCCATTTCATTTTTCTGTGATCCCGTTTTGACCGGTGCCCCGGCGCATGGTGAGAGCCGCAAACTGGCAGATGGAAGCTCAAGAAATAAGGAACCAGATTTCAAAAATCGACCGTTCCAGAAATCCAGTTCTCAACACCAGCGAAAAATCCGCCAAGCCAAGCCTCACGGATCGATAACAGAAACGTTTTCGGCAGGCATATGCATCCGCCGGCACTACGGAACCATTCGCGCTTCTGGCACGTTGCTGGCTGTTGTAGGGCGCTGCGACGTCATTTCAACCGTCATCCAGTGCAACGACCGCCAAAAGGAGCCGGCATGATCGAGGATGTGGCAGGACGGACACTGGTCCGGGCGGCAATGAAGGCTCCCTATCTCGAGCGCGACGAGGAGCATCTCCTGGCCATACGCTGGAGGGAAAAAAAGGATCAGGACGCGCTGCATCTGATCACCGTCGCCCATATGCGGCTGGTGATTTCGATGGCTTCCAAATTCCGCCACTACGGTTTGCCGCTCGGCGACCTCATTCAGGAAGGCCATGTCGGCCTGCTGGAGGCGGCTGCCCGCTTCGAGCCCGCCCGCGAAGTGCGTTTCTCCACCTATGCCACCTGGTGGATCCGCGCCTCGATGCAGGACTATATCCTGCGCAACTGGTCGATCGTGCGCGGCGGCACCAGTTCCGCGCAGAAGGCGCTGTTCTTCAATCTGAGGCGGCTGCGCGCGCGCCTTGCCAACGGCGCCGAGCCGCTCTCCAATGCCTCGCTTTACCGCGAGGTTTCGGCCGCGCTCGGCGTGCCGGAAGCCGACGTGGCGATGATGGATTCGCGTCTTTCGGCCCCCGACAGCTCGCTCAACACCCCGCTTGCCGACGAGAACGGCGCCGCCGAGCGGATGGATTTCCTGGTCTCGGAGGATCCGCTTCCCGACGAGGTCGTCGGCGAAACTATCGACGTCGAGCGCCGCGCGGTCTGGCTGAAGAGCGCGCTCGGCGCGCTCAATGCGCGCGAGCTGCGCATCATCGAGGAGCGCCGCCTGAGCGACGACGGCGCCACCCTGGAATCGCTTGGCGAGGCGCTCGGCATCTCCAAGGAACGCGTCCGCCAGATCGAAGCCCGCGCCATGGAAAAGCTGCGGGCGGCGCTGGTGAAGCAGAACCCCGAATTCCTGGCGGAAGCCGCCTGAAAGCCGAGGCAGCGACTCGAAGTCGTCAGGAGGCCATCAGTCAGCCATCCCGGCGGCTTTTCTGCATCCATAGCCATGGATTGTGAATTCTTTAACAGACCCTCGCGGCGTAAACTGTCTTCCTGACTGCACAACTTTAGCGGATGGGGGTTTGCCATGCTGCGATGCTGCGCGTTCCTTGCAGCCCTGGTTCTCGTGTGCTTCACCGCGTTCGAGGCTCGCGCCGATCGAAGGGTTGCCTTGGTCATCGGCAATGCCGAATACCGAAATATTCCGGCTCTCAAAAACCCGGACAAAGATGCTCAGGACGTCGCGAACACGTTCCGGCTGGCCGGCTTCGACGTGTTCGTCGCAAAGGACTTGACCAAGCTTCAGTTCGAGGAGCGGTTCCGCAACTATCTCGCCGCGGCGGACGGTGCGGATCTGGCCGTCGTCTACTATTCCGGCCACGGTTTTCAGATCGGCGGCGAGAATTTCCTGATCCCCGTCGACGCGTCGCTGAAGGATGCCGCCGACATCGAGGTCCAGGCGATCAAGCTTGACGACGTGCTGGAGCAATTGCGTTCGAAAGCGAAGATCCAGGTGATCATCCTCGACGCCTGCCGCAACAATCCGTTCCCCCGCCAGGATTACTGGCTGAGGGACCAGCTGATCGTCGCTGGCGACGCCGGCCTTGCGCAGGTGAAGAGCTCACTGAACACGCTGATTGCCTTCGCCACCGAGCCAGGCGCGGTCGCCTATGACGGGCGCGGTGCCCTCAGCCCGTTCTCATCTGCCTTTTCGCGCCACGCGTTGGCGCCCAACCAGGAAATCCGCACGGTGATGGCGGCGGTTCGCCGCGACGTGGTCAAAGCCACCAACGGCAAGCAGGTTCCGTGGGAGAATTCCTCGCTGGTCGACGAGGTGGTGCTGATGCGCCACGATGACGCCGGGGGTCAGGAGGTCACGGCCAAGCAGAAGCAGCCGGATCCGGAGAGCGGCATCCACCTCACCGGCGCCGCCGAGGCGATCGAAAATCGCGATATCAGCATCCCGGTTGGCGTCGGTCCGGTTCCGCTGAAGCTCGATTTCCCGAGCAACGACCCCGCGGTGCGCCTGAAGCTTGCAAGCTATCCGGCAACGGGAACGCTGTCGCTGCCGGACCGGACCCTGTCTCCGGATTCCAGCCTGATGGCCGGTGAAGTCGATAATTTGCGTTACGAGCCGCAGATCGGCTCGGCTACTCCGGTCCAGATTGGCTTCCAAATCCGCGGCGGCAACGCGTCCAAGGCAGCGATGATGAAGCTGTCGCCAAGCGTCGACCCCTGCGACCAAGCGGCGGGCGCACCGCTCGACCTGCAGGGCGTCGCGTCCGGCCGTTTGCAGAACGAGATCGCCGGCGAGGCCGCTGAGGCCTGCCAGGCGGCGGTGAAGGCCTACCCCGACGTCGCTCGGTTTCGCTACGAGCTTGGGCGGGCGCTGCTGGCGTCCGGCAAGGTCGACGAGGCCAGGAAAGCTATCCAGGAAGCTGCCGACAGGGGGCACGTCCGCGCCATGTTCGAGCTCGGCCATATCGCTTCGTCCGGAATAGGACCGGCCGCGGACTCCGCGAAAGCGATCAGCTTCTATTCAGAAGCATCCGACAAGGGAGACCCCTATGCGATGGCCGCTTGGGGGCGAGCCTTGTTCAATGGTGTCGACGTCGAGCAGAATACCGACAAGGGATTGGACCTGCTGCTCAAGGCGGCGGCCATGGGGCACGTCAACGCGATGAACGATCTCGCCGTGATCTTCAAGGATGGCCGCAACGGCGTGCCCGCCGACGAGGCCCGCGCCTTGGCTTTCCTCAAAGCCGGCATCGCGCGGCAAGAGGCATATTCGATGAGCATTCTCGGCCTTCCCGCGCGCAGCACCTTAACGGTCGCAGTGTGCAAGCCCAAGGTCGTGACGAAAATAGTCACCAAGGTAAAGGTTGTCCGCACACCCGCGCCGAAGACGCCGACGGTGACAGTCCCGACAGTGGTCAAACCACCTCAGACCGATACCGGACCGGCGCCCTGGCGCGGCAGTAGCGGCGATCATTCGGGGTCCGGCGGCGGCCAAAGTGGTGAGGGCAGCGGGGGCAGCACCGGCGGCCAGAGCAGCCCTGAAGGCGGCAGCAGTGGCGGGCTCTGATTGCTGCGGCAGCCGCGCGCCCGCCGAATAGAAGCGCGCGGCTGATTCGTTGCGGAAGCACTTGCGCGGATGCCGACCCTACTTGTCGGTGACGATCTTGACCTTGTCGCCGGCCGACACATTCGCGCCCGGCGACATTGCGTTGAGCACCCGGAACAGGTCGAGCTTGCGGTCGACGCCCACCATCTGAGCGGCAAGCGTGCCCATGTTCTGGCCGGGCTGCACAGTGACAACCCGGATATGCAGCGGCTTGAGCGCCGCCTTCTCGGCCGCGCTCAACGTGCGGAAGGAGCCGCTGACGGAGCGCGCGACAGGCTCCAGCGCGGTGCTGGCCGAGGGTGCCGCAGTCAGCAGCCGGTAGACCTGTCCGCCGGCCCGGATGACCGCGATGTCGAACTGCCACCCTTGCGCGCTGGCATGCGCCATCGCCGCCTCGTTGCCGTTGACCGTTTCCTGGCGCACGCTGGCATCGTCCAGTCCGGCGACCCAGCCGCTGCGGATATAGTCGGTGAGCGACACCGACTTGTCGATCGCCACGCCATCGAAGCGGATGGCGATATCGCCCGGACCGGTCGCGGTCACCGCGGCCGCCGAATTGTCGATGACGAAACCCTCGGGCACTGAGAACGACACGCCAAGGCCGGGATGCAGGAAGGTCTGGCCGCGCACATAGCCCTCTTCCGGCGTGTCGCCGTAGAGCAGCCCGTCTATGCCGGCGAGAAAGGCATCGCGGTCGCGCGTGCCGACGCCGGGCGGTCCGAAGTTGCGGGCGAGTCGCTGCGCCAGCTCGATGCGCTGCGGCGTGTTGGGATGCGTGGCCAGGAAGTCGAGGCTGGCATCCGTGGCGCCGCTGACCGAGCGGAAATCGGTATAGGCCGACATCGACTGCAGGAAGCGGCCGGCCGCATAGGGGTCATAGCCCGCTTCGCCGATCGACTTGATGCCGATCGCGTCGGCCTGCAGTTCCTGGTTGCGCGAAAACTGCGCAAGCCTCAGCTTGCCGCGGATGAGAGCGGCCTTGGCGGTCGGGCTGTCGCCGAGCACATCGGAGACGACCTTGGTCGCCAAGCCTTCCTCGGCCTCGAGCTGCTGCCGCTGCAACCCGTGATTGGCGGTGACGTGGCCCATCTCATGCGCGATGACGGCCGCAAGCTCGGAGGAGTCATTTGCCAGCGCCAAAAGTCCGCGCGTGACATAGAGATAGCCGCCCGGCAGCGCGAAGGCGTTGACGTTGGGCGAGTTGAGGATGGTGATGCGATAGGTCTGGGTCGGATTGGCCGAGACCACCGTCAGATTGCCGACGACCTTGGCCACCATGCGCTCGAGCTTCGGATCGGAATATTCGCCGCCATAGGTGGCGAGAATCCGCGGATGCTGCGCTTTGGCCATTTCGGCCAGCCTGGCGTTGGCGACGACATTGTCGACGGTGATCGGCTTGTCGGAGGGCTGGAAGCCGGACTCCTGCACGTCCGGCGGCGTGAACATCTGGCAGCTCGCCAGCGCCACGGCAAAGCCGGCCATCGCGAAAAATCGCGCCAGCGGCTTAGTCCATACTCTCTCGATGCCGGCCGTCAGATCGGCTTCCTTTCGTAATCTTTCGGCAAATCACGGCCCACTCGGACCAGCATGGCCGGACCTAGCCACACTCCCCCGGACAAGGCAAGCAAACGCCTGATCACCCGCGACCGGTTTGGCCGTAAATTATGTCCGCTTCCGGGCAATGTGTTGTCATCCGGCAACGCTGCCGCCTCGATCGCCGATATAGCGCCGGAAGGCCTCCGGTCCAGCACCGTCGAAGAAATCGGCGGCCGACCCTCTTGCCGCGACCCTGCCCTCGTCGACGAACGCGATCCGCTGGCCGATGCGGCGCGCGTCCTGCGGCTGGTGCGTGACGAAAAGCACGGTCATCTGTCGCTCGGCGTGGATGCCGGCCATGAGATCGAGCATGTCTTCGCGCAGCGCCGGGCCGAGCGAGGCGAAAGGCTCGTCGAGCAGAAGCACCGGACGGTCCCGTATGAGCACCCGCGCCAGCGCGACGCGCTGCCGCTCGCCGCCGGAAAGCTCGCGCGGCAGCCGCTTTTCCTTGCCGGCGAGACCGACACGCCCCAGCGCTTCCGCGACCGCGCGGTGGTCGTCGGCCGTGAGCTTGAGCGATGGCGAGCGGCCAAGCCCGACATTGCCCTCGACCGAAAGATGGGCGAACAGGTTGTTTTCCTGGAACACCATCGACACCGGCCGCGCCGAGGGCGGCGCATTGTCGACATCGATCCCGCCGATCAGCACCTTGCCAGCATTGGGTGATTCGAAGCCGGCCACCAGATTGAGCAGCGTCGACTTGCCTGAACCGCTCGGCCCCATGATGGCGGTGATCCTGCCGGCGGCGAATTCGACATCGAACCGGAAGGATGCCTCGCCATAGCTGAAGGATACGCCGTCCAACGTGACGGCCAGGCCCTTTGTGGCCGCGATGCCATTATTATCCCTCGTCATGCCTTTGCCTCCCGTCCCAGCCAGTCGGCGGCGACAACCAGCATCAGGCAGACGAGGCCGAGCAGCAAGGCCAGCCCCGCGGCGTCGGCGGTCCGGTAGCTGCCCATGCGCGCGAGTAGAAGATAGGGCAAGGTCTGGACCGAATCGCTGCCGAACAGCGCGATCACGCCGAGATCGCCGAGCGACAGCGCCATGGCGAACGCAAAGCCGGTGGCCAAGGGCCGCCGCAGCGACGGCCAGTCGACCAGCCGCAGCCGGTTCCAGCCGGAAATGCCGAGCGCCAGGCAGAGTCGCTCGTGGCGCTCGCTCGCCGCGTCATAGGCAGGGCGGACGGCGCGAATGGCAAATGGCATCGCCATCACCGCATTGACCGCGACGACCATGACAGGTGCGATGGCGAACACATCGGTGATGTTGCGCAGAGCCAGGAACCAGCCGGCGCCGATCACGATCGGCGGCACGACCAGCACGAAACCGGCGCCGGTGTCGGCGGCGTGTTCGAGCAGCGACATGGCGCCGCCCGCGCGGCGCCGCAGGGCCAGTGCGCGTCGGGCGGCAATCAGCGACAGCGACAGCATCACGCAAAGCAGCGCCGAGAGAAAGGAGAGCCCGGCGCTGGTGAGCGTCGCCCGACGCACGGCGTCCTCGCCGGCCAGCCGCCCAAGATCCGCCTCCAGCCCGGCGAGCACGGTCGCCGCCATCGGTCCGGCGACGAACAGCAGCGCAAGCACGATCAGGCCGGCATTCAACACGGCCTCGGTGGTGCTGGCCGCAAGGTAGCGGCGTGGCGCTACCGGCAGATTCGTATCGCCGGCCGTGTTGGCGCCGAGTCGCGTCAGCATGGCGACCACGACGAAGGTCAGCACGATCTGCAGAAACGTTAGTGTCACGGCCCGCGCGGGATCGAAATCGAAGCGCAGCGCCTGGTAGATCGCGACCTCCAGCGTCGTCGCCGCCGGCCCGCCGCCCAGCGTCAGCACGATGGTGAAGGAGGTGATGCACAGCATGAAGACCAGCCCGGCGACCCCAGGCAGCGCCGTGCGCAGCGCCGGCCATTCGATCAGCCGGAAGGCCGACCGAGCGTCCATACCGAGCTGGCTCGCCAGCCGCCACTGGTCGGCCGGCACGGTGCCGAGCGCCTCGAGGAACAGCCGCGTGGCCAATGGCAGGTTGAAGAAGACATGCGCGACCAGGATGCCGGAGAGGCCGTAAATGCCCGGCCATTCCCCACCGCCGAACGTGCCGAGGATGCCGGCAAAATAACCGGCATGGCCGTAAAGCGCCAACACGCCGAGCGCGGCGACGATGGCCGGCAGCGCCAGCGGCACCGTGAACAACTGCAGGATCAGGCGACGTCCGGGAAAGTTGGTGTGCCTGGACAGGGCGCGGCCGACGAACACTGCCGGCAAGACCGAAAGCAATGTCGACAGCAGCGCCTGCCAAAGCGTGAAGCGGGCGACGCGGAGCAGATAGCTGTCGAAGGCCGCGGCAGCGCTGGACGGACCGCTTGCGCCTTCGAGGATGAGGCCGGCGAAGGCGCCGCCGATGAGCAAAGTAATGGCGACAAGGGCGATGATGCCGGCGGTGATGCGAGGGTCAGGGCGCGGCGTGGATTGCACGCTGCACCACGTTGGCTCGAGCTAGCGAACGCCGCGTTCCGTCGCGCCCCCCTCTGTCTTGCCGGACATCTCCCTCTCTAGGAGGGAGATTGGCAGCTTTGCCGCTCTTCCTACATCGTCGGCGGCTAGCGAAATCACCGATGACCGCGAATTTCCCCCTTTGCGGGGGAGGTGGCCGGCCGGACAGAGGCGGGTGCTCAAGCGCCATCCTGCGTCCTACTTGCTCATCGCCGCCAGCCATTCATCCACCCAGGCCTTGCGGTTGGCCGCCACCTCGTCCGGGCTGAACAGCAGGGTTTTGGTCGGCTTCACCAGCTTTTCGAAGGCCGGGTTGAGCGGCTTGTCGGTCTTGCCCGCCGGGAACATCCAGTTGGTCTCCGGGATGATGTCCTGGAACTTGGGCCCGGTCATGAAGGCTATGAATTTTTCCGCCAGCGGGTTCTTCGCGCCGGTTTTGGTGATGCCGGCGACCTCGATCTGCAGATATTCGCCCTCCTCGAAGGACGCCGCCTGATAGCGCTCGGTGTTCTCGGCCACCATGTGGTAGGCCGGCGAGGTGGTATAGGAGAGAACCATCGGCGCCTCGCCCTTGGTGAACAGACCATAGGCCTCGCTCCAGCCCGGCGTCACGGTCAGCACCTTCGGCTTCAGCTTGGCCCAGGCTTCCGGCGCCTTGTCGCCATAGACCGACTTGACCCACAGCAGCAGCCCGAGGCCCGGCGTCGAAGTGCGCGGATCCTGGATGATGATCTTGTCGGGGCCGGCGCCCTCGACCAGTTCCTTCAAGCTCTTCGGCGGGGTCTTCAGCTTTTCGGTGTCGTAGACGACGGCGAAATAGCCGTAGTCGAAAGGCACGAAGGTGTCGTCTTTCCAGCCGCCGGGCACATTCAAATCGGCCACCGCGCCATGCCGCGCGAATAGGCCGCTCGCCTTGGCATCCGCGGTCAGGTTGGTATCGAGGCCGAGCACGACATCAGCCTTGGTGCCGGCGCCCTCCAGCTTGACGCGGTTGAGCAGCGCCACGCCGTCGGCAACCGAGACGAAGTCGAGATCGCAGCCGCATTCGGCCTCGAATTCCTTCTTCACCGCGGGCCCGGGACCCCAGTCGGCGGTGAAGCTTTCGTAGGTGTAGACGGTAAGCTTGTCTTTAGCCTCGGCAGGTCCGCCTGCCAAAAGCGAAACAAGGCCGACTGCAAGAACAATGTTGGACAATAACGAGCGCATCGGCGCCTCCTTCGTTCGCGTTAAAGGAATTGAGGCGTCGGATGGTCCGAAACGTCTAATCCCTCCGCCGGTACAAACCGGATCAGGTTCAGCGGGTTGGCTTTCGTTGCCTCTCAGCCGGTTCGCAAAATCAGCGTCCGGCACCCCGTTAGAGCGTTTCGAGACATAGGCCCGGCCGATGCGGCGCGCAAGCGGAAGTTTCCTGGGCATCCATCAGGGTTCACCGCGGTAGCGAAGTGCGATTCCGTTTGGACGCGCCCGCTTCCGTTTCGTTGGCCGGGCTGGTAAGGGCGACGGCCATGGGCACATTCACCATCCTGCTTGGCGGCGATCTCGTCCGCACGCCTCGGCTCGATCGCCAGATCGAAGGCTCCCGCATCATCGCCGCCGATGCCGGTATCGGCCATGCCGATATGCTTGGCCTGCTGCCGGAGCTCTGGGTCGGAGATTTCGACTCGGTGCCGGCGAGCCTGCCGGAGAATCTGGCCGCCGTGCCGCGCAAGATTTTCCCGACCGAGAAGGATATGACCGACGGCGAGCTCGCCATTGCCGAGGCGCTGGCGCGCGGCGCCACCAGCCTGGTGCTGGCCGGCGCCTTCGGCGGCAAGCGCGCCGATCATGCCTTTCTGCATTTGGCTCTAAGCGTGCGGCTGGCCGAGGCGGGCACGACCGTGCTGCTGACCAGCGGCGCCCAGGAGGGCGTGCCCATCCTGCCGGGCAAAGCCGGCTTCGACTACGCCGACGGCACGCTGTTCTCGGTGCTCGGCTTCTCCGACCTCGCCGGCCTGACGGTCTCAGGCGCCAAATGGCCGCTGGACGGTGTCGAGGTGGCGTTCGGCTCCTCGCTTACCATATCAAATGAGGTCAAGGGCCGGCTCCATATCGCGCTCGAGCGTGGCCGGGCGCTGCTGCTCGCCCACCCCTATCCTCTTCCCGAAAGCTGACATGGCCCCGCCTCTTCTCAATCTGGATGGCATAAAACTGACTTTTGGCGGCACGCCGCTGCTCGACGGCGCGGTACTGAGCGCCTCCGCCGGCGAGAAGATCGCGCTTGTCGGCCGCAACGGTTCGGGCAAGTCGACGCTGCTCAAGATCGTCGCGGGGCTGATCGAACCGCAGGACGGCGAAGTATTCCGCCAGCCCTCGGCAACGGTGCGCTACCTGCCGCAAATGCCCGATATGGATGGCTTCGCCAGCGTGCGCGCCTATGTCGAAGCCGGCCTCGGGCCGGCCGACGACCCGCATCGCGCCACTTATCTGATGGAGCATCTCGGCCTGACCGGCGAGGAGCGGCCGAACGACCTTTCCGGCGGCGAGGCGCGCCGCGCAGCACTCGCTCGCGTCATGGCGCCGGAGCCCGATATCCTGCTCCTCGACGAGCCGACCAACCATCTCGACCTGTCGGTCATCGAATGGCTGGAAGAAGAGCTTGCCCGCACCTCGTCGGCCGTGATCCTGATCTCGCACGACCGCCGCTTTCTCGAGCGCGTCTCGCGCGCCACCGTCTGGCTCGACCGCGGCCAGACGCGCCGGCTGGACAGGGGGTTCGCGCATTTCGAGGAATGGCGCGACCAGGTGCTTGAAGAGGAAGAGCGCGAACAGCACAAGCTCGGCCGCCAGATCGTGCGCGAGGAGCATTGGCTGCGCTATGGCGTGACCGCCAGGCGCAAGCGCAACATGCGCCGGCTCGGCGAGCTGCAGGCCATGCGCCAGCGTTTTCGCAGCCATCGCGGCGCCGAGGGTTCGGCGACGATGGTGGCAAGCGACGCCGCTGAATCCGGCAAGCTGGTGATCGAAGCCAAAGGCATCGAGAAGAGTTTTGGCGACCTCACCGTGGTCAAGGGCTTTTCGACCCGTATCCAGCGCGGCGACCGTGTCGGCCTTGTCGGCCCGAACGGCGTCGGCAAGACGACGCTTCTCAAGATGCTGACCGGCGAGCTGGCGCCGGATGCCGGCACCGTGCGGCTTGGCGTCAATCTGGAAATCGCAACGCTCGATCAGAAGCGCGAGGCCGTCGACCCGCAGGAGACGCTGGCGAACTACCTGACCGACGGGCGCGGCGAGAACCTTGTGGTCAATGGCGAGCAGCGCCACGTCGTCTCCTATATGAAGGATTTTCTTTTCAAGCCGGAGCAGGCGCGCACGCCGGTGCGCGAGCTTTCGGGCGGCGAGCGGGCGCGACTGCTGCTGGCCCGGGTGCTGGCGCGGCCGGCGAACCTTTTGGTGCTCGACGAGCCGACCAACGACCTCGACATGGAGACGCTGGAGCTGCTGCAGGAACTGGTCGCCGGCTTTGCCGGAACGGTCGTCCTGGTCAGCCACGATCGCGATTTCCTTGACCGCACAGTCACCAGCGTGATCGCGCCCGACGGCGCCGGACGCTGGATCGAATATGCCGGCGGCTATTCCGACATGCTGGCGCAACGCGGCGGCTCGAAGCTGGAGGAGCGCAAGGCAAGGCCGAAGGCTGAAGCGAACGAAGCGACGGCCAGGGCCGAACAGACCAGCGCGAAAAGCCCGGCCAAGAAGCTCTCCTTCAAGCAGAAGTTCGCGCTGGAATCCCTGCCGAAGAAGATCGAGGCGGTGAGCGCGTCCATCTCAAGGCTGGAGAACAATATCGCCGACCCGTCCTTCTATGAGCGCGATCCGGTCTCGTTCCAGAAGACCATCGCCGCGCTCGACAAGGAGCGCACCACGCTGGCCTCACTTGAGGAAGAGTGGCTGGAGTTGGAGATGCTGCGCGAGGAGATGGAAGGCTAGCCGCTATAGGCAAGCCTCAGAGGCAGGCCTCGCAGATCGCAGCGATATGGCGTCTGTCGGTGCCGCAGCAGCCGCCAAGCACGGCTATCTGGCCGAAGCGGTCGCGCATGGCGCGGTAGCGCCGGCCGAGGTCGACAGGATCGCCTGGATCGAGTTCGGTCGCCGCATCCAGCTCGGCATGGCTTTTGGCGGAGGCGTTGGCCCGCACGCCGCGAATGCGCCTGATCCAGCGTCCGTCGCCGGCAAGGACGGCGTCGAAATGGCTCGGATGCGCGCAGTTGATCATGAAATATGCGGGGGCGCCGTCCGTTTCGCCGTCAACGGTCTCGATGGCGTCTCTCAGGCTCTCCCCCGAAGGCAGGCGTCCATCCGTCTCGACGGTAAACGAAATCACCGACGGGAGCCCCACCGCCATCGCGGCGCAGGCTATTCCGGCAGCCTCCTGCGCATAGGTCATCGTAATGGCGCTGACCATATCGGCGCTGGCATCGCGGAATGCCTTGACCTGATCGCCGTGATAGGTCTCGGCCTCGGCGGGCGACATGACTGTGTCAACGCGGTAGCCGTCGCCACGGGGCCCGACCACCCCATTGACCAGCACGGTCATGCCACGCGCAACATAGGGCGCAGCCAGCGCCCGCGCCCATGACACTGCCTGCATGTCTATGCCCGACAATGCGACTTTCGAATAGCCGAGCTTTTCGCCCCAGTCCGGATTGGCGCGCCACGTCGGGGTATCGAGCACGAAGCCGACGCCGTGTTTGTCGGCGATGTCGAGATACTGGCGGAAATAGCGGGCCAACGTCGTCCGCCCCTCCTCCTCGCCAAGAAGCGGAAAGGCGGCGAAGGAGGGCAGATCGAGGCCTTCCAGAAAAACAAGCGAGGTCTCGAGGCCGCCATCGGTCAGGAAAACGGCTTCACCCAGCTCACGAACGTCGATCTTCGCACTGGTCATCGCCGTCTCCGGTCAGACCTGCCGCTTGCGCGACTATAGCATTTGAGGGCGAATTTGCCATGCCGGTCCGGTCGCGAAGGTCGCGCTGGTCCAAGCTATCCATTGCAGCACTCGCGTGATGCGCATATTCTATACGCATGTTGCGGAGGCTATCATGCGCAAGATTGCCGCAAATGCGGTCCGCCAGCCGGCAAATCTATCGATCGATTCACAGCTCATGAAGGAAGCCAAGGGGCTCAACGTGAATGTATCTCGTGCCGCCGAAGCCGGGATCGCAGAAGCCGTGGCAGCCGAGAAAACGCGGCTGTGGAAGCTCGAAAACCGCGCCACCATGGATGCCTGGAACGAGTATGTCGACACGTACGGCGTTCCGCTCAAGGAGCATCGGCAGTTCTGATGGCGCGCTATGACGCCTTTGCCGCCAGCGGCATCGAAGGCGGCTACCTCCTCGAGGTTCAATCCGACCTGCTCGACAATTTCAAGACGCGCGTCGTCGTTCCGCTTTTGCCCCTCGCGTCGGCGCCGCCGCCAATGCGGAAGCTGCATCCGGTCTTCGAAATCAATGGACGCAAGCTGGTCATGGCCACCCATCTGATCGCTACGGTGGCTGCGACGGAACTCGGGGAAAACCGTTTCAACCTCGCGAAGCATCACGACGAGATCGTTGCAGCGCTCGACATGCTGTTTCAGGGCTTCTGAGCCGCTCGGCCTCAACCGGACGTCTTCGTCGCCCAGGCCTTCAGCGCCTCATCAAACACCTTCTCGCCCGGAATGCCCTTTTCCATGGTGAGCAGGGCACGGCGTCCGGTCTTGTAGACCACCGGCACGTCGATCCAGGCCTGCCCCCTGAGCAGCGTCAGGTTGGCGTCCTCGTCGGCCTTGGTGTCGTTGAGGGCGACGAGGAAGAAGCCATCGGCGATCTTGGCCGGGATGCCGATCAGCGGGCTGCCGGCGTCCTGTTCCGAGCTCTTCATGGCGATGCGCAGGATGTTGTCGACGCCGCCGCCGTCAAACCCTTCCGGCGTCAGGAAGATCATCTCGATGATGTGGCTGGCCGGCAGCGTCTGGTCGGTATTGCGCCGGATGGTCATGCGCAGCTGGATGTCCTTGCCGGGTATCGTCGCCTCGGCGCGGATCGCCGGCTCCGGCGGCAGGTCGCCGCCCGGCGATTCCTGCACCAGCGACCAGACGATGCTGCCGGGCTCGGCGGTTCCCTGCTGGGTGCTGGTGCGCTCCTCATAGAAGATTGCTTTCTGGCCGACCGGCACGGTCGCTTGGGCCGTCGCAGGCGCAGTCCCGGACGCGGGTGGCGGAGTCGTGCCAGCGGCAGGCGGAGTGGCCGCCGCGGCCGGAGGCGTGGTCCCGGCGGCCGGCGCGGGCGGATTGGCGGCGGCACCGGCGGGCGCCGACGGCGTGGTCCCGGCAGGCGGGCTCGCGGGCGGCGTTTGCGCAGCCTGCGGAGTGTCGGCGGCGGGCGGGGTCGCGGCCGGAGTTGGCGCGGCGGGCGGCGTGCCGGCGGCGGGCGCCGGCGTCATCCCAGGCGCGGCTGGCGGCGGCGTGGTCAGCGCGGCGACGGATTCGCCCTCGCCGATGGTGCTCTGGCCGCCGGCCGGACCAGGATCTACTTCCTTGCCCTCGGGCGTCAGCCGCTGGGTGAATTTCGCTGTTTCGGCCGGTTCATTGGCTGCAGCCGCGTTATTGCCCGCAGCCGGCGGCGCGGCCGCCGTCTCGGCGGTCGGCTTTGTCGGGGCGGCAGGCTTGACCAGAGGCTCGGTCGAGACGGTCTGGCTGCTGCCGCCCTTCAAGCCGAGCATGGAGCTGAACGCATCCTTGTTCAGCCAAACGCCGTACCCGCCGCCGGCCAGCACCAGCAATGCGACAACGGCAGCAATCAACCCGCCATAGCTGCGCTTGCGCGGCGCAGGCCGCAGCCGCTGGAAAGTATCGGCCGGCTGGTCGTCATTGGCAAAGACATCGCTGTCCTCGTCCGGTTCGGCGGCGTTCATCCCGGGCAGGCCGACATCGTCCTCGCGCGGCGAGGGCATGGGCGGCGGTGCCGCGGGCACCTTGTGCCAGCCGCCGGGCTCAGTCTTCGTTGCCCCTTGCCAGCTTGGTTCCGTCTTTGCTGCGCCTTGCCAGCTCGGTTCCGCCTTCACCGGCGCCGGTGCGGGCGCCGTCTTGAAGGGCTCCGGCTTGAAGGACTCCGGCTTGGCAGGTTCGGGCTTCGCCACCGACGGCTGCCGGACGTGGCTCGGCTGGTTCTTGTTGCGGTCGATCGAGGAAAAAATATGTTCCAGCTCCGCCAGGGGATCTTCCGCTGGAGCCGGCTTGGGCGCCGGAGCAGGCTTGGCATACTCGCGCTCGACGCTGGCGACGGCATCTTCGAGCGAACGTTTCTGCTTGCTGATGACCTCGGCCGACAACGGCGGAGAATAGTTCGCGAGTTTCTTCGCCAGCATCTCACGAGCATTCTCGTAAATCCGCTTGCGCAACTCGGGCGAGGGCTCGCTGTGCTTCGCAAGCTGTTTTTTCAGAACACCAACGAAATCTGCCATGCGTCAGTCGACCTGCAATTCTTTCCCGGGCCGGCCGCAAATCAGCCGTAGCGCCTGGAAGCGCTGTGAAACTAGTCTTGAAACGGATCGGTCACAAGTATCGTGTCGTCCCGCTCCGGGCTGGTGGAAAGCAGTGCAACCGGGGCGCCGATCAGCTCCTCGATGTGGCGGACATATTTGACGGCTTGCGCCGGCAGATCGTTCCAGCTCCTGGCGCCGGCCGTCGTTCCCTTCCAGCCTTCGAGCGTCTCATAGACCGGCTCGACGCGCGACTGGGCGCCCTGGCTGGCCGGCAGATAGTCGATCAACTCGCCATCGAGGCGATAGCCGGTGCAGACCTTGATCTCGTCCAGCCCGTCGAGCACGTCGAGCTTGGTGAGCGCGATGCCCTTGATGCCGTTGACGGCCACCGCCTGGCGCACCAGCACGGCGTCGAACCAGCCGCAGCGGCGCTTGCGGCCGGTGACGACGCCGAATTCGTGGCCGCGCGTGCCGAGGAACTCGCCGACCTCATTCTTCTGCTCGGTCGGGAACGGCCCTTCGCCGACGCGCGTCGTATAGGCCTTGGTGATGCCGAGCACATAGCCGATCGCGCCGGGGCCGGTGCCGGAGCCGGCGGCCGCTTGCCCTGCCACGGTGTTGGATGAGGTGACGAAGGGATAGGTGCCGTGGTCGATATCGAGCAGCGTGCCTTGCGCGCCCTCGAACAGGATGCGCGCACCCGCGCGGCGCTTGTCGTCGAGCACCTTCCAGACGCGGTCCATGTAAGGCAGGATCTCGCCGGCCACCGAGGTCAGCTCCTGCATGATCGCCTCCTGGGTCGCTTCCGGATGGCCGAGCCCGCGGCGCAGCGCATTATGATGCGTGAGCAGCCTGTCGACCTTCAGGGGAAGCGTTTCCAAATCCGCCAGATCCATCACCCGCACCGCACGCCGGCCCACCTTGTCCTCATATGCGGGGCCGATGCCGCGGCGGGTCGTGCCAATCTTGGTTCCGGAATTCGAGGCGGCGTCTTCGCGGAACCCGTCCAGCTCCCGGTGCAGCGACAGGATAAGCGCGGTGTTTTCGGCGATTTTCAGGCGTTCGGGCGTCACCTCCACGCCCTGCTCCTTGAGCTTCTTTGTTTCCGCGACGAAGGCGTGCGGATCGAAGACGACGCCGTTGCCGATGATCGACAGCTTGCCCTCTCTGACCACGCCGGACGGCAAGAGCGAAAGCTTGTAGACCTTGCCGTCGACGACCAGGGTATGGCCTGCATTGTGGCCGCCCTGGAAGCGCACGACCACGTCGGCGCGCTCCGACAGCCAGTCGACGATCTTGCCCTTGCCTTCGTCGCCCCACTGCGAGCCGACGACCACCACATTGGCCATGTTCTTTTCCCTTGAGATGCCGCCTTGGCGGCTTGAAACGACAGGCCTCTATAGCCTCATGTGCAGGCCGATGCGACCCCTTCTTTGTCCCCGAAACCACCCAGGGCACAACAAACCAGGCACAACAAATTCCGGCTTTCGCATCATTTACTTGGCCTCGCCAATCGCAATAGGCCGGCATCCTTCTTCCACCGCGCCTGCCGGTCCAGGATTAAGCGATGCATCGAGCCGCCTATCTGTTCCTGCTCTCCACCATGCTGCTGTGGGGCGGCAATTCCGTGGCCGGCAAGCTTGCCGTCGGCCATGTGTCGCCGATGACGTTGGTTTTCCTGCGCTGGGTGCTGGCGGTGCTGATCATGCTGCCCGTCGGCTGGCGGACGTTTCGCGAGGACTGGCCTGAACTGCGCCGGCATTGGCTGCTGGTCGCCGGCCTCGGCGCCTGCGGCTTCACGATGTTCAACGTCATCTTCTACACGGCGCTGAACTACACGACCGCCATCAATGTCTCGATCGAGCAGGCCGCCATACCGATCGTCATCATCCTTGCCAACTTCGTGCTGTTTAGGCTGCACGTGCAGCGCCTGCAGATCGTCGGCGTCGCGCTCACCATCCTCGGCGTCGCCCTGACCGCTAGCCATGGCGACCTCGGTCAGCTGCTGAAGCTCGAGCTCAATTTCGGCGACGCCATCATGCTGGTCGCGGTCCTCTGCTACAGCCTCTATTCGGTGGGGCTGCGCCTGAAGCCGGCCGTTCGCTGGCAAAGCTTCATGCTGGCTCTGTCGCTCGCCGCGCTTTTGACCTCGGTGCCGTTCTTTGTCTGGGAAGGGGCGGCGGGCCGCGTCATCGTCCCGGACGCGCGAGGATGGGCGGTCGCGTTCTACACCGCGCTCGGCGCGTCCGTCGTCTCGCAGATCTTCTACATCAAGGGCAACGAGCTGATCGGCGCCAATCGCGCCGGACTGTTCATCAATCTGGTGCCAATCTTCGGCACCCTGCTTTCGGTGCTGATCGTCGGCGAGCAGTTCCAATTCTATCAGGGTCTTGCGCTTGTGCTCGTGCTCGGAGGCATCGCGCTGGCCGAATACAGCGGCAGCAGAGCCGTTCTGTAGGGGAAATGCCCCGCATGCCGAAGCATGCGGAACATGATCTTTCAGGCGGCGCCGACATCGAAGTGCAGCGGTTTGGCCGAATCGATCGATTGGTGCGCCCGCAGCTGATCGAGCACCCTTTCCGGGAAGGGTGCGTCGAGATAGAGCAGCGCGATCGCATCGCCGCCCGGCCGGTTGCGGCCGAGCTGGAAGTTGGCGATGTTGACGCCGTTCTCGCCGCAGACGGTGCCGAGCAGGCCGATGATGCCGGGCGCGTCGGCATTGGTCGTGTAGAGCATGTGCTGGCCGACCTCGGCATCGAGGTTGATGCCCTTGATCTGGATGAAGCGCGGCTTGCCGTCCGAGAAGCAGGTGCCGGCGATCGAGCGGGTCATGTGCTCGGTCTTGACGGTGAGCTTGATATAGCCGTCGAAGACGCCAGATTTGTCGCGCTTGACCTCGGCGACGATGATGCCGCGCTCCTTCACCATGATCGGCGCCGAGACCATGTTGACGTCGGAGACCTGCGGCCGGATCAGGCCGGCAAGAGTGGCGCTGACCAGCGCACGCGTGTTCATCGTCGCGGTCGAGCCGTCGAACAGGATCTCCACCTCCTTGATCGGATCTTCAGTGACCTGGCCGACAAAGGCGCCGAGCACCTCGGCCAGTTTGACGAAGGGTTTCAGTCGCGGCGCTTCCTCGGCGGTGATCGAGGGCATGTTGATGGCGTTGGAAACGGCGCCCTTGATCAGGTAATCGGCCATCTGCTCGGCCACTTGCAGCGCAACGTTCTCCTGCGCCTCGGTGGTCGAGGCGCCGAGATGCGGGGTTGCCACGACATTCTGCATGCCGAACAGCGGATTGTTCTCCGCCGGCTCGGCCTCGAAAACATCGACGCCGGCGCCGGCCACCTTGCCGCTCTTCAGTGCCGCGACCAGGTCGGCCTCGACGACCAGCCCGCCGCGCGCGCAATTGATGATGCGCACGCCGTCCTTCATCTTGGCGATCGCGGCCGCATCGATGATGTTGCGCGTCTTGTCGGTCAGCGGCGTGTGCAAGGTTATGAAGTCGGCGCGCGCGAAAAGCTCGTCGAGCTCGACCTTCTCGACGCCGAGCTCTTCAGCGCGGCTGTCCGACAGGAACGGATCGAAAGCCACGACATGCATCTTCAGGCCGACGCCGCGCGTCGCGACGATCGAGCCGATATTGCCGCAGCCGATCACGCCCAGCGTCTTGCCGGTGATCTCGACGCCCATGAAGCGGTTCTTCTCCCATTTTCCCGCATGCGTCGAGGCGTTGGCCTCCGGGATTTGGCGCGCCAGCGCGAAGATCATCGCAACGGCATGCTCGGCGGTGGTGATCGAATTGCCGAAGGGCGTGTTCATCACGATGATGCCCTTGCGGCTCGCCGCCGGAATGTCGACATTGTCGACGCCGATGCCGGCGCGGCCGACGACCTTGAGCCTGGTGGCGGCATTGATCAGCTTCTCGGTGACCTTGGTTGCCGAGCGGATGGCGAGGCCGTCATACTGGCCGATCACTTCGAGAAGCTTTTCCTTGTCCTTGCCGAGATCGGGCAGGTAGTCGACCTCGATGCCGCGGTCCTTGAAGATCTGCACGGCGGTGGTTGAAAGTTTATCCGAGACGAGAACGCGGGGCGCCATGGCGGCCTCCTTGAAGAATGGGATTGATCCGTTTGGGATCGGCGGCCCGAAGGCCGCCGCGAATGACTCAGGCGGCCGCTTTCAGCGACGCCTTCTGCATGGCGAAGGCCCAGTCGAGCCAGGGCAGCAGTGCTTCGAGATCGGAGGTCTCGACGGTCGCGCCGCACCAGATGCGCAGGCCGGGGGGCGCATCGCGGTAGGAGCCGATGTCGTAGGCGACACCTTCCCGGTCGAGCGTCGAGACGATACCCTTGGCGAAAGCCGCCTGACCGTCGGCATCGAGCGCCGCCACGTCCGGATCGGTGAAGGACAGGCACACGGAAGTGTTCGAGCGTGTCGCCGGATCGATGGCCAGATGGCCGAGCCACGACGACCTGTCTGCGAACCGGTCCAGCACCGCGGCGTTGGCGTCGGCGCGGGCGATCAGCGCTTCCAGGCCGCCGATCGACTTCGCCCATTGAAGCGCATCGAGATAGTCCTCGACGCACAGCATCGACGGCGTGTTGATGGTCTCGCCCTTGAAGATGCCCTCGATCAGCTTGCCGCCGGAGGTCAGGCGGAAAATCTTCGGCAGCGGCCAGGCGGGCTTGTAGGTCTCCAGCCGCTCGACGGCGCGCGGGCTGAGGATCAGCATGCCGTGCGCGCCCTCGCCGCCCAGCACCTTCTGCCAGGAGAAGGTGACGACGTCGAGTTTGTCGAAGTCGAGCCGCTGCGCGAACGCCGCCGAGGTGGCGTCGCAGATGGTGAGACCCTTGCGGTCGGCCGGAATGAAATCGCCGTTCGGCACGCGCACGCCGGAGGTCGTGCCGTTCCAGGTGAAGACCACGTCGCGGTCGAAATCGATCTGCGTCAGATCCGGCAACACGCCGTAGCCGGCCTCGAACTTGCGCACATCGGCGAGCTTGAGCTGCTTGACGACATCGGTCACCCAACCGGAACCGAAACTTTCCCAGGCGACCATGTCGACACCGCGCTCGCCAAGCAGTGACCACAGTGCCATCTCGACCGCGCCGGTATCGGATGCCGGCACGATGCCGATCCGGTAGCCGGCCGGGACCTTGAGGATTTCGCGCGTCAGCTCGATCGCCTGCTCGAGCTTGCCCTTGCCGATTTTGGCGCGGTGAGAGCGTCCGAGCGCAGCAGCTTGCAGCGCCTCGACCGACCAGCCGGGGCGTTTTGCACAGGGACCTGAGGAGAAATTGGGATTTGCCGGACGGAGTCCGGGCTTGGTAAGCGTCGTCATCGTGGTCTATCCTTCCAGATAGTGGCCCCTCGTTGGGGAGGGGTGGCCCACGGACGGCGATATGCTTTCAGGCTTTCGGCGTCAAGAGCAAAGTTTTTGTCGCAGTCGGGATATTTGTCTCACGGTACCACGCGCCGGAAACGAAAAAGAACGGCGGACCGCTCGATCCGCCGGCGGCAATTTCCGAGTTCTCTCGCTCACCAAAGATCGTAGCGCAGCCCGAGCTTGACCTGATGATTGCTGATCCCCTTTCGGATCGAGTAGGAGGTCAGGCTGTCGGCTGTCGCATATTCAGCATCAGGCGCTGAGAAATACTGATATCCCAGATCTATCAGCACATTCTTTGAGACCTGGTAAGCAAAACCTGCGTTCAAAGTGTACGCAAGCGAATACTTCGTCTTGTTATCGGTCTGGGTGAAATCATCGGACGGATCAGCGTTGTCGGTGAAATAGCTCGCTGAAAGATTGTACTTGCTCCGGACAATACCGAGACCCGCTCCAACATAAGGTGTAACGCCGATATAGGTACCAAGGTCGACGTAACCGTTGAGAATGCCCGAGAATGCATAATTCTTGAGGGTCGCGGATGCCACGGTTGCCGTGGCCGGCGGTGTCACGATCAATGTGTCATCGTAACCGACACTGACCCTGTTGCCCGGCAGATAACCGAAATTGAAATCAGCACGCAGGTAATCTGTGAAATGGTAGCCGAAGCCTATACTCGCAAAGATCGGGTCTTCTTTGTCGCTGAAGCTCCCCGGCGGGGAGGCGAAATCCTCATTCCTGAAGCTCTTCTCCACCAGATAGGAGACGTCGCCGCGGAGGTACCAGCCGGAGCCTACCTCGACCGGCTGATAGTCCGGCGCCTGGTCGACATAGATCGGCGGATCGTAGTCGGCCGACACCGCCTGTGTCGCCGGCATCAGCACGATTGCGGCGAGCGCCAGTGCGATACGCGATTTTGATGTCATGGTCCCCGGCTCCTGAGATTGGCACCAGTCGCGAACGCGAGCACAGCTGCCGTTTCAGGAGCATTGTTAACCATAGTGGTTAAGTGCCGGTTAAGGATAACAGGGGGTTACCGAATTGATTTCGATGCTGTTTTACCGGCCACCCACAAAAGAAAATCGCCCGGCTGACGCCGGGCGATCGGTAAAATCCAGGATCTTCGAAGCGACTACTTGGTGTAGATCGGCTCCGGCTCCGGCTGGTAGGCCACCGGTGTAGTGCACCCATTGTTGCCGCCGAATTGGTAGCGCAGACCGCCGCGCACCTCATGCGTGTTGATGCCGTGGTC
Source organism: Mesorhizobium sp. WSM3873 (assembly GCF_001672445.1). Taxonomy (NCBI): domain Bacteria; kingdom Pseudomonadati; phylum Pseudomonadota; class Alphaproteobacteria; order Hyphomicrobiales; family Phyllobacteriaceae; genus Mesorhizobium; species Mesorhizobium sp. WSM3873. The sequence goes on along the minus strand of NZ_LYTM01000045.1, from coordinate 171,148 downwards.
GAACCCCGGCCCGGAACTCGTCGAATCGAACTCGAACATGCGCCCGCCCTGGATGTGAGTGAAGCGGTAGCCTGCGTCGAGGATCACCCTGTCGGTCAGGCAGTAGGAAGCGCCGGCCATGAGCGCATAGGCGAAGCGCCAGTTGGACGAACCCGGGTTGGTTTCGGTGGTGTTCGGATCGTGGACCGTGTCCCACTTGACGTGCGCGCCGCCGATGCCGGCGCCGACGTAAGGCGTGATGCCGTGATAGGTGCCGATGTCAACATAGGCATTGGCCAACAGCAGCAGCGCGCTCATCCTCGACACCTCGGTGGATGTCGTTACGAGGTCCGAGGTCTGGCCGTTGAAGTCCGACTTGAACCAATAGTCGGCCGTCAGATCGGTTCGGAAGTAATCGTTGATCTTGTAGCCGACGCCGCCGCCGAGCGAGAAACCGCCCTTCAGCTTGCCGAAATCGAAATCGTTAGTGCCGGGCGGTGGCCCGTATGTAATGTAGTCGATGCCGCGCAAGGTCGACTTGTGGTAGTCGATGTCGCCGCGAATATACCAGCCGCCGACGTCGATCGGCTGAGCTTCGACCACCGGCGGCGGAGCTTCCTCCACCGGCGGTGGTTCCCCCAGGTCGGCGGCGAGGGCCGGCCCGGCCACTCCCGCCAACAGCGCGGCAAACAGTGCCATTCTTGCGGTATCGAACATGCTGTCACCCCTAAGAAGCCTCGGGACGACATCGCCCGAAGATGAACCTCGGCGTGGATAATGAATTGCAAAGGTTAAAAGCCGTTTAACCGTACCGATTAACCACGAATGCCTACAATTTTAGAGGGTATTCCGTTGTCCGGGGTGTTGTGAGCGCGCGAAAAAGCCCGCCTGGCGGCGGGCTTGCAGGTGCGATCGTCCGATTTGCGGCGGCGATCAGGCGGCGCTGCGGGTATCCGAAATGATGCCGACGATCTCGTTGACGACGGCCTCGACCAGCTGCGGATCGTCGCCTTCGGCCATGACGCGGATGAGCGGCTCGGTGCCGGACGGCCGGATAACGAGGCGGCCGGCCTTGCCCAGGCGGTTGCGCCCTTCCTCGATGGCTGCCTTGACCGGCGCCTCCTCCAGCGGCTTGCCGCCGGAGATGCGGACGTTCTTCAGAAGCTGAGGCACCGGCTCGAACTTTTTCGACAGCTCGCTGACCGGCCGGTTCTGCCGCTTGATGCAGGCCAGCACCTGCAGCGCCGAAACCAGGCCGTCGCCGGTGGTCGAGAAATCGGACAGCACGATATGGCCGGACTGCTCCCCACCGACATTGAGGCCATGCGCGCGCATGTGCTCGACGACATAGCGGTCGCCGACCTTGGTGCGGTGCAGCTGCAGCTTCATGTCGCCAAGGAAACGCTCGAGACCGAGATTGGACATCACCGTCGAGACGACGCCGCCGCCGGCCAGGCGCCCGCTCTGGTGCCAGGACTCGGCGATCAGCGCCATGATCTGGTCGCCGTCGACTATGGCGCCGTTCTCGTCGACGATGACCACACGGTCGGCGTCGCCGTCGAGCGCGATGCCGATATCGGCGCGCACCTCGTGCACCTTCTTCTGCAGGCCGGCCGGATGGGTCGAGCCGCACTCCTTGTTGATGTTGAAGCCGTTCGGCTCGACATTGATGGCGACTACCTCGGCGCCGAGCTCCCACAGCGCCTCCGGCGCCACCTTGTAGGAGGCGCCGTTCGCGCAATCGACGACGATCCGAAGCCCGGAAAGCGACATCGAGCGCGGCAGCGTGCGCTTGGCGAATTCGATATAGCGGTCGTGGACGCCGTCGACGCGCTTGGCGCGCCCCAGCCCGTCGGAATCGGCAAGCGACAACTCGATGTCCTTGTCGAGCATGCCTTCGATGCGCTCCTCGATCTCGTCGGAGAGCTTATAGCCGTCGGGGCCGAACAGCTTGATGCCGTTGTCGTAATAAGGGTTATGCGAGGCCGAGATCATCACCCCGATGTCGGCGCGCAGCGAGCGCACCAGCATGGCGACCGCCGGTGTCGGAATCGGCCCGAGCAGGAACACGTCCATGCCGGCGGCGCACAGGCCTGACACCATCGCGTTCTCGATCATGTAGCCGGAAAGCCGCGTGTCCTTGCCGAGCACGACGCGGTGCCGATGGTTGCCCCGCTGGAAAGAAAGGCCGGCGGCCATACCCACCCGCATGGCCACCTCGGCCGTCATGGGAAACTTGTTGGCGCGTCCGCGAATGCCGTCGGTGCCGAAATACTGCCCTGCCATACCTGCCAAAGTCCCCGTCGGTTTCAGCCGTCCGTATTGCCACAATTGGGCCGCATCCGATCATCACGTTTCGTGATTATATATTACCATTCCTTAGAAAATCATTGTCGCGGACGGGTCAAGTGATTCGGCGGCCTGCCACGACCTCTCGTTGTAGCGGGAATATAAAAGCCCGGACAGCTTTTCCGCCCGACACGGTTGGAAAAACCTTATTTGCTCGAACCGAGCGCCAGCAATTTAGCGCCCTGTCGGCAGGAACACACTTTGTGAGGGCATCCGCGCGGGAAGCATCTGGCGCAGCCCGAAGTTGAGAGCTATTGATTTGGTATAGAGACCATTTGGCGCAGCAAGGGAGAAAAACGCCATGCTTATTCATAGACTTGCAACATTGACGGGCATCGCCGTCGCAACCCTGTTCCTGGCGGCGCCGGCCAACGCGCTGACCATGGCCGAGTGCAGCACCAAGTACAACGCGGCCAAGGACGCCGGAACGCTCAATGGCCAGACCTGGAACCAGTTCCGCAAGGCCCAGTGCGGCAGCGACGCTTCCGCCGCGACCGACACCAAGGCGGCGACCGACACCAAGGCGGCGACCGAGACCAAGGCTGCGACCGAGACCAAGGCTTCTGACACCAAGAAGGCAAAGACGGCAGCTGCCTCGGACGGCACGGCCAAGGGCCTGACCGCAAAGGAATGCAGCACCAAGTATCAGGCCGCCAAGGCGGCCGGCACGCTGAACGGCATGAAGTGGAACGATTTCCGCAAGGCTGAATGCGGCCCCGGCGCCACTGCTGCGGCAACCGCCAAACCTGCCACCAGCAAGACTTCCACCGCCGCTGACGGTGGTTCGGCCAAGGGTCTGACCATGGCCGAATGCAGCAGCAAGTACCAGGCTGCCAAGACCGCCAACAAGCTCAACGGCATGAAGTGGAACGACTTCCGCAAGACCGAATGCGGCGCCGGCGACGACGACGACACCGTGCCGGCTCCGACCGAGGCGACTTTCACCAAGGAACCGGCAAAGCCCAGCGTGGCTGCGCCGAAGGGCGTGACCTTCCCGACCGCCATCTCGCCGAAATTCGCCAACGAGACGCCGGCCAAGGCCCGCATGCACACCTGCCTCGAGCAGTACTATGCCAACAAGGACGCCAACACGCTGAACGGCCTGCGGTGGATCCAGAAGGGCGGCGGCTTCTACAGCCTCTGCAACGCCAAGCTGAAGAGCTGATCGCTCAGCGCTTACCTCCAAGACAAAGGCCCGCGCATCGCGAGATGCGCGGGCTTTTTCGTTGGACGCGCATAAAGAGGCATGTCGGCGCCGCAAAAGAACCCCCGCCGGCGAAGCTACCAATCTCCCCCTATATGGACTGAGGACATCGCGAAAAGGTGTGCGAAGACATCGCGAACAGTTTCGTGCGTTTTGCGCGGGAGGTTCGGGGTGCCATGCGAGGCCAGAAGCGTGATGAGCCAGAAGGAAGATTGGCGCTTGCGCCGGACGCCGATCTTGCAGGTGCGGTCCGCGAGCCACTCGCCAATCGTCTGTGACCTCCCAAACAAAAACGCCGCGGTCTGAGCCGTTTTTTATGTTTCGTTTTCGATCGAGCCTTAGCCCTGCGGCTGCGGCTCCATGCCGCCTTCGGGCTCGGGGCCCTTCTTGCGACGGCCGCCGGTGCCGGCTTTCGGCACAGCCGAGCCGCGGCTGGGCGGCGTGTCGTCGCCAAGGTCGCGGGCGGGCTTGTGGCCGGCGATCAGCTGCTTGATCTCCTCGCCGGTCAGGGTCTCGTATTCGAGCAGCCCTTCGGCCAGCGCGATCCAGTCCTTCTTCTTCTTGGTCAGCACGGTCTTGGCGGTGGAATAGGCATCGTCGATCAGCCGGCGCACCTCGGCGTCGATGATCTGCGCGGTCTCTTCCGAGATGTTCTGCTGGCGCGCCACCGAATGGCCGAGGAAGACCTCTTCCTGGTTGTCGCCATAGGCGACATGGCCGAGCTTGTCGGAGAAGCCCCAGCGCGTGACCATGGCGCGCGCCAGCTTGGTCGCCTGCTCGATGTCGGAGGAGGCGCCGGAGGTGATGTTCTCCTTGCCGAACTTGAACTCCTCGGCGACGCGGCCGCCCATCATGATCGCCAGCCTCGAGATCATGTATTTGTAGCTCATCGAATAGCGGTCGCCTTCCGGCAGCTGCATGACCATGCCGAGCGCGCGGCCGCGCGGGATGATGGTCGCCTTGTGCAGCGGATCGGCCGTCGGCACGTTGAGCGCCAGGATGGCGTGGCCTGCCTCGTGATAGGCGGTCAGCTCCTTCTCGGCCTGCGTCATCGCCGACGAGCGGCGCTCGGCGCCCATCATGATCTTGTCCTTGGCGTCCTCGAACTCGGCCATGGTGACGAGCCGCTTGTTGCGACGCGCCGCCATCAGCGCGGATTCGTTGACCAGGTTCATCAGGTCGGCGCCGGAGAAGCCGGGCGTGCCGCGCGCGATGACCTTGAGGTCGACATTGGGCGCCAGCGGCACGTTGCGCACATGCACCTTGAGGATCTTCTCGCGGCCGACGATGTCGGGGTTCGGCACGACCACCTGGCGGTCGAAGCGGCCCGGCCTGAGCAGCGCCGGGTCGAGCACGTCGGGCCGGTTGGTGGCGGCGATCAGGATGATGCTTTCGTTGGACTCGAAGCCGTCCATCTCGACCAGCAGCTGGTTCAGCGTCTGCTCGCGCTCGTCATTGCCGCCGCCGAGGCCGGCGCCGCGATGGCGGCCGACAGCGTCGATTTCGTCGATGAAGATGATGCAGGGGGCGTTCTTCTTGGCCTGGTCGAACATGTCGCGCACCCGGCTTGCGCCGACGCCGACGAACATCTCGACGAAATCCGAGCCGGAGATGGTGAAGAACGGCACATTGGCCTCGCCTGCGACGGAGCGGGCGAGCAGCGTCTTGCCGGTTCCGGGAGGGCCGACCAGCAGCACGCCGCGCGGGATCTTGCCGCCGAGCCGCTGGAACTTCTGCGGATCGCGCAGGAACTCGACGATCTCCTCCAGGTCCTCCTTGGCCTCGTCGACGCCGGCGACGTCCTGGAAGGTGACGCGGCCATGCGCCTCGGTGAGCAACTTCGCCTTCGACTTGCCGAAGCCCATGGCGCGGCCGGAGCCGGACTGCATCTGGCGCATGAAGAATATCCACACGCCGAGGATCAGGATCATCGGCAGCCACGAGATCAGATAGCCGAACAGCGAGTTCGAACCGTCGCTTTCAGGCCGCGCGTTGATGGTGACGTTCTTGTCCTGCAGCCTGGAGACCAGCGACGGATCGCCCGGCGAATAGGTCTGGAAGCCGTTGGCGTTGTCCGTGTAGTTGCCCGAGATACGGGCGCCGGCGATCGTCACGCTCTTGACCCGGCCGGAAGAGACATCCTGCAGGAACTGCGAATAGGCAATCTCGCTCGAAGCGCCGCGCGTCTGCGGCGTCTGGAAAAGATTGAACAAGGCGATGAGCAGGACCGCTATGATCGCCCAGAGCGCGAGGTTGCGATAATTCGGATTCATCTATTGTCCTGTTGGCGTCCGCGCGCGGACCCACGATGGTGATTGGAGGCTTGGGCCTAACATAGGGAGAGCGTCTCCCCTTGCCAAGCAGAACAGCATGCCTCGGTTAAGCTTTCGCCCATGCTCCGCCGCGATCATGGCCGCGAAAAGGCGAGGGCGGCAGCGGCGGCGCGCCGATCAGCGCGGCGACGGCGGCAGCGGGCCGGAGATCGAAGGACGGCAGGAAGCGGGTGAAGGGCGACACCGCAGGAACGATCGCCGTCGCCGGCGGCGCGGCATCACCGCCAGCCAAATCAAGGCGTTCGCCGCCGCGCCACAGCGCGGGCTCGGCGGCCAGCGCCTTGCGCAGCAAGCTCGCCGGAACGTCGCCTTCCGGGGTAAATCGCTTGGCGGCGCCGGGACCTGCTGGCGCGATCACCAACCCGCTCGGCCTGTCGCTCAATGTGATCCTCCGCCGACCGTCCCATAGGGCCTGCTCAGCAGCCGGAACCGCGGGCAGATTGCGGGCCTCGCGGTGGAGGAAGATGTTGGTGCGGCGCGCGTCGACCACCGTCCGCGACAATGTGGCGCAAAGCGTCCCCGACCGCAGATGCTCGAACAGCGCCCGGCAACGCGCCTCGTCGACAAGGAACGTGACGCCGCCGACCGTGGCTAGCAGGATGCGAAATGCATAGACGGCGGCTTCGCTATCCTCACCACTTGCGAAATCGCGATCGAGGCGGATGAGCCCCGGAGCCGGCTGGCTAGCGAAGGCGCCGATCAGCGCCGCCGCACGCTGGCCGAGGTTCTCGCGCTCGGCGGCTGCCTGTCCGGCCTTCGCGATTGCTTTCTTGAAACGCGCCTCGCCGTCTCTGCCTGCAAGCGAGATGCGCAGGCGCGGCCGCTCGAAGCGCCGGTCGACATTGGTCGGATCCTCGGTCCAGCCGACGCCGCGACGCTTCAGCATCTCCCGCAATGCCGCGCGGCGCGTGGCGAGCAGCGGGCGGGCGATCCAGACCCGCCAATCGTAGAGCGTGGCGGGCGCCATGCCGGCGAGGCCGCGGCCGTCGCGTGGATCCTCGTTGCGGGCCTCCTCTTCACGAACTTGCCGCATCAGCACGGTCTCGGCCTGGTCGTCGGCGGTATGTCCGGTCACCACCGCGCGAATGCCTGCCGCTTCGGCTGCCTCGGCCAGCAGCCGATAGCGCGCCTCGCGCGCGGCGGCCGGCAAGCCGGTCGACGGCTTGCGACCGGACCAGACGAGCGTGCGGTGCGCGATGCCGTGCTCGGCGCAAAGTCGGGCGACAGCTTGCGCTTCGGCTGCCGAGCTTGGTCTGAGGTCATGATCGATCGTCACCGCAAGCAGCCTTGCCGCGGGCAGGGTTCGGTCGAGGTGGTGCTTGAGCAGATGGAGAAGGGCGGTCGAGTCGCTGCCGCCGGACACGGCCGCAACGGCGCCGTGGGAGAAGTCGAAGTCTTGGAAAAGGCGATCCGAAAGGTCAGTCTCGGTATCGAACATCACTGCGCGTCGTCCAAAAGCGGTCCCGATTCTGGGACAACGACACGCAAGCTAGCACGAGGCCAGCGCCTTTTCCTGCTTGATGCGTTCCTTCAGCGTGCCGGAAACATCCGGGTAGCGCTTGCCGATCTCGTTGAAAGTGGCGCAGGCCACGTCGTTCTGCTTGAGGCCGACCAGCGATACGCCGAGCTTGAGCAGCATGTCGGGCGCCTTCTTGGCCTTCGGATAATCCTTGCTGGCGGCCAGGAAAACCTCCGCCGCGTCGCGATATTTCTGCTGGCCAAGCAGGGATTCGCCCAGCCAGTAATGCGCGTCCGCCGCCTTGGCGTCCTTGGGGAAGCGCGAGATATGGTCGCGGAACCCCTGCTCGGCGGTGGGATAGTCGCCCGACAGGATGAACTGGTAGGAGTTGCGGTAGAGTTCGTCCGGATTGTTGGTCGAGGGCAGCGAGGCCATGACCGTGCCGCCGGACTTGCCTTTGCCAGCCTTGCTGCCGGTCTCGGCGGCAGGCGCGTTTGCCGTAGCCGCGGGAGCTTCCGTCTGCGAGCCCGCCTGCGGGGCGGGGTCGGCATTGACGACATTGCCGTTCTTGTCGACGGTAATGGTGCCGAAGGTCTTCGGCGGCGCGCCGGTGATCAACTTGCCCGGGTCACCGGTCTGAGACTCGACGATGACGTCGCCGACGCTCTTGCCGCCGCCGTCCTGCGGAGCCGTGCCGGGCACAGCTTGCGTCGCCGGAGCCGTTGCGACGTTGGTGTCGGTGCCGCTGTCGCCGGCGCCAGCATCGCCCACATTCGTGTTGCCGCTGATGCCGTCCTGCGGCGCGGTCTCCGACTTCTTCTGGCCCGTTGGCTTCGCGCCCTGCGAGCCGCCTTCGAGCTGCTGGAAGCGGAACTCGTTGTCCTCCTGCTGCTTGCGCATCTGCTCCTGCATTTGCAGGATCTGGAAATTGAGTTCCTCAAGCTTGCCGTTCATCTGGCGGATCTGATCCTCCAGACCGGTCATGCCGGCGCCGTCCTGCTGGGCGACTTGCGCCTGCTCGGTCTTCTTCTTGTCGCCGAAAATGCCCAACGTCGGCAGATGGAAAGTAAACCCGCTGTCCGAGGATTGCCCGCTGTCCGCCGGGGCGGCGACGCCTGCGATGCTTGATAGGAGCAGCAGCGCAAGCGTGCCGCTCAGGACCGTTCTGAAATGCATTATGTCTCTCGCCGTGAAATCTGTTGGCCCGATGCGCCTTTCCAAATCGGAGGGGGATAAAGCGCCCTCGCGCTCTTAGCAGGACGCGAGACTTCGGCCAAATTTTGTTTCAAGCTGTCGCATATGAAAAAGGCGGCTCGGAGGCCGCCTTTCGTTCCGCGATGTTGTATTTTTGCCGCCCACAGCGCCGCGCGTCGTCGGACGCGCCAAGGACGCTGTGGCGCTTATGTTCGTTTCCGAAAATCGATATCGATTTCCGGTGCGGCGCGTCAGGAACCGGCGCCTGAGAGCGTGGTGACGGCGCGGCGGTTCTGCGACCAGCACGAGATGTCGTCGCAGACGGCGACCGGGCGTTCCTTGCCGTAAGAGATCGTCTTCAGGCGGTTGGCTGCGACGCCCTTCGAAACCAGGAAGTCGCGGGTGGCAGCGGCGCGGCGGGCGCCCAGCGCCAGATTGTACTCGCGCGTGCCGCGCTCGTCGGCATGGCCTTCGATAACAATGGCATACTGCCTGTACTGGTTGAGCCACTGCGCCTGGCGCGACAGCGTCGTCTGCGCGTCGGCGCGGATCGACGAGGAGTCGGTGTCGAAGAAGATGCGGTCGCCGATGTTGACGGTGAAGTCCTGCGCCGAGCCGGGCGTGGCAGAGCCGGCGCCGTTGAGGCCGAGATCGGCGGCGCTGTTCGGGGTCTTCTTCGAGGCGCAGCCGGTGATGGCCAGAGCCGCCACCAGCGCGATCATCGCCGGATTTCTGGTAAGTGCTGCGATACGGCCCATGCCGCCTCTCCTTCGCATTCGAGTGATTTCGTTGATCACCCAGTAACCACGTTTGGGTTAACCGGCATTCAAGAAACACGGTTAATTTTTCGTTTCGAGCCGCCGTCCTCGGCCGATTTAGCTAGGCTCACAATGCGCGGCGACCGTAGGCGGAAATGCGGCCAAAACATGAAAAAAGGGGGAATTGAGGAACTGAAGAACTGAGGAATTGAAGGAAGAAATTAGGCCAGCTTCTCTCTGAGATTTACAAGCGCCCCGGGTCCTCCATTTTCCTCAGTTCTTCAGTTCCCCGTTCTTAAATTCTTCCGTTCCTCTGCCTACTCCAGCAGCGGCGACCAGGCCGGATCCGAGGCGAAGTTCGAGGTCGGGATCTGCTGCTCGTTGCGGCCGGTAAGATCGACCGTGACCAGCTTCGGCCCGCCGGCGGAGTCGCGGAAGAACATCAGCACGCGACCGTTCGGCGCCCAGGTCGGCCCCTCCTGCTGGAAGCCGGAGGACAGGATGCGCTCGCCCGAACCGTCGGTCTTCATGACGCCGATCTGGAACTCGCCGCCCGACTGCTTGGTGAAGGCGATGAGGTCGCCGCGCGGCGACCACACCGGCGTGGAATAGACGCCGTCGCCGAACGAGATGCGGTGCGGGTTGGAGCCGTCCGCACCCATGACGTAGATCTGCGAGCGGCCGCTGCCGCCGCCGCGGTCGGAGGTGAAGACGATCTGCGAGCCGTCGGGCGAATAGGAGGGCGAAGTGTCGATGGCGGTCGAGTCGGTGAGCCGCGTGGTCGAACGGCTTCTCAGATCCATGGCGAAGATGTTGGAGTTGCCGTCATCGCGCAGCAGGCTCATGATCACCTTCTGGCCATCGGGCGAAAAGCGCGGCGCGAACGTCATGCCGGGGAAATTGCCGACCAGCTCGCGCTGTCCGGTCTCGATCTGCAGCAGATACACCTTCGGCTGTCCGCTCTCATAGGACATGTAGGTGATTTCCTGCCGGTTCGGCGAGAAGCGCGGCGTCAGCACGATCGAACGGCCGTCCGACAGGTAGCGGACGTTGGCGCCGTCCTGGTCCATGATGGCAAGACGCTTCTTGCGCGCGTTCTTGGCGCCGGATTCGTCGACGAAGACGACGCGCGTGTCGAAATAACCCTTCTCGCCGGTCAGCCGCTCGTAGATCGCATCGGCGATGATATGGGCCACGCGCCTGGTATTGGCGTCATTGGCGAAGAACTGCTCCCCGGCCATCTGCTGGCCGGCAAAGGTGTCCCATAGCCGGTATTGGGCGCGAATGCGGCCGTCGGCTTCCTTGCCGACGCTGCCGGTGACCAGCGCCTGCGCATTGATCACCTTCCAGTCGTCGAAGCGCGGCGTGGCGTCCGGGCCGGAGATCTTCTCGATGAAGGCGCTCTTGTCGATCGGCGCGAACAGGCCGGAGCGCTTGAGGTCGGCCGTGACGATCTCGGTGATCTGGGCGCCGAGCTCACCATTGGACTGGAAGTCAGTGATGGCGATCGGCAGCGGCTCGACATTGCCCTTGTTGACGTTGAGCTCGACGAGCGCCCAGGCCGGCAAGGTGGCGGCGGTCGTCATGCCCAGCGCCATGGCTGCAATCGTCAGGAGCGGCTTGAGGAAAGATCTCATGTCTTCTCGCTTCTCTTCTTTGATGGTTCAGACGCAAGGCCTATAGGCCAAGCATCTCCCTTGGGTCGAAGGTGACCCGGATGTCGTTCCAAATGTCCTGCTTGCCGGCGGGAACCTGCAGGCCGGCCACGTCGCATTTTTGAACCGCGCGCACTGCGCTTTCGTCGAACTGCCGGTTGCCGCTCGACTGCTCGACCGACGGGCGGCCGTCGAGCTTGCCGTTGGTATCGAGATTGAAGCGGACCACGACGACGAAGTTCTCCGAACCTTCCAGTCCAACCGGCAAGGTCCAGCAGCCGCCGAGCTGAGCTTCTAGCGCGCCTTGCTCGGATTTGGACAGCTTCTGGCCCTGATCCTTCTCGCCGCCGAGCGACGACTGCTGGGTGGAGCGCTTGGCGCCGCCACCCGACGGCTTCTGCTTGTCCAGAAGTGCTGAAATCTCGTCGGCGTTGAACTGCTTTTCATCCGACTTCGGCTTCGAGGAAGCTTCCTTCACCGGCTTTTCCGCGTCCTTGCGCTCCGGCGCCTTGGCGCTTTCGGCGGGAGCGGGCTGCGGCTTCGGCCGCGCTGCAGGGGCGGGTGCCGAGTCCGGAAGCTTTGCCTCCTCGGTCGGCTGCTCCTTGGCGATCGCCTCGGCGACGGCGTCCGGCTTGACCTCTTCCTTCTGGATGGCGGCGGTCGTGTCCTTCGGCGGCGCTGGCGTCGGCTCCTTGGCGGGTGTCGGCTTCGGCTCCGTCTGCTTGACCGGCTCGGGCTTGACCTCTTCCTTAGGTGTCGGCGTCGGCGCGACTTCGGTCGCCGGGGTCGGCTTCGGCTTTTCCTGCGGCTTCGGCACGTCCTCGACCGCCGGCTTCTCGGTCGGCGTCGGCGCCGGGGGCGGCGCGGATGTCTTCTCGACCGGCTTCGGCTTGGCCTCGTCCGTCGCCGGTTTGTCGGTGTCGACGCTGTTCTCGCCGACCTTCTGCGCGTCGGGGACGATATCCGGGCGCTTGGTCGGCAGCGGCGCCGGCTTGTCATGCATGACCGCTTTCTTGTCGCCCTGCAGGGTCTGCGCGATCGCTTCCATCGGCACGATGTCGACCGCGACGGACTCCACGTCGGAAGCCGGCATGGCGGGCGGCGAGGAGAGCGTGAACAGCCCGAAGGCCAGCGCCACCGCATGCAAGATCACCGAGGAGGTGAGGCCCGTCCGCATTTGGCGTCTACTGGTCCTGTTCCTGCAGCGAGATCAGGCCGATGTTCTTGTAGCCGGCGTTCTGGATGAGGCCCATCACCTTCAGCGCGGTGCCGTAACTGGTCGCTTTGTCGCCGCGGATGTAGATGCGCTCGTCATAGCCGGTCTTGGAAATCGCCTGCAGCTTGGCGACCAGCTCTTCCTGAGGGATTTCGGTTTCCTGCAGGTGAATCTCGCCGGAAGGGCCGATCGAGATTTGGATCGGCTGCGTGTCGGCGTTCATCGCCTTGGCTTTCGTCTCCGGCAGGTCGATCGGCACACCGACGGTGAGCAGCGGCGCCGCGACCATGAAGATGATCAGCAGCACCAGCATCACGTCGACCATCGGCGTGACGTTGATTTCCGACATCAGGGCATGATGACGACCGCGCCGCCGGTGGCCGCGTCCGCCTCGCCCTATGCCACCTGCGCTAGCAGCAGACATACCCATGATCGTACCTCAGGCCTTCTGCGCGACTTTTTCATCGATTTGGCGCGAGAGTATGGCGGAGAACTCATCCGCAAACCCTTCCATGCGCACGGCGAGCTTGTTCGCATCCGATGACAGCTTGTTGTAGGCGATTACGGCCGGAATGGCCGCGAGCAGGCCGATGGCCGTCGCCAGCAGCGCTTCCGCGATGCCGGGCGCCACGACCGACAGGCTGGTGTTCTTCGAGGCGGCGATCGCCTGGAAGGAGGTCATGATGCCGATTACGGTGCCGAACAAGCCGATGAAGGGCGCGGCCGAACCCGTGGTGGCAAGGAAGCCGAGCCGACCCTCCAGCCTTTCCATCTCGCGGGTCAGCGCGAGATCCATCGCCTTGTCGATGCGGGTCTGCAATGCCAGCGCCGATTTGGCGCCCTTCTCGAAGCTCTTCTTCCATTCGCGCATGGCGGCAACGAAGATCGCGCCCATGCCGGTGGTCTTGCGGTCGGCGAGCGTGCGGTAGAGCTCCTCGAGCGACTGTCCCGACCAGAACACCTGCTCGAAGCGATTGAGCGCCATCCGCATGCGGCTATAGGCGACAAGCTTGTCGATGATGATCGCCCAGGTCCAGATCGAGGCGCACAGCAACCCGATCATGACCAATTTGACCACCCAGCCGGCCTGCATGAACAAGGCCCATATCGACAAATGCGCGCCCGGGTCGGCGAGTGCGATGTTTTCCATGACTACGTCCTTAAGATTTTTCCGGGCATCGCTGACGGCTGGCCCATGGCATCCCTTTGGTCCGATCGCGCGAAGCCTGAAGCCCGCGGGACAAGCCCCGAATGCACCGTTTCGCGGCGTTTTCGGGGCAAATCTTGGTGAAAGGAAGGCACACGAATTGCGCCAATCTTCACCAATTCCTTCATGAACCGTTATGGTTAAGGATGGGTTAGGATATGAAGCGTGGCGCATTGCCGCGCCCACCCGGCCGGCGCCACGCCTAGACGCGGCTGGTCAGTGCCCTAAGCGGGGTCGCGCTCAATCGGATTCAGGCGCCGCTCTTTAAGGCCTTGCTTGATGCATGTCGTTGTCCAGAACCGGGCAAACTTCTGCGCGACATGCATTAGGCCGAAGCCGGTTCACGGTGATCAGTCGCTCGCCTTCGGCATAAAGGCCGCGATCCATTCCTTCGGAAATCGGCGCGGCCGGCCGTTCTCGCCGATGATCGCCGCCTCGACCTTCGCCTCGACCAGCACCTCGCCGCCGCGCTTCAACTGCTGCGCCATGAAGATGCGGGCACCCGAAATGTCCTCGGTGCGCGTGTCGATGGTGAGGATGTCGTCCATGCGGGCCGGCGAACGGAACTCGATTTCCATGCGCCGGACCACCCAGACGATGCGCTCGCCATGCTTGCCATCGGCAAGCTCGGTGTGATGGACGCCGGCGAGCCTGAGATAGTCCGAGCGCCCGCGTTCGAAGAATTCGAGATAGCGCGCATGGTAGACGACGCCGGAGAAATCGGTGTCGGCATAGTAGACGCGGGCCATCAGGCGATGGCCGGATTGCGTCAGCGCCCCCGAAAGCCCGGCGCTGAGCGCTGCGGATTCACCATGATCGTCCATCGCGCTTTCCTTTTCAGGCCTGAACTTTGGCGCGAGAACCGGATGGCACCGATGGGCGCGATGATCAAGACCTTGATGGCGGGGCTGCTGGCGCTTGGCGCCTGCGCGGTTTTCCGTCCGCGTGAAAAATGCTGAAGCTACCCGAGATCGATCTGCAGGATCTCTGGCGGCATGCCGAAACGGACCGGCATGATGCTGAAGCCGAGCCCACCGGAGACGATCAGGTTGCGATCATTCTCGACGACATGGCCATAGGCGTAGCGGTTGCCGAAGTCGGACGGCACGACCGGCGAATAGCCGAACAGCCGCACCTGCCCGCCATGGGTGTGGCCCGAAAGCGTCAGCGAAACCCGCCAGGGCACTTTCGGAAAGATGTCGGGCTCATGTGCGAGCAGGATGATCGGCTCGTCGCCTTGCACCTTGGCAAGCGTCCCGCCGAGGTCGTCCAGGCCCTTGAAGCCATGGCGGCCCAGGGCTTTGCTCGGCCGGATTGCCAGCTGGTCCGCAAGTCCGGCGATCCAGAAGCCATGCCCGTCCTTCTCCAGCCGCACCACGTCGTTTTCCAGCACCGGGATGCCGACGCTCTCCAGTGCCATGCGCGCGGCCGTCGGCCCGGCCTTGGCCAGCTGCGCCGCATGATCGTGCCACCAGTCGTGATTGCCGAGGATCGAGAGCACGCCGAGCGGGGCCTTCAGCCCTGACAAAGCGGCGGCCCACTCCGGTGCAGACACTTCGGCCGTGACCAGCCGCATTCCATCGACATAGTCGCCAAGCAGCACGATCAGGTCTGGCTGCAGGGCATTCGTCCTTTCGACGAGCGAGGCGATCCGCTCCGACGTCATCCAGGGATGGCAGGCATGAATGTCGGCCAGTGCTGCGACGCGCAGCTTGAGGCCCGCGGGCCAGTGCGGCGGCGTCAGCGAATAGCGTTTCACATGGGCGAGCAGCATCGGCTCAATGCCGACCGCATAGGCACTCAACGACACCATGGACAGGAACGATCCGCCGATGAGGCGCAGAAAGCCACGTCTGGTGATCATCGGTCAGCCCCGCCCCCTGGAAATGCGTCAAGCTGCCTTAGAGGCTGCAATTGTGCCTTCAGCTTGGCGGAGCTGGGGAGATTTCGCGCAGGAAGCCCTTCAAGGCGCGTCCGACGAACAAATGTCCGTTACTCTTCCTGGAACAGGCTGATCTGCTGCTGCGCGAGGTCTTTCGGTGCTTCAAGGCCGAGATGCCGCCAGGCATTGGCGGTCAGCACGCGGCCGCGCGGCGTGCGCTGGATGAAGCCCTGCTGGATCAGATAGGGCTCGATGATGTCCTCGATGGCGTCGCGCGGTTCCGACAGCCCAGCCGCGATCGTCTCGATGCCGACCGGTCCGCCGCCGAAGTTGCGGGCGATCATCGAGAGATACCGGCGGTCGAGCGCGTCGAGGCCGAGCCCGTCGACTTCCAGCCTGGTCAGCGCCTCGTCGGCAATGCGTTTATCGACATGGCCGTTTCCGGCGACGGAGGCGAAGTCTCGCACCCGGCGCAACAGACGTCCGGCAATGCGCGGCGTGCCGCGAGCGCGGCGCGCGATCTCCAGCGCGCCGTCGTCACCGAGCGGCATCGAGAGGATGCGGGCGCCGCGGCGCACGATCTGCTCCAGCTCCTCGACCGTGTAGAAATTGAGCCTGACCGGGATGCCGAAACGGTCGCGCAGAGGATTCGTCAAAAGTCCGAGCCGGGTTGTCGCCGCAACCAGCGTGAAGCGGGCGAGATCGATTTTGACCGAACGCGCCGCCGGCCCCTCGCCGATGATGAGATCAAGCTGGAAATCCTCCATCGCCGGGTAGAGGATTTCTTCCACCGCCGGATTGAGCCGGTGGATTTCGTCGATGAAGAGCACGTCGCGCTCCTCGAGATTGGTGAGCAGCGCCGCAAGGTCGCCGGCCTTGGCGATAACCGGCCCCGACGTAGAGCGGAAATTAACGCCGAGCTCACGCGCCATGATCTGCGCCAGCGTCGTCTTGCCGAGCCCCGGCGGGCCTACGAACAGCACATGGTCGAGCGCCTCGCCGCGGCTCTTGGCGGCATCGACGAAGACCTTGAGATTGGCACGCGCCGCAGCCTGGCCGACGAACTCGTCAAGCGACTGCGGCCGCAAGCTCTGGTCGGCATCCTCGCCGCGCTTGTCGGGGGCAATGAGACGGGGCGAAAGGCTCATGCGGTCTTCCTTGCATACGGCAAGGACCGGGACAAGCGCCACCTCACCGCGCCAGTTCCTTCAGGCCGAAGCGGATCAGTTTCGAGGCATCCGCCCCTTCGCCGGCCGACTTTACGGCCGCGGCCACCGCATTGGCGGCGATGTCGCGCGAATAGCCGAGATTGACCAGCGCCGAGACCGCGTCGGTGATGGGTGCTGCCGCCACGCCTTCGCCAAGCTCCTGCTTGAGGCTGATCGTGCCGGTGGCGGCGCCCGCATAGGCCGGCGCCTTGGTGCGCAATTCGGTGACGATGCGCTCGGCCACCTTCTTGCCGACGCCCGGTGCGCGCGACACCATGGCGATGTCGCGCAACGCGATCGCATTGGCGAGGTCGGGCGGCGCCAGCGTCGACAGCACGGCCAGCGCCACCTTGGCGCCGACGCCCTGCACATTGTTCATCAAAAGGCGGAACCACTCGCGCTCGAGCGGGGTCTGAAAGCCGTATAGCCGGATCATGTCCTCGCGCACATAGGTCTCGATGAACAGCACCACCGCCTCGCCGGGGGACGGCAGCGATGCCAATGTGCGAGCCGAGCAATGGGCGACATAGCCGACGCCGTGCACGTCCACGATGCAGGAATCCTCGTCGATCTCATCCAGCGTGCCCTTCAGCTTGCCGATCATGTCCTGGCCTTCATGGATGCGTTTCCGGAGAGACGATTTCGAGGTCGGGGAAATAGCTGCGATAGCGAGGAGCGTCGCGCGTCAATAGGCGGTGACCAGCAACGGCCGCATGAGCGCCAATGAAAAAATCCGGCAAGGTCCGCTCTCGAACACCGCCGGCCCGCCGATAACGGGAATGTGCCACCCCAGCCAAGAATGCGGCTTCCCAGGGCAAAAACTCGCGATCCATTTCAAGCCTCTCGGCTGCTTTCCTCAGCATTGCTTCGGAAGCAACCAGGGGAGCAAGCTCGGACCAGACGATGCTGTTGATGACCAACGCGCCATCGCGTCGGCAGGAGATAATCGCGGACGAAGACCATTCCGTCAGCGGCCCAGCCGGACCCCAGACGTCAATGAGCACGTTTGTGTCAATCAACGTCGAGATTTTCACGTGGTCCCCTCAACCACTCCATGTACTCGTCCGTCGTCATGCCGCCCAAATCCAGCGTCCCCTCCATCTTGCCGAGGACCTCTTTGAATTTGCGGGCAGCTTCCTCCTTCGAAATGTTTTCGTTGACGGCGACAAGCCGGGCGCCCTCGTCCGTAGCCACGAACTGGACCTCCGAACCCGGGCCTATGCCCAGGTGGTCCCTTATTTGTTTGGGGATCGTGACTTGCCCTTTGGTGGTCACACGCATGGTAATACTCCGAAGGTATTACTTACTGCGCAAATGAGAACAAGTCAAGAACACTACCCGGCCAGCGCCGCCATTCGGTAGGCGACGCTTTGACGGTGATGCGCATGACATATGGCGATGGCCAGGGCATCGGCGGCATCGTCGGTCTCGAACACCGCTTTCGGCATCAGCACTTTCACCATCATATGGATCTGCTTCTTCTCGCCGTGACCGACGCCGATCACCGCCTTCTTGACCGCGTTGGGAGCGTATTCCGCGACCGCCAGCCCGGCGCGCGCCGGCACCAGCATGGCGATGCCGCGCGCCTGGCCGAGCTTCAGCGTCGCTGTGGCATCCTTGTTGACGAAGGTCTGCTCGATCGCCGCCTCGTGCGGCATGGCCTGGTGCAGCACTTCGGCGAGCCCATCATGCAATTGGCAGAGCCTCGTTGCGAGCGGCGCCTTGTCGTCGGAACGCACGGTGCCGGAGGCGACGAAGCGCAGCGAATTGCCGAGGCTCTCGACGATGCCCCAGCCGGTGCGCCTCAGGCCCGGATCGATGCCGATGATGCGAATCGCTTCCCCCATGCGCCAAGTCTAACCGCTGCGCATGGCGATGCCAGTGAATTGTGAACAAACCAGAAACAGCCTGTGCCGGGATGGGCTGCTTCAGAATTCGATCCGATGAGTCGTAAGGCGGCGTTCTCGAGAACCGGTGCGGAGCGTGCTTTGGTATGCGAGCACCGGACGCGCAAGAAACGGCGCCAGATGGCCATCAGAGCGGATTGTGGAGCAGCCTGTTAGCCGCGGGCGAAAGCCGTGTTCAGCAGGCTGATCTGATCGGAGACCGGGTTGGCGCGGCGGCCGGCGGCCGGCGTGTCGTGCATGGCGCCGCCGTAGATCTCCTCGTCCATGCGCTTCACCAGCGCCTGCAGGCGCAGCGACCGGCTCACCAGATCCAGGAAGTCCTTTGGCAATTCGCTCCAGCCCAGCGCCTCATCATGCGCGGAGGCGGTATCGAGCCGCACCTTGGATTTTTCGGAGGCGACCTGGTCGCGGGTCATCTCGCCGGAATTGGCCGCCCGCTGCAAAAGCAGCCAGGAGGCGACCTGCATCAGCCTCGTGGTAAGACGCATCGATTCGGCCGCATAGAGCGTCGCCGCCGTGCGCGACAGCTTCTTGGCTTCGAGCCTGCCCTTGCCGTCAAGATATTCGGCCGCCTGTTCGACCAGGCCCATGCCCTCCTGGTAAAGCGGCTTGAAGGACTGGGAGAAAACCCGGCGTTCCGCGAGCTTTATGGTTTTCGCGCTGCCTTTCGAAGGCTCGTTCATCGATACGCCCCTGCACTGCCGCAAGCCGATTCGGCATCCTTGCCGATACGTCCTGCACCCTTAAACGACTGAGGCTTGAAAATGCGCTTCGATGCCCATGAAGGCAAGCGCATGTTTAACAAACGGTTAACGCCGAGGCGCGTTGTCCGCCGGCGGCCAACGCGCAAAAAAAGAGCCGCGGATAAGGCGGCTCTCAGGAGTTTAACAGGGAGGCGTCAAACAAAGTGGCTCCAACCACTCGGTAAGAATCCAGACAAACTGGATGGGTCCTAGTAAACGCCTGTAAAGCTTAATGAAGCCTTAACGCCGCGCGGAATTTTTAAGCGAACGGACTTTTTCCTGTGCCGGAACGGGACGGCCCGGCTCCCTCCCGCGCCATCCAGCCCTGGATGCATATGGCGGCGCCGAAACATCGGTCCCGCCGCCGCGACATCGTTTCGAAACACGCTCCGCGCTAAACGCCCGCTCCTCTCAATGCGGGCGCAGTCGACGCCGCCACCAATCAAGAAATGCAGGAGCACACCATGGACTGGTATTCGATCGTCAAATTCCTTCACGTCGTCTCGGCCATCCTCTGGGTCGGCGGCGGCTTCGTCCTGTTCCTGCTCGGCGTGCTTGCCGAGCGCGCCGGCAACATCCAGGACAAGCTGCAAGCGATGCGGGCGAGCGGCGAGCTCGGCGGCCGCTTCTTCGCGCCGATGTCGATGCTCACCCTGATTTTCGGCCTGATCATGTGCGGCTTCTGGGTCGGCTTTTCCGACCTGTGGATCATCATCGGCCTTGTCGGCTACGCCACGACCTTCTCGATCGGCATGCTCGTTTTCAAGCCGACCGGCGAGCGGATGGGCGCCATGGTCGCCAAGGAAGGCGTGACGCCGGGGGTTCTCGCCATCGGCCAGCGCATGATGCGCTGGGCGCGTTTCGACTACGCGGTGATGCTGGTGATCATCGCCGACATGGTGCTGAAGCCTACGCTTCACGACATCGGCATCCTCGCCGGCATGGTGCTGGTGATCGCGTCCGGCGCAGCGCTTGCGCTTGGCGGCGGCCGCCAGCTGGTGCCGAGCGCCGTTTGATCCTTCTGTGGCGGGCGGCCGGTGCGCCGCCCTGCCCGTTACATCAGGCCGGCAATACCGTCCCAGAGCAGCTTGAGCGCCACCACCGCCACCGTCGCGTATGTGAACGGGTAAAACACCTCCGGCCGCATGCGGCGCACCAGCCAGGCGCCGGCGATGGTGGAAAGCGGCGCCAGCGGCATCAGCGCAAACGATGCGGTGAGATTGGTGCTGTCGAACTGGCCAAGCGCGAAATAGGGAATGAGCTTCAGCGCGTTGGTAGCGGCGAAGAAGATCGCCGCCGTCCCTGACAGCACCTTCGGGTCGAGCCGGATCGGCAGCGCGTAGACCTGGAAGGGCGGGCCGCCGACGTGGGCGACGAAGCTGGTGAAGCCCGCAACGATGCCCCAGAACGCCGCAGCGATGCGGTTCGGCTCCACCTCGTGGTCGGCGCCGTGGCGGAACTGCAGATAGATCCAGCGCAGGACGAAGACCAGCGCGACCGCGCCGACGATCAGCCGCACCATTTCCTCCGTCACCAGGGCCGCCGTCAGCCAGCCGAGGCCGAGGCCGATGACGGCGCCGGGCATCATGTCGACCAGCATCTTGCGATCATAGACGCCCCACCATGTCCACACCGAAACGATGTCCATCAGGCAAAGGATCGGCAGCAGGATGGCCGCCGCCTGCACCGGCGGGATGGCCAGCGCCATCAGCGGCACGCCGACGAAGCCCACGGCGCCGCCGAAGCCGCCCTTCGACAGGCCGACGAGGATGACCGCCGGAATGGCGGCGGCATAGAACCAGGGATCGCTGAGCAGGCCTGACATGGGAGATACGGCGACAAGAAACGGCTGGAGGATGGCGGGAGACTTGCAATAGACCACAAAGCGAAAGACCGCGATAGCCGAAGCGCCCCGTCAGCCGGTCGGCGCGATCAACTGTCCGTAATCCGGCCTGCCGAGTTTGCGGCTGGTGGGGGGCCATGTGCATAAGGTCACCCGCCCAGCATGAGGTTTGACGATGAGCGAAGTCCTGATCCGCCGCGCGGACAAAGCCGATCTTGCGGCGATCGTCGCGATGCTTGCCGATGACGCGCTTGGCCGCGCCCGCGAAAATGCAAGCGTGCCTTTGGCGCAAGCCTATCAGGACGCCTTCGCGGCCATAGACGGCAACCCGAACCATTTTCTGGCGGTGATGACGGACGGCGCCGAGGTCATCGGCACCTTGCAGATCAGTTTTATCCCGGGCCTGTCGTTGCAGGGCGCCTGGCGCGGCCAGATCGAGGCGGTGCGCGTCGCGGCGAGCCGGCGCGGAGACGGGCTCGGGCAGCGCCTGCTGGAATGGGCGATCGAAAGATGCCGCGAGCGCGGCTGCAGGGTGGTGCAGCTGACGACCAACAAGAGCCGGCTCGACGCGCACCGCTTCTACGAACGGCTCGGCTTCAAGGCGAGCCACATCGGCTACAAGCTGGATATTTAACGCACCCGCGCCGGCGATGCCGCCGACCTCTCATCGTCGCGCCTGGACCAGAAGAAACATCGGCCGCTCGACCTCTTTGGCCAGTTCAGGTCTGGCGGCGATCTGCGCTTCAGTTGGACAGAATTCCTCCACGCGGCCGATGGTGAACCCAGCCTGGATCAGATTGTTGAGCGTGGTGCCGAGTGTGCGGTGGTGCTTCACCACGCCCTTGGTGAACCAGTCGGTCGTGCGCGGCCCTTCCACCAGATACCGATCGAGGGGCCAGACGTTCCTTCCTGCGGCGTCCACGGACCAGCCCGGATTGCTTGGAGCCATGAAGATCGGATGCTCCGTCGAGAAGACGAAGAACCTGCCAGGGACCAGGGCCTGGTAAACCGTCGCGAACAGCCGCGCGGCATCGCTGACATAATGCAGGGCAAGCGAGCTATAGGCGAGGTCGAAGCGCGCCTTCGGCAGGCTCAGCTCGTCGAGGTCGACGCGCTCATAGGCTATGGCTTCGTCGGAGCCGGCGGCGCGTGCTCGGGCGAGCATCCTTTCCGACAGGTCGAGGCCCAGAACCTGCTTGGCTCCGTGCGCCCGCGCCCAGCGGCAGAACCAGCCGAAGCCGCAACCGAGATCGACGATGCTTAGACCAACCACCTTCGGCAGCATGGCGCGCAGAACCGGCCACTCGGGCGCGCCTTCCACCGAACGATGCAGACGGCTGTAGCCTTCGAAGAAATCGGCCTTGTCGTAGATATTTTGCGCCATGCTCTTCCCGTGCTTTCGCTTGCTAACCTAGCGGTCGTTTCGTTAGCGTCCATCAGCAGCTTCAACAGGCCGTCTGTCAGTCCTTGAAGATTGGCGCAAGCCGCTGCTGCCGTGACGCTTTTCGGCGGCGATCTTCGCCCGCCTCCTGTTCAAGCCGGACGCTTTGCTCTATGCCGCAATGCCACCATGTTCGCCCGGCATAGGCGAAAACCGGGATCGTAGACCGATGAATGAAGCAACCCCGCCCAATCGCTGCCGAATCGTGCTGATCGCGCCGCCGCTTGTGACTCCCGAGCACATCTGCACCGCCTTCGACGGCGGCGACGTCGCCTCGCTGATCCTGCCCGAAAACGGCATGGATGACGCCGCCTTCCAGGCCTTCGCCGAGAAGATCGTGCCGATCGCGCAGGCCGCCGGCGTCGCCGTCATCATCGCCGGCGACAGCCGCATCGCCGGCCGCGTCCATGCCGACGGCATCCATGTCGAGGCAAACCGCCAGGAACTGGCCGAGACGATCGAGCGCTTGGCCGACAGGATGATGGTCGGAGCGGGCGGCGCCAAGACCCGCGACGAGGCGCTGGATCTCGGCGAGGAGCGGCCCGACTACATGTTCTTCGGCCGCTTCGGCTATGACAACAAGCCCGAGCCGCACCACCGCAATCTCGCTCTCGGTGAATGGTGGGCGCAGATGATCCAGATTCCTTGCATCGTGATGGCCGGCTCCGAGCTTGCGTCGGTGGAAACGGTAGCGGCCACCGGCGCCGAGTTCGTGGCGCTCTCCAGCGCCGTCTTCGCCGACGGACTCGATCCGCGCGCGGCGGTCGCCGCGGCCAACGCACTGCTCGACCAAACCGCGCCGCGCTTCGAGGACTGACGTGCGCTGGTCCCGGCTTTCCTTCGCGGCGTTGGCCGCGGCCTTGACGATCCAGGCGCCCGCCGCCGTGGCCGCCGAGACCCCGCCGGTGCCGCAGCCCAGACCGGACACGACCACACCCGACACGAGCGCGCCGGATACAAGCGCCCCTGCTACCGGCGCCCCGAATACAAGCATTCCGAATATAAGCGCCCCGAATGCAATCGCCCCAAGTACTGGCGCCCCGAATAGTGGCGCTCCGAATGCTGGCGCGGCCCATGCCGACAAGCCGATCGAAACACCGCTGCCGCAGCCGGCAACGCTTCAACCGCCATCGGCCGATACCATCAATCCCGATCGCTTCGGCGCCAAGCTCCCGGACGCCGCCTACGGCGCCTTCCAGCGCGGCCTCTATAAAACGGCCTACAACCTTGCCATGGTGCGGGCCAAGAACGGCGACCCAGCGGCGCAGACACTGGTCGCCGAGATCCTGTCGCGTGGGCTGGGCGTGCCGCTCAACGCGGCAGAGGCCGCGAAATGGTATGGGCTCGCCGCCGAGCAGGGCGTGCCGGAGGCGCAGTTCCAATATGCGCTGATGCTGCTCGACGGACGCTATGTGAAGAAGGACGCCAAGGAAGCCTATGCGCTGATGCAGGCCGCCGCCGAGGCGGGCAACCGCCTGGCCCAGTTCAACTTCGCCCAATTGCTCGTCCAGCAGGATCCGGGCGATGCCGGCATAGCCAAGGCGGCTGTGTATTATGAGCGCGCCGCCAGTACCGGCCTTGCCGACGCCGAGTATGCGATGGCGCAAATCTACGCCAACGGCGTAGGCGGCAAACCGCGCGACGACGCCAAGGCACGCACCCTGCTGGCGCAAGCCGCCCGGCAGAACTACGACACCGCGCAACTTGACCTCGCCGCATGGATGATCGAGGGGCGCGGCGGCGATCGCGACCTGAAATCTGGCTTTGCCTGGATGAGGCGCGCGGCCGAAGGCGGCAATGTCGCCGCCCAGAACCGCCTTGCCAAACTCTATATGGGCGGCATCGGTACCGACCCCGATCTGATCCTGGCCGGAGCCTGGTATATCGTCGCCCGGCGCGCCGGGTTGATCGACCCGCAGATGGACGATTTCCTGCAAGGCCTCGACGACGGTCAGACCAAGCAGGCACTGCAGAAGGCGAACCGGCTGCCCTGAAAAGACGGCTGACGGCAGAGGCAATCCCCATGAGCGTTGGCGACGCCCTCCCTTGCCACTCAATGCGATTTGTGGTCTTGGAGGCGCCAAAGCGCGCTCCGCGCCAAAAATCTCATTCCGGATCAGTTCAACATGGCCAAGATCAGTGGCAGCGAAATCCGTCCCGGCTATGTCATCGAGCATGACGGCGGCCTCTGGGTCGCGGTCAAGACCAACACCGTGAAGCCCGGCAAGGGCGGCGCCTACAACCAGGTTGAGCTGAAGAACCTGATCAACGGCACCAAGCTCAACGAGCGCTTCCGCTCGGCCGAGACCGTCGAGCAGATCCGGCTGGAGATGAAGGATTTCTCCTTCCTCTACGAGCAGGGCGACGCGCTGGTTTTCATGGACACCGAAAGCTACGAGCAGCTCGAACTGAACAAGGATTTCGTCGGCGAGCGCGCCGCCTTCCTGCAGGACGGCATGATGGTCACGGTCCAGCTCTACGAGGAGCGGCCGATCGGCATCTCGCTGCCCGACCAGGTGACGCTGACCATCACCGAGGCCGACCCCGTGGTGAAGGGCCAGACGGCGGCGTCTTCTTACAAGCCTGCAGTGCTGGAAAACGGTGTCCGCGTCCTGGTGCCGCCCTTCATCTCGGCCGGCGAGCGCATCATCGTCGACACCAACGAGATCACTTACGTGCGTCGCGCAGAATAAAACGGCCAACACAGGAAGAAGAAGAATGGCGCGTTCCGCTCTCCTCAATGTCATGGTCCAGGCCGCGATGAAGGCCGGCCGGTCGCTGTCGCGCGATTTCGGCGAGGTGCAGAACCTGCAGGTCTCGATGAAGGGGCCTGGCGACTATGTCAGCCAGGCCGACCGCAAGGCCGAAGAGATCGTCTTTGCCGAACTGTCGAAAGCGCGGCCGGGCTATGCCTTCCTGATGGAGGAGCGCGGCGCCGTCGACGGCGAGGACGGCCAGCATCGCTGGATCGTCGACCCGCTCGACGGCACCACCAACTTCCTCCACGGCATCCCGCTCTTCGCGGTCTCGATCGCGCTCGAGCGCCAGGGCCAGATCGTCGCCGGTGTCGTCTACAATCCGGCCATGGACGAGCTCTATACCACCGAGCGCGGCGGCGGCGCCTTCATGAACGACCGCCGGCTGCGCGTCGCCGGACGCGCCAAGCTCACCGATGCCGTGATCGGCTGCGGCGTGCCGCATCTTGGGCGCGGCCAGCACGGCAATTTCCTGATCGAGTTGCGCAATGTCATGGCCGAGGTCTCCGGCGTCCGCCGCCTTGGCTCCGCCTCGCTCGATCTCGCCTATGTCGCGGCCGGCCGCATGGACGGGTTTTGGGAAACCGGCCTTTCGGCCTGGGACATCGCCGCCGGCGCCCTGCTCATCCGTGAAGCGGGCGGCTTCGTTTCGGATATGGATGGCGGGCAGGACATGCTGGAGGCCGGCTCCATCGTCGCCGGCAACGAGCTTATCCAACGCGCCCTCTTGAAGACGGTAAAGAAGCCGCTGGCTGCGCGCTGAAGCGCCCCTATCGCATCACCCCGAAATCGGAATTGATTCGCTGACCTCCGGTTCGGAACGGATAAGCGCAAATCAAAGGGCTGCAGCCTCCTTTGCGCGTCGAAAGGACGCGCGGCGCGCTCGTCGCAAAACCGCAACCGAAGCTTGAAATACTGATCCGCGACTGCCCAGATTATGGATGCAGGATCATTCATGAACGACGCTCGCGCAAATACAACGATCGAAATCCCCTTTGTCGGCCGCTGGCACTATTCGCGCGCCGAGATGATCGCCGATGGGATCGTCCATGCTGTGGGCATCGTGCTGGCGATCGCCGCCGGCTCGGCCTTCCTGGCTTTAGCCGCCTTCCATTCCGGCCCGGGTGAGTACATCGCCGCCGTCTTCTACGTTGTGTCGCTGCTCACCGTGCTGTCGGTATCGCTGGCCTATAATTTGTGGCCGATATCGTGGCCGGCGAAGTGGATCCTGCGCCGCTTCGACCATGCCGCGATCTATCTGCTGATCGCCGCCACCTACACGCCTTTCCTGGCCCAGCTCCACACGTCCGCGCTTGCCGTGCCGATGATCGCTATCGTGTGGAGCGCGGCGGCACTGGGCATCGCCATCAAGATGTTCCTGCCTGGACGCTACGACCGGCTGGCGATCCTCTTCTATCTCGCCATCGGCTGGAGCGGCGTCGTGCTCGCCGGGCCGCTGGTCGCGACGCTGCCGCCAGCCTCCGTCATGCTGCTGGTCGCGGGCGGCATCGTCTATTCATTGGGCGTCATCTTCTTTGCCTGGAAAGGCCTGCGTTTCCACAATGCCGTCTGGCATGGCTTCGTCGTCACCGGCGCCGGGCTGCACCTGGCCGCCATGGTCGACTGTCTGGTCATCAGCCGTTTTTGAAACGACCCGCGCGGGGCGATATTGTCAAGCACCATTCAATTTGGTCACAATTCCGTTTAGAGTCGCGGCAATTCTGCGGCGGGTGGCATCGGAAACGGGGCACGGATGGCTTTTCTCAGATCCTTCGGCAGGCGCTCGGATGTCCTGGTCTACGATCCGCACAAGCTGTCGAGCCCGCAGGTCTTCCTGCTCACGATGGTGATCTTCCTGGTCATCGTCGCCTTCATCGCCGCCATCCTCACCCGCCAGATCTCCACCGCCTTCTCCAGCAACCCCGGCCTCAACGGGCTGATCATCGGCGTGCTCGCCGTCGGCATCCTGCTCGCCTTCGCCCAGGTCGGCCGGCTGTTCAGAGAGGTGCGCTGGGTCAATTCCTTCCGCGCCGGCTCCGAGACCACCGAGCCGGTGCTCCTGGCGCCGATGAAGGCGATGATCGGCCGCTCGTCGACGATCGCCTTCTCGACCTCTTCGATGCGCACCATGCTCGATTCCATCGCCACGCGCCTCGATGAAAGCCGCGACACCTCGCGCTATCTCGTCGGACTGCTGGTGTTTCTTGGCCTGCTCGGCACCTTCTGGGGCCTGCTCAACACCATCGCCTCCATCCGCGAGACGATCGAGGCGCTCGACCCCGGCAGCGGCGATGCCGCCGCCGTGCTCGACGCGCTGAAGCAGGGCCTGTCGGCGCCGCTCGCCGGCATGGGCACGGCCTTCTCGTCCTCGCTGTTCGGCCTCTCCGGCTCGCTGGTGCTCGGCTTCCTCGACCTGCAGGCGGGCCGCGCCCAGACCCGCTTCTACACCGAGCTCGAGAACTGGCTGTCCTCGGTCACCGATCTCTCGTCGGATATCGTCGTGTCGGAATCGGCGCGCGCCGAGCCGTCGGAGGAGATCCGCCTGCTGTCGGAACGGCTGCGCAGCCTGCAGGAAAATGGCGGCGGCTCCAACCCGCGCGTCGCCACCGCCATGGCCAACCTGGCGGACGGCATTTCCGGGCTGGTCAAGAACATGCGCTCGGAACAGCAGATCATGCGCGACTGGGTCGAGGCGCAGTCGGACGAACAGAAGGCGATGCGCAACACGCTGGAAAAGATCGCTGACGCCCTGAAGAAGACCGGAGTGCACTGACGTGGCGCTGGCAAGGCGGCGCGCCGATCGCCGCATCGACTACTGGCCCGGCTTCGTCGACGCGCTGTCGACGCTTCTGCTCGCCATCATGTTCCTGCTGACGGTCTTCGTGCTGGCGCAATTCCTGCTCAGCCGCGAAATCTCCGGCAAGGACACGGTGCTCAGCCGCCTCAACTCGCAGATCAACGAGCTGACGCAGTTGCTGGCGCTGGAGCGCTCGAACAGCCAGGACAAGGAAGACACGCTCGCCAATCTGCAGGCCTCGCTGTCGGCGGCGGAGGCGGAAAAGAGCCGTCTTCAGCAATTGCTGGAGCAGGGTGCCGGCGCCGGCGACGCGGCCAACAAGCGGGCGGACGCGCTGTCCGGCGAACTCAGCAGCCAGCGCCAGATCAGCCAGCAAGCGCTGAGCCAGGTCGAGATCCTCAACCAGCAGATCGCGGCACTGCGCAAGCAGATCGCGGCGCTCGAGGACGCGCTCAACGTGTCCGAGCAGCGCGACCGCGAGTCCAACACCAAGATTGCCGATCTCGGCCGCCGCCTGAACGTGGCGCTGGCGCAGCGCGTCCAGGAGCTCAACCGCTACCGTTCCGACTTCTTCGGCCGGCTGCGCGAGATCCTCGCCGACCGCGAGAACATTCGCATCGTCGGCGACCGCTTCGTCTTCCAGTCGGAAGTGCTGTTCCCGACCGGCTCCGACGAGATCAACGATGCCGGCAAGGTCGAGATGAAGAAGCTCGCCGATGCCGTCATCGAGCTGCAGAGGGAAATCCCGCCCGAGATCAGCTGGGTGCTGCGCGTCGACGGCCACACCGACAACAAGCCCTTGTCCGGAACCGGCCGCTATCGCGACAACTGGGAGCTGTCGACGGCCCGCGCGACCTCGGTGGTGAAGTTCCTGATCGAGAACGGCGTGCCGGCGAACCGGCTGGTAGCCGCCGGCTTCGGCGAATTCCAGCCGCTCGATCCGGCCGACACGGATGAGGCGCGCAGCAAGAATCGCCGAATTGAACTGAAGCTCACCGAACGTTGATCCGGCATCACGCGAACTCACGCGAATTTGTTCGCAGGCTCAACTCTAGCGCGCAGAAGCTCGCCGGCAAGGCCTGAAAACATTATCTTTTTTTAATTACACTCGGCGACTTGGCGGCCCTAATTTGCTGCGCAGGGCCGGGAACCGCCGGCGATGCCTCCCATCGCGACGCGACGGAACCGGACGGCCCACTAGCTCGGAAGCAGAGCGGGATGGCCGCTCCTTCCCCAGCAGGAGGACGCGCCGTCATGCGCGCTTTGACATCTCTCAAGACTGCAACTCTCGCCGCGGTTCTGATTGCCGCTCCGCTCGCCGGCGCCTACGCCGCCGGACATCACAAGGGCGCTCTCGACGCAACCGATCCAACCGACTTCACCGGACCGCGGGTGACCAGCCTGATCGAGCAGGTCCAGGGTGTGGATCAGGGCATCGCCGACGCGCGGCAAGCAAACGACATCTCGGCCTCGGAAGCGCAGCAACTGCATATGCGCGCCGCGCACATCAGCCAGGTGGCCGAGCACGTAGCCGCTTCGGATCACGGCAGGATTCCGGCTGCGCAATATCACGACCTGCTGCGCCGTCTCGACAATGTCGACCAGAAGCTGAGAACCGATACCGGCAGCGGCTTCCTGATGGGCGACGGCGCCGACGGCGGTCACTATCCAAACGGCTGAGCGGTTTCGGTCCGCGACTGCCGTTTCGAGACCAGGAAGGGACGATCTGGCGCCCGAGGGACCTGGCCCGAGGGCGTCCTTTTTTCAGTCACCGGCCGAGCCAAAGCGCGATAATGGCAAGCACCGCAGGCAGCGTCTGGACGAACAGGATCTTGCGGCCGACGGTCGCCCCGCCATAGAGGCCGGCGACGGCAACGCAAAGCAGGAAGAACATCTTGATTTGGAAGCCGCCGGTGCCGAGATAGAGGCCCCAGATCAGGCCTGTCGCAAGAAAGCCGTTATAGAGGCCCTGGTTGGCGGCGAGCACTTTCGAGGCGCTGGCGAAGTCCGGCTTGAGGTTGAACGCCTTGTGGCCGCGCGGCGTGTCCCACAGCACCATCTCCAGATAGACGATGTAGCAGTGGATCAGCGCCACCAGCCCGGTCAGGATATTGCCGATCATTGTCCCCTCCGCTCGTTGGCCCCAACCTTTGATCACGCAGCGCTGTTGCAAGGCAAGATGGGCTGATCCGGAACGGGCGGATCAGGGTTGCCAAGCTGCGCGCCTTGGTATCTTTTCGCGCCAACCCCTTTGCAGCCGGAAACCATCCATGTCCTTCCATAAACTCGATCTACTCGGCCATAGGCTCGAAGCGCTGGAACATGCGCTGGCCATCCTCGGCGCCGATGAGGCGACCCACATGGCGGTTGGCGGCGGCGAGAAGCGCGCCGAGGCGATGTCGGCCCTGACCGGCATGCTGCACGCCCAGGCTACCGCGCCGGAGATCGGCGACTGGATCGCCGCCGCCGAAGCCGAGCCGCTGAACGACGAGCAGCAGGCTGCGGTGAGGGAACTGCGCCGGCAATATACCAACCTCACCTGCCTGCCGGTCGAATTTGTCGAGCGCCAGACGACGGCGCGCATGCGCTCCGAGCAGCTCTGGCGTGACCTGCGCGCCAAGAATGACTGGGCGGGCTTGCTGCCGGCACTGGAAGGCGTCGTGACGCTGGTGCGGGAAGAAGCGGCGCTGCGCGCCGAGGCGCTCGGCCTCGCCCCCTATGACGCGCTGATGGAGCAGTACGATCCGGGCAACCGCGCCGCCGACATCACGCCGGTGTTTGTCGAGCTGAAGGCTTTCCTCAAGGATTTCCTGCCGCATGCGCTGGCGATGCAGGATGCGCGGCTGGCGAAGCACGCGCTCAAGCCGCTCTCCGGCAGCTACGCCGTCGAGAAGCAGCGCGAGCTTGGTCTTGCCATGATGGCGGCGGTCGGCTTCGACCTCACCCATGGCTCGCTTGCGGTGTCGCACCATCCCTTCTGCGGCGGCGTGCCGACCGATGTGCGCATCACCACCCGCTACAAGACTTCCGATTTCCTGTCGGCGCTGATGGGAGTGCTGCACGAGACCGGTCACGCGCTTTACGAACAGAATCTGCCGAAAGCCTGGTCGCACTGGCCGCTCGGCAAGGCGCGCGGCATGGCCGTGCACGAGAGCCAGAGCCTGTTCGTCGAGAAGCAGATCGGCCGCAACCCCGCCTTCTGGCGCTGGGCGCTGCCGGTTGTCGAGAAGCATCTCGGCGAAGCGTGGTCGATCGACGACATCCTGCCGCATGTCCATCATGTGGAACGCGGCTTTATCCGCGTCGACGCCGACGAGGTCACCTATCCGCTGCATGTCATCCTGCGTTACGAGCTCGAGCAGGAGCTCGTCTCAGGACGGCTGGAGGCCGCCGACCTGCCCGAGGCCTGGGATGCCAAGATGCGCGACTATCTCGGCCTCTCGACCATCGACAACCCGGCCGACGGGCCGATGCAGGACGTGCACTGGCCGGGCGCCGCCTTCGGCTATTTCCCGTCCTACACCTTGGGGGCCATGATGGCGGCGCAGCAATGGGCGGCCCTGACCAGGGAGCACCCGTGCGCGGACGAGGATCTCGCCAAGGGGGACTTCAGCGCCATCAACGACTGGCGTCGCGAAAAAATCTGGTCGCAGGGCTCACGCTGGTCGACACCGGACCTGCTCGAGCGCGCCACCGGCGAGAAGCTCAACGCCGTTTACTTCACCGAGCACCTGCGCAAGCGCTACGGCGACTGATAGCGCCTGCCGGCGGGCGCTACTCCGCCGCGCCCTTGAAGGCGCTCGCTCCGGTCTCGAACTGCAGCTTGGCGAGCCGCGCATAGGTGCCGCCCTTGGCGACAAGGCTCTGATGCGTGCCTTCCTCGACGATGCGTCCGCCGTCCATGACTAGGATGCGGTCGGCCTTGAGCACCGTCGCCAGCCGGTGGGCGATCACGATGGTGGTGCGGCCGCGCATCAGCCGCTCCAGCGCCGTCTGCACCAGCGTTTCGCTTTCGGCGTCGAGCGCCGAGGTCGCCTCGTCGAGCAGCAGGATCGGTGCGTCGCGCAGAATGGCGCGGGCGATCGCCACGCGCTGGCGCTGGCCGCCCGAAAGCGTCACACCGCGCTCGCCGACCTGGCTGTCATAGCCCTTTTCAAGCTTGCCGATGAATTCGTCGGCAAGCGCCGCCTTTGCCGCCGCCTCGATCTCGGCATCGCTGGCGCCCGGCCGGCCGAAGCCGATATTGTCGGCAGCACTGGCCGCGAAGATGGTGACGTCCTGCGCCACGATGGCGATGCGCTGGCGGATTGCGGCCGGATCGGCCTGGCGCAGATCGACGCCGTCGATGACGACACGGCCGCTCTCCGGATCGTAGAAGCGCAGGATAAGCGAGAAGACGGTGCTTTTTCCCGCGCCCGAAGGACCGACGATCGCCACCGTCTCGCCGGGCTTCACCTGGAAGCTCAGCCCATGCACGGCGGCCCGGTCCGGCCGCGCGGGATAGGAGAAGGAGACATCGTCAAAGCTGATCGCGCCCTTGGCCTTGGCCGGCAGCGGCTGCGGATCGGCGGGCGCTTGAATGGCGGGCTTCTCGGCCAGGATCTCGGTCAGACGCTCGGCGGCGCCCGCCGCCTGCGACAGCTCGCTCCACACTTCCGACAGCGCGCCGAGTGCGCCGGCGGCGAACACCGAATAGAGCAGGAACTGGCCGAGCGTGCCGGCCGACATCGTGCCGGCAAGCACGTCGCGCGAGCCGAACCAGAGCACCGCCACCACCGATGAAAAGATCATGAAGATGGCGAAGAAGGTGAGAAAGGAGCGGGCGAAGACCGACGTGCGCGCCGCCTCGAAGGCGGCCTCGACGGCGGCCGAGAAGCGCCCCGTCACCAGCTTCTCGTTGGTGAAGGCCTGCAGCG
Source organism: Mesorhizobium sp. WSM3873 (assembly GCF_001672445.1). Classification (NCBI taxonomy): domain Bacteria; kingdom Pseudomonadati; phylum Pseudomonadota; class Alphaproteobacteria; order Hyphomicrobiales; family Phyllobacteriaceae; genus Mesorhizobium; species Mesorhizobium sp. WSM3873. Next base: position 138,301 of record NZ_LYTM01000045.1, on the reverse strand, counting down.
TGCGCACGGCGCCGATCTGCTCGCTGGCATAGGCAGTGGCTTCCGCCAGCGTATCCTGCGCCAGCCGCGACTTGCGCCGCACCGAACGGCCGAAGGCGACGAGCGGCAGCACGATCAGCGGGATGGCGGCCAGGACCAGGCCGGACAGTTTCGGGCTGGTGAAGACCATCATCGCCACGGCACCGACGCCGAGGATGAGATTGCGCAGCGCGACCGATGCCGTGGCGCCGACCGCCGACTTCACCTGCGTGGTATCCGCGGCAAGCCGCGACACGATCTCGCCCGACTGCGAGCGATCGAAAAAGGCCGGCGAGAGCGTCGTGACATGGGAGAAGACATCGCGGCGGATGTCGGCGACGACCCGCTCGCCGAGCGTGATGACGAAGTAGTAGCGGCTGGCGGACGCCGCCGCCAGCACGGCCGCCATCAGCACCAGCGCGGCGAAATACTCGGCAATGAAGGTAGTGCCCGCCGGCTGGAAGCCGTGATCGATCATGCGCCGCACGGCCATCGGCAGGGCCAGCGTCGTCCCTGCCGCGACGATCAGCGATATGATCGCGCCGACCGCCAGTTTGCGGTACCGCATGACGTACGGAAAAAGGTTCCTGAGCGGCCGGACCGAGCGCCTGCGCTCGTCACCACTGACACCAATATCCGCCATGAGCGTTTCCTCTGGCCGCGTGTTCGTCATGCGCTTCAATATGCGCCTGCCGCGGCCTTGTGATTCAATTCCGGCTGATGTATAGGCTCGCCGACCGTTTTAGAAGCCGTGGCTTTTCATTAACTGCGGCTTCGAGTTTTAAAAAGGGGCGCATCGACGCAGGCCATCGGCCCGTCACCAGCGCCGGCAAGCCAGGAACACGACAATGAAGGCCGATATCCATCCCGACTACCACACCATCAAGGTCGTCATGACCGACGGCACCGAATACCTGACCCGCTCGACCTGGGGCAAGGAAGGCGACACGATGAACCTCGACATCGACCCGACCACGCACCCGGCCTGGACCGGCGGCCAGCAGACCCTGCTCGACCGCGGCGGCCGCCTGTCGAAGTTCAAGAAGCGTTTCGAAGGTTTCGGCCTCTAAGCCTTTCTAAACGTGTCGCAGATCAAAACCCGCCTCCGAGGCGGGTTTTTTGTTGGCCACAGACGCTGCGGGAAACCCGACCAGGTTGTACCTACCCTTCCACCAGCTCCCGCAGCGCCATGCGCTTATAGGCCGCGACCAGCCTGTCGCCCTCCTCCCGGTCGACGGAGATCGCCAGCCGCATGACCGCCTCGCCCATCTGCCAGACTAGCAGCGCCGCCGTCTCCATCGCCACGGTATCTGCGCCGGGACGCAACCGCTTCAGCACCGCGACGAGGAATCGGGCATTGGCCCGGCTGTCGGCCAGTTCGAGTTCGCGCAAGGCCTTGTCGGCCTGCGTGCCCGACCAGATGTCGCGCATCACCGGTTCGGCCAGGAACATCCCGTAATAGATGTCGACCAGCTCCGAAAACGCCTGCTTCAGCCCTTCGGCGTCGCTGACGTCCTTCAGCGCCGCCGAAATGCAGGCCTGGCTTTCGGCGGTGTAGCGCTCGGCCAGCGCCCAGACGATCGCCCGCTTGTCGGGAAAGAACTGGTAGAGCGAGCCGATCGACACCCCTGCTCTTTCCGCCACCTCGCCCATGCGCATGGCATCGCTGCCTTGCTCGGCGATCAGCGCCGCGGCAGCGGCAAGCATCCGCTCGACCCGCTCGCGGCTGCGCTGCTGCGTCGGCGCTCGCCGGGGCATTGCGATTTCCTGGTCGAGCTTCGTGGCTACCCTGCCTTGCATGAGCTTCCTCCGAAAGATCCTCGAGAAACTGGCTTGACTCACAAAATACGAGGGGTTATCACGTTTTGCAAACATGAGGATTACTCATATTAAGAAAACGAGGAGACCGAGATGACCGACACGTCACGGAAACCGATTTTGATCCTGGGCGGCACCGGTAAGACCGGCCGGCGGCTGGCCGAACAGCTGACCGCCCGCAATATCCCGGTGCGGATCGGCTCCCGCGCAGGCACGCCTCCCTTCGACTGGTCGGACAAGAAAACCTGGGGCGCGGCCCTCGACGGCGTCGGCGCCGTCTACATCAGCTACTATCCTGACATCGCGGTGCCGGGCGCCGCCGAAACTGTCGAGGCGTTGGCCAAACTTGCCGTCGAGCGCGGCATCAAGCGGCTGGTGCTGCTCTCCGGTCGCGGCGAGACGGAGGCTCAGCGCGCCGAGGAAATGGTCAAGGTCTCCGGTGCCGATTGGACGATCCTGCGCTGCTCATGGTTCTCGCAGAATTTCAGCGAAGGCTTCCTCATGGAATCCATACTCGAAGGCGAAGTCACCCTGCCGGTCGGCGCTGTCGGCGAACCCTTCGTCGATGTCGACGATATCGCCGATGTCGCCGAAGCCGTGCTGACGGAGCCGGGCCATGCCGGCCAGCTTTACGAACTCACCGGCCCGCGTCTGCTGAGCTTTGCTCAGGCCGTCGCCGAAATCGGCAAAGCCACTGGCCGCGACATCCGCTATCGGCGGATCTCGCATGCCCAATTCACCGAAACGGTGGCTGCGCACAACCTGCCGCCGGAATTCGCCTGGCTGCTCAACGAGCTCTTCACCGAGGTGCTCGACGGCCGCAACGAATCGCTGACCGACGGCGTGCAGCGCGCGCTCGGCTGCCGGCCGAAAGACTTCTTCGCCTATGCAACCGAAACCGCAGCCAGCGGCGTCTGGAGTAACTGAGATGATGAAAATTCTTCCCGCCCTCGCCTTCATTGCCGCGATCGGCTCTGGCGTGGTCGGCGGCGTCTTCTTCGCCTTTTCCAATTTCGTCATGGCAGCACTTGCCAGGCTGCCCGTCCCAGCCGGCATCGCAGCGATGAATTCGATCAACATCACCGTAATTACGCCCGCCTTCATGACGGCGCTTTTCGGCACCGGCCTCATCTGCCTGGTGCTGATTGCCGCCGTCATCATGGGCTGGAGCCAATCGGGCTCGTACTGGCTGCTTGCCGGCGCCGTAATCTATCTCGTCGGCAACCCGATCGTGACCATGGTGTTCAACGTACCGCTCAACGACGCCCTGGCCGCCGTCGACCCGGCCAGCAGCAACGGCGCCGCCGTGTGGGCGAACCATCTGCGCCAATGGGTCATGTGGAACCACGTCCGCACCATCACCGCGATCGTGGCGATGGCCTGCTTCATCCTGGCGCTGATTTGAAGAGAGCGGCCAGCGGATAAAACACCGCCTCAGGCGGGGTCCGTCTTCTTGTGCGTCTTGCGGTCGGCGTGTCCCAGATCGCGCTCCGGGTCGATGACATCGCGGACCAGTTGCTTGAGCTTCGCCGCGTCCGGAAAACCGCCGTCGCGCTTGCGCTCCCAGATAAGCTGGTCGTTGCAGGAGATCGTGAAGATGCCGCCGGTGCCTGGCACCAGCGTCACCTCGCCGAGATCGGTGCCGAAGGTCGAGAGCAGCTCCTGTGCCATCCAGCCGGCTCTGAGCAGCCACTGGCATTGCGTGCAGTAGGTGATGCGGACGGCGGGCCGCGGCTTCTCGCTCATGTCGGATCGAGTTCCGCTCATACGGTCAGCCGATCAGGCCGCGCTGAGCTTGGCCATGGTTTCGTCGTCGACCTCGAAATTGGCGTAGACGCTCTGCACGTCGTCGTCGTCCTCAAGAGTGGCGACCAGCTTCATCAGCGACTGCGCCCGTTCTTCATCGACCGGCACGTTGTTCTGCGGCTGCCAGATCGGCTTCACCGACTCCGCTTCGCCGAGCGCGGCTTCGAGCGACTTCGATACCTCGCCGAGATTTTCGAAGCTGCAATAGACGGTGTGGCCTTCCTCGTCCGACTCGACGTCGTCAGCACCGGCCTCGATCGCGGCTTCCATCACCTTGTCCGCGCTGCCGGCCGAAGCCGGGTAATAGATCTCGCCGACGCGGTTCCACATGAACGACACCGAGCCGGTTTCGCCGAGCGCCCCGCCGGCCTTGGTGAAGGCGGCGCGCACATTGGACGCCGAGCGGTTGCGGTTGTCGGTCAGCACCTCGACGATCAGCGCCACGCCGCCGGGGCCATAGCCCTCATAGCGCACGGCCTCGTAGTTCTCGGCATCGCCGGCGGAGGCCTTGTTGATGGCGCGCTGGATGTTGTCCTTCGGCATCGACACCGCCTTGGCGTTCTGCACTGCAAGGCGCAGCCGCGGGTTCATCGCCGGGTCCGGCGTGCCGGTCTTGGCGGCGACGGTGATTTCGCGTGCCAGCTTGGAAAACATTTTCGACCGCACCGCATCCTGGCGGCCTTTCCGGTGCATGATGTTCTTGAACTGCGAATGGCCAGCCATGGCACCCCTGTCGTGTTCGGCTAGAGCATTTCTCGGCCGGGCGCGATCACCCGGCATCGGCAAATGCTCGAATTCAAAATTTCAGAACGCTGCAAGCGTGCCTGCGAAGGCCCGCGGCGCTCTCTGTCGGAATGGCCGGCTTATAGATAAATCGGCTCAATTCGTCCAGCCGGACCGTCGACCCTGACGGCTGACAGACCGAGATTGCCCTTGCAGCGCGGCATCATCCCTCCAGATCCGACTTCAGCCGGTCGAGGATGCTGATCGCATGGCCCGCATATTGGCCGATCCAGCGGTCGTGGATCTGCCTGATCGGCAGCGCGTTGAGATGGTTCCAGCGCTCGCGCCCCTCGCGCCTAGCCACGACCAGATCGGCCTCTTCCAGCACCTTCAGATGCATCATGACCGTGCAGCGATCCATGTCCGGGAAAGCCTCGCAGAGCGCCCCGGTGGTCTGCGGCTGATCCTTGAGCCGGTCGAGCAACTCGCGCCGGCGCGAGTGCGCCAAGGCCTTGAAAACACGATCGTCCGAGGTTGGGCTTGACATGTTATGTTTTTATAACATATTGTTTCACGAGGCAAGGAAGGAGCTGTGGATATGTCTCTTGGATTCAGGATTTCCGGACGCATCGGCAAGCCGGTCGCCGAAGTCTTCGACGCCGTGGTCAACCCGACGAAGCTCAGCGGCTATTTCACCACCATTGGCGGCGCCTCTGCTCCGCTGGTCGCCGGCACCACCGTCACCTGGTGGAAGACGGTGCCGGTCGAGGTCGACGAGGTGATCAAGGATAGGCGTATCGTGCTGCGCTGGGACGCGGCCGACACTGACGGCAAGCCGGCCTACAAGACACGCATCGAGATGAACTTCGAGCCGTTGGACGACGGCGGCACCTTCGTTACCATCGCCGAGGCCGGCTGGCACGAAGGCGAGGTCGGACTGAAGAAATCCTACCTCAATTGCGAGGGCTGGTCGCAGATGCTCGCCTGCATGAAGGCGTATCTCGAATACGGCATCAATTTGCGCGACGGCTATTATCGCGCCGAGATGAAAGGCGAGCCGGCCAACGAGACCAATATTTGACTCCCTTTGAGCGAGGAGGCCCGGCCGTGAAGGTAACGCCGTTCCTGATGTTCGAAGGTCAGGCCGAGGAGGCCATGACCCTCTATTGCGACACCGTTCCAGAAAGCCGCGTTGTCGACGTCACACGCTATGGCGCCGGTGAGGACGGACCCGAAGGCACGCTCAAGCTGGCCCGCGTCGTGATCGGCGGCACGGAGGTCATGGTCTTCAACAGCCCCGTGCATCACGCCTTCTCCTTCACGCCGTCGTTCTCGCTCTTCGTCGACTGTTCCTCCGAGGAGGAGCTCGATCGCATTGTCGGGGTGCTGGGCAAGGACGGCGCGTTTCTGATGCCGACCGACGATTACGGCTTCAGCCGCCGTTTCGCTTGGCTCAACGACCGCTTCGGCGTTTCCTGGCAGATCAACCTGCCCTAGCTTAATGCCCGCCGCCGGACCGCTGCTTCTTTCGACGCCGCGCCAGCATGTTGAGGCCCTCGACCAGCGCGGAAAAACCCATGGCGGCGTAGATGTAGCCCTTGGGCACGTGATAGCCCATGCCGTCGGCAATCAGCGTCATGCCGATCATCAGCAGGAAGCCGAGCGCCAGCATCACGATTGTGGGGTTCTTGGCGATAAAGTTGGCGAGCGGCGTCGCCGCCAGCATCATCACACTCACCGCCACGATGACAGCGATGTACATGATGGCGATCTCGTCGGTCATCCCGACGGCGGTGATGATGGAATCGATCGAGAAGACGAGGTCAAGCAGCAGGATCTGGAAGATCGCGCCGGCCAGGCTCATCTGCAGTGTGCCGCCCATCATCGAGTCCTGATGATCCTGCGGATCGACCGTGTGGTGGATTTCCTTGGTCGCCTTCCAGACAAGGAACAGGCCGCCGGCGATCAGGATCAGGTCGCGCCAGGAAAAGCCATGCCCGAACGCCGTGAACACCGGTGTCGTCAATTGCACGATGATCGAGATCGTGGCGAGCAGCACCAGCCGCATGCCCAGTGCCGCCGAGATGCCGAGTTTGCGGGCGCGGGCGCGCTGCGCTTCCGGCAGCTTGTTGGTCAGGATCGAGATGAAGATCAGGTTGTCGATGCCGAGCACCACCTCCAGCACCACCAGCGTCAGCAGCGCGATCCAGGCTGTGGGATCGGAGACAAAGGCAAAGTGCGGCGCCAGGAACTCGACAAGCTGCATGGAGGTCGTCCCCTCTACGATCTAGAGCAGTTTTCGCGGGTTTCGTCGCCAGTTAGGTACGACCGGTGCTCATATCAATATCATGACCAGAAGGACGGCGCGGTTTCCTCGAGTCTCGGCCCGCGGCGAAACGGCGCGATCTTCTCGGCGAGCCCGGTGCGGTCGGAAATTTCCACGCCGACGCCGCACAGCGTCGCCGGTCCATTCGCGGCCTCGAAACGACCTTTCGGCACTTTCGACAGGAAGCGGTTGAGCGGCTCTTCCTTGTCCATGCCAAGCGAGGAATCATAGTCGCCGCACATGCCGGCGTCCGAAATATAGGCGGTGCCGCCGTTGAGTATCTGATGATCGGCGGTCGGCTGGTGCGTGTGGGTGCCGACCACAAGGCTGGCACGGCCGTCGACGAAATGCGCGAAGCACATCTTTTCCGAAGTCGCCTCGGCATGGAAATCAATCACTACCGCGTCGGCCTGTTCGCCAAGCGGACAGGCGGCAAGCTCGCGCTCGCCGGCCTGGAACGGATCGTCGAGCTCGGGATGCATGAAGACGCGCCCCATGATGTTGGCGACCAGCACCCGCGCGCCGTTCCTGGCGATATAGACGCCGGAACCACGCCCCGGCGTGCCCTTGGGAAAATTGGAGGGGCGCAGGAAGCGCTCCTCGCGCGGCGCGAAGACCAGCGCGTCGCGCTGGTCCCAGACATGGTTGCCGGTGGTGACGACATCCGCGCCCGCCGCGAGCGTCTCGCGAAAAATCTCCTCGGTGATGCCGAAGCCGCCGGCGGCGTTCTCGCCATTGACGATGACGAAGTCGAGCTTGAAGTCGGATATCACGCCCGGCAGCTGTTCCCACACCGCCGTGCGCCCAGTTTTTCCGACCATGTCGCCGAGGAAGAGAAGTCTCATACGATCCCGCGTCGAAAGTCCGCCGAGCAAAAGCTGCATGACTTTCCGCAAAAGATCATGCGTTTCTCAACCGCTTTTCTACAATTGCGGCGTGAACCGGCGCAACCCGCTCCCGGTGAGTATTTCCGGGATGATCACATGATGGTCTTATACGGCACCACCGCCCCGTCCTAGCAGCCGAAGGCGACGTCTAACGCGCGCTCCGTCCGCGCAGCCAGAAAAACCAAACGTAGAAGACGGTGAAGCCGCCGGTACCTGCAAGGATCAACAGCATGCTGCGCCAGCCCTTCATTCCGGCGGTATCGAGGGTCGCTGGATCGCCAGGGTCGTAGTAGAATTTCACCTTCTCGCCGATCGACGCCTCGTGGAGACCGACAAGGTTTCCCTTTCCGGACCAGGTCATCGGCACGTCGTCAACCACATAGGCGAGGGCGACATTGATGCGCTCTATGGCGAGGCCATTTTTGTGCATTTCAGTGAAAGGACTGACATCCGTCACGGTAGCGACCGTCTGCCCCAGGCGGCTTGGTGGTACAGGGTGGTTCCGGTGATATGCAATCCCATCGCAAACAGTGCTGCCGCGATCAGAGCAAACGGCATCAGGATGAATCGCATGAAGACAAAATCCTTTGCTAACCTCAACTTGGATTGGATAGCAGGAATACTGTTGGATAGGGATTGGAATCGCGCGAAGCGGATCGGAATATTCTAAGAGGCGGTAAACCGGCGTAACCCGCTCTCGGTGAGTATTTCCGGGATGATCACGTCATGGTTCTCATCCGGCACTTGCGCCACCTCCTGGCAGTCGAACGCAATGCCGATCAGCCGCGGCGCCAGCCCTTTGTCGGCCAGCCTGGCGATCGCCCGGTCGTAATAGCCGGCGCCGTAGCCGATCCGGTGGCCGCGCGCGTCGAACGCCGCGAGCGGAACAAACATGAGCGAGGGGTCGAGCTCTTCGGCCTCCTCGTGCGGTCCGACCGTGCCGAAACCCATCTCGACCATTGGCGCGCCGCGCACCAGCTCGCGGAAGACGATGGTTGTCTTGTTGAGGATCGCCGGCAGGCAAAGCCTGGCGCCTTTCTCGCGCAGCGCGAACATCAGCGGCCGCACATCGACCTCGGAGCGCATCGGCCAGAAGCCGGAGACGATCTGGCCCGGTTCGACAGCGATCTGGTCACGCGCCGTCTCAGCCATTTCGAGCGCGATCTCGACCCGCCAGAATTCGTCCAGCGCATCCCGCCGCGCCAGAGCTTCCTTGCGAAGCTGTTTTTTCAGGTCCTTTGATGAGGTCATGCGCAGACGTTAGAAAAGGTCGTATCCGGACGAAGTTGCAGGAGCGACGCTTTCTACCGCATCAAATTCAAAAACGGGAGAGTGGCGATCCACACAACCGGTGGAGAGGTCGATCCCGGGTGCCTACAAAGTAGGTGGGCGCCGTGTGAGAAAACCCACGGGTCTTCCCAGGGACAGCTCCCTAAGGATCGATAAGGCCCCGGGGATAAGTTTCTCCTGCCGGGAAGCGCAGACCGCCAAAACCAATATAGGCCGATGGTTGACCGAGCGCCAGAAGGACACCGCTCCAAGCGGCCGCAAATCTGCGTCATGGGCCTTGCGGCGTTGCCATGCCTTGAACAGCCTGGCCAGCGTCCTTAGGGTCGCGGCCGAACTATGAGGAGAAGAAATGCGTTTCGAAGGCACCGCGGCTTACGTCGCCGACAAGGATTTGATGGTGGCGGTCAACGCCGCCATCGTTCTGGAGCGACCGTTGCTGGTCAAGGGTGAGCCGGGCACCGGCAAGACCGAACTCGCCCGTCAAGTGGCGGCGGCGCTCGGCCTCGATTTCATCGAATGGAACGTCAAATCGACCACCAAGGCGCAGCAGGGCCTCTACGAGTATGACGCCGTCTCGCGGCTGCGCGACAGCCAGCTCGGTGACGACCGGTTCAGCGACATCAAGAACTACATCAAACGCGGCAAGCTGTGGGACGCCTTCGCGGCATCGAAAAAGGTCGTTCTCCTGATCGACGAGATCGACAAGGCCGACATCGAATTCCCCAACGATCTTCTGCAGGAACTCGACCGGATGGAGTTCTTCGTCTACGAGACCGGCGAGACCATCCGCGCCGAATTTCGGCCGATCGTCATCATCACCTCCAACAACGAGAAGGAGTTGCCGGACGCCTTTCTGCGCCGCTGCTTTTTCCACTACATCCGCTTCCCCGATATCGAGACGCTGCACCGGATCGTCGACGTGCATTATCCCGGCATCAAGCAGAATCTCGTGCGGGCCGCGCTTACCCAGTTCTACGAGATCCGTGACGTGCCCGGGCTGAAGAAGAAACCATCCACCTCCGAAGCGCTCGACTGGATCCGACTGCTGGTCGCCGACGACATCGCGCCGGAGGATCTGCGCTCCGATCCGAAGAACATGTTGCCGAAGCTGCATGGCGCGTTGCTCAAGAACGAGCAGGACGTGCACCTCTTCGAACGCTTGGCCTTCATGGCCAGGCGCCAGCAATAGGCTTGGCAGCAATAGCGCTTTGTCCGTCTGTGGACCGTTGCCGACAGGCGGCGGTTGCCGCAGCTTCCGACCAAAACGTTGGAGAAAAACATGTCCGAGATCACCGTCCGCCCGCTTACCCAGTCCGACCGCTCCGACTGGCGCCGGCTATGGACCGCCTACCTCACCTTCTACGAGACCAAGCTGCCGGAAGAGGTCTACGACGTCACCTGGAAGCGCCTGTTCACGCCTGGCGAGTTCGAGCCGAAAGGCTTTATCGCCACGCTTGAGGGCAAGGCCGTCGGCCTGACCCACTATCTCTACCACCGCTCCTGCTGGTCCGAGGTCAACACCTGCTATCTGCAGGATCTGTTCGCCGACCCCGAAGTGCGCGGCAAGGGCATCGGCGCGGCGTTGATCAAAGCGGTGCAGGACGAGGCCGGCAAGATCGGCGTGAAGAACGTCTACTGGATGACGCACGAGACCAACGCTACCGCGCGCCGGCTGTACGACCATGTGGCGCGGCGCACGGGCTTCATCGAGTACGATCTGTTGTGAAACGGTTGAAACCGGTCCAGCTGCGCAATATATTGCGCATCGGAAAGCCGCCGTGCCGCTGATTGAGACTAACACGCGCAAGATCATAGCGCGGCTTTTGCGCGACGGCTGGTCGAGCGTCGGAGGCGGCAAGCACGACAAATACGAGCACCCCGGGAAAACCGGATGTGACCATCATCGTGCCGCGGCACCGCGAGCAATCTCCGGGCGTTGCACGCTCGATCGCCAAGCTCGCCGGATGGATTTGAGGCCTGATCGCATGACGCATTATATCGGAGTTCTGGACGGCGCAGATAATGTCTGGGGAATCCGGGTCCCCGACCTCCCGGGCTGCCATGGCGGCGGCGCCAGCCCCGAGGAGGCGATTGCCGATGCAACATCGGCGATACGCGAATGGGCCGAAACTCGGTTGGCAAAGCACGTCTCGTTACCCGAAGCACGAACGGTGGCGGACTTGTTACGATCAGGTGAGATCGATAGCGCCGCAGGCGAGTCTGCCGTCATGATCCCGCTGCTGATCGACTCCGGTCGGTCAGTCCGGGCAAACCTGTCGTTGGACGCTGGTCTGCTTGCGGCGATCGATACTGAAGCCAGCCGCCGGGGCCTGACGCGCTCTGCCTTCATTGCGAGTGCCGCGCGTGAAAAGATCGAGGGGCAGAGATAGCCGTCTGGCGATGTTCATCCCCTTCTTCCTTGAACTGAAAGCCGCGCGGGTTCCCGTTTCGCTCCGGGAGTATCTGTCGCTGCTGGAAGGCCTGGAAGCTGGGCTGGTCGACTACGACGTCGAGGGTTTTTACTACCTCGCGCGCTCGGCCCTGGTGAAGGACGAGCGCCATATCGACCGTTTCGATCAGGTGTTCGCGCATGTCTTCAAGGGCGTCGAAGCGCTCGCCGGTCCGGACGCTGTCGACGTCGCCAACATCCCCGAGGAATGGCTGCGCCGGCTCGTCGAAAAGCACCTGAGCGACGAGGAGAAGAAGCTGGTCGAGGCGCTGGGCGGCTTTGACAAGCTGATGGAGACGCTAAAGCAGCGCCTGGAGGAGCAGAAGGGCCGGCACCAGGGCGGCTCGAAATGGATCGGCACCGGCGGCACCTCGCCCTTCGGCGCCTATGGCTACAATCCGGAAGGCGTGCGCATCGGCCAGCACGAAAGCCGCCACCGTCGCGCAGTGAAAGTCTGGGACAAGCGCGAGTTCAAGAACTTCGACGACGCGATCGAGCTCGGCACCCGCAACATCAAGGTGGCGCTGAAGCGGCTGCGGCGCTGGGTGCGCGAGGGCGCCGAGGAAGAGTTCGACCTGCCCGGCACCATCCACGCCACCGCCGAGCACGGCTATCTGGACGTGAGAACCCGGCCGGAGCGGCGCAACGCGGTGAAGCTCCTGATGTTCTTCGACGTCGGCGGCTCGATGGATGGTCACGTCAAAACCGTCGAGGAGCTGTTCTCCGCCGCGCGCGCCGAATTCCGCCACCTCGAGTATTACTACTTCCACAATTGTCTTTACGAGCGCGTCTGGAAGGACAATCGCCGCCGCCTGGCCGAGACGATCCCCACCTTCGACCTTATCCACAAATATGGGCCGGACTATAAGGTGATCGTGGTCGGCGACGCCTCGATGAGCCCTTACGAAATTGCGCATCCCGGCGGCTCGGTCGAGCACTGGAACCCGGAGGCCGGCGGCGTCTGGCTCGGTCGGCTGCTGCAGCAGTGGCCGAACGCGGTCTGGTTGAACCCTGAGGCTGAGAAGAACTGGCGCTACACCCATTCCATCGCGATGATCAGCGACATCTTCGGCGGCCGCATGTTCCCGCTGACGCTTGCCGGGCTCGAAGCGGCAACGAAGCAGCTATCGAGGAAGCATTGAGTGTGACAGTAATTCGCGGAAACCAGCGGCGATTGCGTTGTCAGTCCCAGCGCTGGTCAGTGGTGTAACAAACACCTATCTTCGTGCGAACATGACATGCCAACCAACAACGAGCCGCCAAGGCCGAGGAGATTTCATGGACACCCACGCCTATCCCGTCACCCGCACCGATGCCGAGTGGCGCGCCCGGCTGACGCCGGAGCAGTATGCCGTCATGCGCAACCACGGCACCGAGCGTCCCGGCAGCTGCGCCCTGCTCTACGAGAAGCGCGCCGGCACTTTCTTCTGCGTCGGCTGCGACCAGCCGCTGTTCGAATCCAAGCTGAAGTTCGAGAGCGGAACCGGCTGGCCGAGCTTCAACGATCCGGTCCCGGGCTCGATCGAGACCACCGTCGACCGCAGCTACGGCATGGTCCGCACCGAGTGCCACTGCTCGCGTTGCGGCAGCCATCTCGGCCATGTCTTCGAGGACGGTCCGCCGCCGACCGGCCTGCGCTATTGCATCAACGGCGTGTCGCTGCGCTTCGAGCCGGCGGCCTGACAGCCAGTTCGTGGTAGCTTTGTAAGGGCGGCTTCGGCCGCCCTTTTTCGATTCAGACGACGACCGTCGCGATCAGCCAGAGCGCCGAGCCCAGCATCATCAACTGCGCCTTGAACCCGCCGGCCGTTTCCGCCGTCCGCCAGACGGCAAGGGCGAGAAAGATGTTGTAGGGGGCGGGAAGGAAATGCACCGTGAGCACCAGCCAGAGCGGCAGCTTCAGCCCAAGCAGGACAAGCGCCAGCCCGGACGAAGCGATGTTGATCGCCGTGCCGGCGAGCAGCATGTCGCGCCAGAACAGCCGGTCGAGCGGCACAATGCCTTGCCAGCGCGAGCGGAAGAAGCCGGCAACCATCTGTGCTCTACTCCTGCCTCAGCACTTGGGTGACGGCTTGCTCGAAGCGCGAGCATTCCGTCGCCAGCCAGTCGGCCATGGCCGGCCAATTGTCCTCGGCAAAGCAGTTGACCCGCCACTGCGAATTTATGCCGAGATTCTGCGCGCTCTGCTCCGGCCTGAGCTTCAGCCGCGCCTCGATCGCCGGTTGGAATGGCATCAGCCGCGTCCAGACCTCCGTCGCGCCGAGCTTCTCGTTGCGGCCGAAGAAGACGCCGACCACGTTCTCGCTTGGCGCGACATACATGGACAGCACCAGGGCGAACTCCGGCATTCCGCGCTGCCAGAACCATGGCCCGCGTCGCGCCAGCCGCGCCCTTTCTTCCGGGTGCCGTTCGGCGAACAGCGCCCAGAACCCGCGATGCCGGAACTCCGAAGCGCGATGGCCGCCGAAGTCGAACTCACTCATGGCCGTCCCTAGAGTCAATTCCAGGAAAGTGTAGCGGTTTCCGTCCGGAATTGCGCAAAAGCAAATGGTTGGAGCAGTTCAGCGATTCCAGCAAAACGCTGAACTGCTCTAGCCGCGAGGCTTAGACCATGCCGAGCGCGGCCTTGTACAGATCGAGGATCGACTCCTCCTCCTGGCGCTCGGCCTGATCCTTCTTGCGCAGCCGGACGATGGTGCGGATCGCCTTGGTGTCGAAGCCGGTGCCCTTGGCCTCGCCATAGACGTCCTTGATGTCGTCGGAAATCGTCTTCTTTTCTTCCTCGAGCCGCTCGATGCGCTCGATGATGGCGCGCAGCTGGCCGGCGGCTACAGTCTGGCTGGTCTCGGTGATCTCGTCGGCCATTTTTTCTCTCCGCGTTTTTTTGCGCCACGGCGATTCCCGCCCGGCAAAATTGGAGCGGGTTCGATGCCCGAGCAGGCGCGGCGGGTCAAGACATTATCGATGCGGCATGAAGGGTTGGAGCACCCCAGGCTGTGCTGAGATTCTGGTCAGGCCGAGCCGGAGTCGAAGACGGGCGCGAAGCGGGCGAGAACGGTTGTTCCGAGAACCGGAGCCGAGCGTGCTTGGAGTACGTGGGCACGGGCCTAAGGTGGCCGTAGCCTTAACTGCGACGTGCCTGGTGAGTGCTTCGGCGGCGAAGGCCGGAACCCCAGGAAGCCGGCGTTTGCAGGCCGGCCTCACCTGAAGATCAGCACATTCAGCCAAAGGCGATGAGCAAATCCTTCGCATCGATCTGGTCGCCGGCCTTGACCAGCACCTCTGCCACCACGCCGTCGCGCTCGGCGTGCAACGCGGTCTCCATCTTCATCGCCTCGATCGAGAGCAGCACGTCGCCCGCCTTGACCGCCTGGCCTGGCGCCACGGCAAGAGCCGACACCACGCCCGGCATCGGCGCCCCGACATGCGCCTCGTTGCCCGGCTCGGCCTTGCGCCGCGCCTTGGCGGCCGAAGCGCCATGCGCGCGGTCCGGCACCTTCACGCGACGCGGCTGGCCGTTGAGCTCGAAGAAGACGGTGACCATGCCTTTTTCGTCGACGTCGCCGAACGCCTGGCAGCGTATCACCAGGGTCTTGCCCTTCTCGATGTCGACGAAGATCTCGTCTTCCGACTTCATGCCGTAGAAATAGGTCGGCGTCGGCAGCACGCTGACCGGGCCATAGGTCTCCTGAGCGGCGGCGAAGTCGGTGAAGACTTTCGGATACATCAGCCAGGAGGCGAATTCGAACTCGGTGAGCTTGCGCTCGAGCTTCTCCTCGATCTCCTTGCGGCTGGCCTTGAGGTTCGCCGGCTTGAGCAGCGAGCCCGGCCGGACGGTGATCGGCTTTTCGCCCTTCAGCGCCTTCTTCTGCAGCGCTTGCGGCCAACCGCCCGGCGACTGGCCGAGATCGCCGCGCAGCATCGAGACGACCGAGTCCGGGAAGGCGATGTCCTTCGCCGGGTTCTCGACATCGGTGACCGTGAGGTCCTGGCTCACCATCATCAGCGCCATGTCGCCGACCACTTTCGACGACGGCGTCACCTTGACGATATCGCCGAACATCAGGTTGACGTCGTGATAGGCCTGCGCCACCTCGTGCCAGCGCGTTTCGAGCCCAAGCGAGCGCGCCTGTTCCTTGAGATTGGTGAACTGGCCGCCCGGCATCTCGTGCAGATAGACTTCCGAGGCCGGTCCCTTGAGGTCGCTTTCAAAAGCGGCGTATTGGTTGCGAACCGCTTCCCAATAGAACGAGATGTGGCGGATCCACTGCGGGTCGAGGCCGGGGTCGCGCTCGGTGCCCTTGAGCGCCTCGACGATCGAGCCGAGGCAAGGCTGCGAGGTGTTGCCGGAGAACGAATCCATCGCCGCGTCGATGGCGTCGACGCCGGTCTCGACCGCCGCCAGCACCGTCGCCGCCGACAGGCCGGAGGTGTCGTGCGTGTGGAAATGGATCGGCAGGTCGGTCTCTTCGCGCAGGGCCTTGAACAGCACGCGCGCCGCCGAGGGCTTCAATAGGCCAGCCATGTCCTTGACGGCGATGATATGCGCGCCGGCCGCTTCCAGTTCCTTCGCCAGCCCGACATAATATTTCAGGTCGTATTTGGCGCGCGCCGGATCGAGTATGTCGCCGGTGTAGCACATCGCCGCTTCGATCAGCTTGCCCTCGGCACCCACCGCGTCCATCGCGACGCGCATGTTCTCGACCCAGTTCAAGCAGTCGAAGACGCGGAACAGGTCGACGCCGCCGGCAGCTGCCTGTTTGACGAAATGCTGCACGACATTGTCGGGATAGTTGGTGTAGCCGACGCCGTTGGCGCCGCGCAGAAGCATCTGCAGCAGAAGATTGGGGGCTGCCTCGCGCACTCTGCTCAGACGCTCCCACGGATCCTCGGTGAGGAAGCGCATGGCGACGTCGAAGGTGGCGCCGCCCCAGCATTCCAGTGAGAGCAGTTGCGGCAGCGCCCGCGCATAGGTGCCGGCGATGCCGGCGATGTCGTAGGTGCGCATGCGGGTGGCGAGCAGCGACTGGTGTCCGTCGCGCATCGTCGTGTCGGTAACGAGCACCTGGGCTTGCTCGCGCATCCATGCCGCGAACTTCTGAGGCCCAAGCGCGTCGAGCCGCTGCTTGCTGCCGTCCGGCACCTTGCCGTTGAGATAGGGCACCACAGGCGCCGCCGCATCCGCCTTCGGCATTGGCCGTCCGCGCGTCTCGGGATGGCCGTTGACACTGACGTCGGCGAGATAGTTGAGCAGCTTGGTGGCGCGGTCCTGCCGCTTGACCTGCTCGAACAGCTCCGGCGTCGTGTCGATGAACTTGGTGGTGTAGGAATTGTCGGCGAAGCTCGGGTGGTTGATGATCGCTTCGAGGAAGGTGAGATTGGTGGCGACGCCGCGGATGCGGAACTCGCGCAATGCCCGGTTCATGCGCGCGATCGTCTCGGCCGGCGTCGGCGCCCAGGCCGTCACCTTTTCGAGCAGCGGATCGTAGAACCGGGTTATGACCGCGCCCGAATAGGCGGTGCCGCCGTCGAGGCGGATGCCGAAGCCGGTGGCGCCGCGATATGCGGTGATGCGCCCGTAATCGGGGATGAAATTGTGTTCCGGGTCCTCGGTGGTGATGCGGCACTGCAGGGCGTGGCCGTTGAGCTTGATGTCCTTCTGCGCCGGCACGCCGGATTCCGGCGTGCCGATGGCGAAGCCGTCGAGGATGTGGATTTGCGCCTTTACGATATCGATGCCGGTCACCATCTCGGTGACCGTATGCTCGACCTGGATGCGCGGGTTGACCTCGATGAAATAGAACTTGCCGGTGTCGGCGTCCTGCAGGAACTCGACGGTGCCGGCGCCGATGTAGCTGGTCTCGCGCGCGATCTTCAGCGCGTAGCCGCAGAGTTCCTCGCGCAGTTTCTCGCTGAGGTAGGGAGCCGGCGCACGTTCGACGACCTTCTGGTTGCGGCGCTGGATCGAACAGTCGCGCTCGAACAGATGCACGGCATTGCGCTGCGTGTCGCCCAGCACCTGCACCTCGACATGGCGGGCGCGCTCGATCAGCTTTTCGAGATAGACCTCGTCCTTGCCGAAGGCGGCCTTCGCCTCGCGCTTGCCTTCCATGACTTCGCGCGCGAGGTCGGCTTCAGCGCGGATGGCGCGCATGCCGCGGCCGCCGCCACCCCACGAGGCCTTGAGCATCACCGGATAGCCTATTTCCGCGGCGAGCTTTTTCACCTCGTCCATATCGTCGGGCAGCGGATCGGTGGCGGGCACGACCGGCACGCCGACCTCGATCGCCAGGTTGCGCGCCGCCACCTTGTTGCCGAGCCGGCGCATCGTCTCGGGCTTCGGCCCGATGAAGGTGATGCCGGCGGCAGCGCAGGCCTCGGCGAATTCGGGGCTTTCCGACAACAGGCCGTAGCCGGGGTGGATCGCATCGGCACCCGAGAGGCGCGCGACGCGGATCACCTCGTCGATCGACAGATAGCTTTCGATCGGACCCATGTCCTTGGTGAGATGCGGACCGCGCCCGACCTGGTAGCTTTCGTCGGCCTTGAAGCGGTGCAGCGAATATTTGTCCTCTTCCGCCCAGATCGCCACGGTTTTGAGGCCTAGTTCGTTGGCCGCGCGAAAGACGCGGATGGCGATTTCGGACCGGTTGGCGACGAGGATCTTCGTGATTGCCAAGGACTGGGCTCCAGTAGCGGAAGGTGAGGTGAACCGGCGCAATGATTAGCGTGAAAATGCTGCAGCGCAAACAAAATAGCGCGACACTTCAATCGATTTAAATCGTTTGTTTGCGCCAAACCTTCGCGACGGCCTCCGAGCGCCTGGACGACAACGCCGACGAACTCGGCGAGGGACACGAAGGCAGGCTGGATGCGCGGCCAACAAAAAATGCCCGGCGCTCAGCGCCGGGCATCTCGGAAAGTCGGCTCTTCTTTGCCGGCTTATTGCTCGAAGTAGGAGTACTTGCCGTCTTCGCCCTTCTTCCAGGTGTACATGACATAGTCCGGGCGGGTGATGTCGCCCTTGGAGTCATAACCAATGTCGCCGATGGCGGTCTTCCAGGGGCCGCCCGACTTGATCGTCTCGGCGACTTTCTGCGCATCGTCGGCGGAGCCGGTCTTCGTGATGGCCGCAGCGATGATCTGGATCGCGGCGTAGGAGTAGAGCGTGTAGGCCTCCGGTTCGAAACCGGCAGCGCGGAACTTCTCCACGAGCTCCTTGGCGTTCGGGTTCTTGCGCGGATCCGGCGCGAACGTCATCAGCGTGCCTTGGACGGCGTCGCCGGCGATCGAGGCGAGCTCGTTCGACACGATGCCGTCGCCCGACATGAACTGGGCCTTGAGGCCCTGGTCGGCGAGCTGGCGGATGATGAGGCCGGCCTCCGTATGCAGGCCGCCATAGTAGACGACGGAGATACCGGCTTCCTTCATCTTGGCGATGAGCGCCGAGAAGTCCTTGTCGCCGACATTGATGCCTTCATACATGGCTTCGTTGACGCCATTGGCGTTGAGCGCCTTCTTGGTTTCGTCGGCAAGGCCCTGGCCATAAGGGGTCTTGTCATGGATGAGCGCGATCTTGGCGTCCTTGAAGTTCTTGGCGACATAGTCGCCGGCAACCTTGCCCTGCTGGTCGTCGCGTCCGCAGGTGCGGAACGTATTCCACATGCCGCGTTCGGTGAACTTGGGATTGGTCGCGGCCGGCGTGATTTCGAGGATGCCATTCTCGGCATAGACCTCCGACGCAGGAATTGAGACGCCCGAATTGAAGTGGCCATCGACGAACTTGATGCCGTCGGCGACAAACTTGTTGGCGACCGAGATGCCCTGCTTCGGATCCGACACGTCGTCACCCACGCTCAGCTTAAGTTGCTGGCCGAGGACTCCGCCGGCCGCGTTGATGTCGGCGACCGCCTGTTCGGCGCCCTTCTGCAGCTGCGCGCCGAAGGCCGCGTTCGGACCGGTGATCGGACCGGCGACGCCGATCAGAATGTCGGCCCACGCGCTGCCGCTGAACGCGATGAACGCGGTCAGCGCCACGGCGGACAAGAGTGATTTTTTCATTGAAACGCTCCCATTTACGGAGTGGGCGTGGATGATACTTTCATGCGATGCCCACCCTTATCGCAGAAAGCATAGAATGCCGATTTTCAGGCACTTGTCACGCCAAATTCATTCCCCGGAACGGCGTTGATCATGAACGTCAACCCTTTGGTTTCCAGCTCAATAAGGAGGCTCTTTCGTAGAGCCAATTATACTGAGTGACCATCTGGTTCGTGCGCGTGTATTGATACCCAAGGAAGCCCAGTATCATCAGCACGATGGTGTCGACGATATAGTAGTGCAGCGAAAACATCGTGCCGTCGAACAGCGCGTGGTGGATGAACCTTATGCCGATGCCGAGTCCGAGCATATAGAGGAACAGCTGAAAGAAGCTGCGCCAGGTCTGCGCGCTCGCCTTGCCGGTCATCCACGCCGCCCATCCGCCGAGCAGGCAGGTGACGAACAGGAACTGCCAGATCGAGGCTTCCTCGTAGAGAATGCCCTGCATGATGAAGTCTCCTGAACTCAGTGGTGGCCGCCTTCGAGATAGGCGGCGCGCACTTCCGGATTGGCGAGCAGCTCCTTGCCGGTGCCGCTCATCGTCACATTGCCGTTGACCATGACGTAGCCGCGATTGGCGAGCTTCAGCGCGCCGAAAGCGTTCTGCTCGACCAGGAACACGGTCAGCCCTTGGGTCCGGTTCAATTCGCGGATTGCATCGAAGATCTGCTTGACGATCAGCGGCGCCAATCCCAGCGACGGCTCGTCGAGCAGAAGCAGCTTCGGCCGGGCCATCAGCGCACGGCCGATCGACAGCATCTGCTGCTCGCCGCCCGAGAGCGTGCCGCCGCGCTGGCCGATGCGCTCCTTCAGCCGCGGGAACAGCGCAAACACCTTCTCGGCATCCTCGTCAAAATGTTTTAGGTTGTCGAGGCTGGCGCCCATCTGCAGGTTTTCCATCACCGTCATGCGCGGAAAGATGCGGCGTCCCTCAGGCGACTGGGCGATGCGCATCCGCGCGATCTCGTGCGTCGGCAACTGCGTGATGTCGTTGCCGGCAAAGGTGATGGAGCCGCTGCGCGCACGCGGCGCGCCGAAGATCGTCATCATCAACGTCGACTTGCCGGCGCCGTTGGCGCCGATCAGCGCCACGATCTCACCTTGGTTGACGGTGACGTCGACACCGTTCAGCGCGCGGATGTTGCCGTAATAGGTCTGCACGCCCTTGATATCGAGCAGCGTTGTGCCGGCCATTACTTACGCCCTCCGCGCGGCTTGGCTGTCGAGGATTTCGCGGCCGGCTTGCCCGTGGCCCGCTCGGACGACTTTCTTGGCGCTTTGGCCTTGGCATCGACCTGAGCCGCTTTCGAGGCGCCTCTTGATACCATGACCCGTTCGCCCTCGTCCGCGTGTTCGACAGTATCGGAAACCGGCCCCGCCATCATCGAGGCGGAACTGCCCGGCCCGTGAGCCGCATCAGGCCCGGTATCGAGCTGCTCGATGACATCCTCGTCGCCGACTTCGGTCAGCACCTCTTCCACTTCCTCGTCGTCGACGCCGAGATAAGCGGCAATCACGCGCGGATCGGTCCGGACCGACTGCGGGCTGCCATCGGAGATCTTGCGGCCGTATTCCAGCACCACGACGTGATCGGAGATCTGCATGACCACCGACATGTCGTGCTCGATGAGCAGGATCGACGTGCCGGTGTTGTCCTTGATGTCCATCAACAGTTCATTGAGCGAGGCCGACTCCTTCGGATTGAGACCGGCGGCCGGCTCGTCGAGGCACAAAAGCTCAGGTCCGGTGCACATGGCGCGCGCGATCTCCAGCCGCCGTTGCGCGCCATAGGGCAGGTCGCCGGCCGGATCGTCGGCGCGGTCGACGAGATTGGCCTTTTCCAGCCAGTGCTTGGCGAGATCGATCGATTCAGCCGAGGCCTGCCGGTAGCTGGAGAAGCCGAACAGGCCGAGGAAGGTATAGCCCGAGGCCTTCATCAGCTTGTTGTGCTGGGCGACCAGGAGGTTCTCCAGCAGCGTCATGCCCGAGAACAGGCGGATGTTCTGGAAGGTGCGCGCCACTTTGGCGCGCGCCGGGATCTCGTGATTGGGCAGGCGCTCGAGCAGATAGTTCGAGCCGTCGCGCCGGCTGAGCGTGATCATGCCTTCCGAAGGTTTGTAGAAGCCGGTGATGCAATTGAACACCGTCGTCTTGCCGGCACCGTTCGGCCCGATCAGCGCGGTGATCTCGCCGCGCTTGGCCTGGAACGACAGGTCGCCGATCGCGATCAGGCCGCCGAACTTCATCGACAGATGCTCGACCTGCAGGATGAAGTCGTTCATGGAAACTTGCGCGCTCATCAGCCGTGGCCCTCCTTGGTGAAGGAGCCTGAGACCGCTTTTCGCTCCTTGAGGAAGGCTGTTGGTTCTCGACTGCCGACGAAGCCGCGCGGCTTCCACAGCATGACGATCACCATCGCAACGCCGAACAATAGCATGCGGTAGAGCTCCGGCGTGAAGTCCGGACCGAACACCACCTTGAGGAAGCCCAGCTCGCGCAGGATCTCGGTGCCGCCGATCATCACCAGCGCCGCCACCGCGATACCGCCCAACGAGCCCATGCCGCCGAG
Organism: Mesorhizobium sp. WSM3873; assembly: GCF_001672445.1. NCBI lineage: Bacteria > Pseudomonadati > Pseudomonadota > Alphaproteobacteria > Hyphomicrobiales > Phyllobacteriaceae > Mesorhizobium > Mesorhizobium sp. WSM3873. The sequence continues at coordinate 116,315 of NZ_LYTM01000045.1, read as the reverse complement.
CACGACGATGGCCAGGATGATCGCCGATTCAAGGAAGACGAAGGATTCCGGGCTGACGAAGCCCTGGCGCGCGGCGAAGAACGAGCCGGCGAAGCCGCCGAACATGGCGCCGGTGGCGAACGCCGTCAGCTTGGTGGTGGTGGTGTTGATGCCGAGCGAGCGGCAGGCGATCTCGTCCTCGCGCAGCGCTTCCCAGGCGCGGCCCACCGGCAGGCGGCGCAGCCTGATGGTGACGAAGGCGGTGAGGAAGCAGAGCGCCAGAATGAGATAATAGAGGAAGATCTTGTAGTAGGCGCCCGACTGGGCGATGCCCAGCACCTTGGCGATGTAGTTCGGGTCCGAGACGTTGAACGACATCAGCCCGAAGAAGGAGACCTTCGGGATGCCGGAAATGCCGGCCGAGCCGTTGGTCACCTCACGCCAGTTGATCAGCACCAGACGGATGATCTCGCCGAAGGCGAGCGTGACGATCGCCAGATAGTCGCCGCGCAGCCGCAACACCGGGAAGCCGAGCATGACGCCCCAGAAGGCGGCCATGGCGCCGGCGGCAGGCAGCAGGATCCAGAACGACAGGCCAAAATGCGTGCCGAGCAGCGCATAGGCATAGGCGCCGACGGCGTAAAAGGCGACATAGCCGAGGTCGAGCAGGCCGGCTAGCCCGATGACGATGTTGAGGCCCCAGGCCAGCATCACATAAATCAGGATCTGGATGCCGAAATTGTCGACCCATTTCAGCGAGCCCTGGAAGCCGAACAGAAGCACCATCGCCACTGGATAGAGGATCAGCACCGTGGCGCCGATCTTGTTGAAGTTTCGCCGCACGAAGCCGGGCTCCACGGCGATCGCAGGCGCCTTGGCCCTTTCAGCCCTTGATCGTTCGAGCGCCGGAACCGCATAGGCAACATAGAGGAAGCGCCCGACGACAACGGCGAGGACCACCAGGGCGAGCAAGCCCCAACGCTGCACCAGGATCAGCTCGTTGTTGATGTTCTGATCGGTCCTGAGACCGATGAACAGCACGAACAGGCCGAGCGCGATGGCGCCGGCGTAGAGCGCTTCGCGGAACGCGCGCTGGATGGGAGTAGCGACGACGTCGCGCTCCGGAGAAACGGTAACGGCCATGAGGATCAGACCTTTTCGACTTCAGGCCGGCCCAGGATGCCGGAGGGCAGGAAGATGAGCACGATCGCCAGGATCGAGAAGGCCGCGACGTCCTTGTAGTCGATCGAGAAATAGGCCGACCACATGCTCTCGATGAAGCCGATCAAAAGCCCGCCGAGCACTGCGCCCGGCAGCGAGCCGATGCCGCCAAGCACCGCCGCCGTGAAGGCCTTCACGCCCGGCACGAAGCCGTCTGAGAAGACCACCACGCCATAATACATCAAGAAAAGCGTCCCGGCGACCGCGGCAAGCGCTGCGCCCATGATGAAGGTGATGGAGATTGTGCGGTCGACGTCGACGCCAAGCAGCGCCGCCATCTTGCGGTCCTGCTCGCAGGCGCGCTGCGCCCGCCCCAATGCCGTCCTGTTGACGAGATACCAGAAGATCGCCAGCAGCACGGCGGTGACCAGCACGATGATGATCTGCTTCAGCGAGACGCTGATGCCGTCGATCGTATAGACCTGGCTGACCAGCGGCGGGATCGGCTTGTTGCGCGGCCCTTGCGTGACCTGCACGAAGTTGGACAGGGCGATCGACATGCCGATGGCGGTGATCAGCGGCGCCAGCCGGAACGATCCGCGCAGCGGCCTGTAGGCCACCTTCTCGATCGTCCAGTTGTAGAGGCTGGTGAGCAGCATGCCCACGATCATCATGATCAGGAGCGCCACCACCACCGGCACCGAATAGAACATCGCGCCGAGGATCAGGAAGACGATGAGGGCCGTGAAGGCGCCCACCATGAAGATATCGCCATGGGCGAAATTGATCATGCCGATGATGCCGTAGACCATCGTGTAGCCGATCGCGATCAGCCCGTAGATAGATCCCAGCGTCAGCCCGTTGATAAGCTGCTGGACGAAATACTGCATATTTAAGCGGCTCCCCTGGAATGTCGCCTTCGAGGACGCATTCCTTTTCGTATTGCCCCTAGTCGTAAAGTTTCAAGCCCGGATTGCAACGTGATTTTTCAATCGCCGCGCGTGGTTTGGAAGCACGCTGCCCGATTGCCCGCTTTTTCGCACCCGGCCCCTGGACTATCGCGGACCCTATCATTGGCACAACGCAATGTCTTTGACGATTAAGCCGTATCATGCGCGTCGTTTCGAAGAAATCGCCGTCAAAATAAATTGATGAGAAGATCCTTGCGTCAGCGGCAGCGCTCGATTTTGCCGTCCCGCGCATTCCGCCAAGTCAGGATTCTGCTCGGTATGACGGTCATGTGACGGCGAGGCGAACGGCGGCCGAAATCACCTTTGCCGATTGGTTCGGTAGTCAGGTTTCGACGAACGACGAGGCGGCCTGACGCGCCGAACGGGAGCGATCAGGTGACGATGAACCCGTGCGCGAACGGATCGCGGTCGTCGATGAAGATGGTGTTCAGTCCGGTCATGCGCGCCCAGCCGCCGATCGAGGGGATGATGGCTGGTTTGCCGGCCACGCTGACCTCCTTTTCGACCCTGCCCTTGAACAGCGAGCCGATGATCGACTCATGGACAAAACTGTCGCCAACCTTGAGCCTGCCCTTGGCGTGGAGCTGCGCCATGCGCGCCGAGGTGCCGGTGCCGCAAGGCGAGCGGTCGATCGCCTTGTCGCCATAGAATACGGCATTGCGGGCATCGGCCTCGGCATCTCTCGGCTTGCCGGTCCACAGCATGTGCGACAGTCGGTTGATGCCCGGATTTTCCGGGTGAATGAACGAGTATTTCTCGTTGAGGCGCTGGCGCACAAGCGGGCTCCAGGCGATGAGGTCGGCGGCCGAATGGTCGGCCATGTCGCGGTAGTTCTCCTGCGGCTCGACGATGGCATAGAAATTGCCGCCATAAGCGACGTCGACGCTGATCTCGCCAAGCACCGGGCACTCCACCGACAGCCCTTCGGCGTAAAGGAAGGACGGCACGTTGGTGATGCGCACCTCCTCGACATATTCGCCGATCTGCTTGTATTCGGCGACGACAAGGCCGGCCGGCGTGTCGAGCCTGAGCACGCCCGGCGTCTTCGGCTTCACCAGCCCATGCTCGATCGCCATCGTCACGGTGCCGATGGTGCCGTGGCCGCACATCGGCAGGCAGCCCGAGGTTTCGATGAAGAGGATCGCGATCTCGCAGTCCTCGCGCGTCGGCTGATAGAGGATCGAGCCGGACATCACGTCATGACCGCGCGGCTCGAACATCAGCCCGGTCCGGATCCAGTCATATTCGGCGAGGAAATGCGCCCGCCGTTCCATCATCGTCGCGCCTACTAGCAGTGGGCCGCCGCCGGCAACCAGCCTCACCGGATTGCCGCAGGTGTGGCCGTCGATGCAGAAGAAGGATTTCTTGGCCATGATGGCTCCCTGAAATATCAGAATTCTGGCGAATTGTCAGAACCGTTGCGGGCGGAAAGGAGTGAGATCGATCGGCGGCTCCTGCCCGAGAAGGAGATCTCGGATCGAGCGGCCGGTCGCTGCCGCCTGGGTCAGGCCGAGATGGCCGTGGCCGAAAGCGTAGACGATGTTCGGCGCCCGCGCCCTGCCGATGACCGGCAGCGAATCCGGCAGCGATGGCCGGAAGCCCATCCACTCGCGGCCACCCGACGGATCGAGCCCGGGCAGGAAACGCTTGGCTTTTTCCAGCATCGCCTTCGAGCGCGCGAAATTAGGCGCTCGTTCGAGGCCTCCGAGCTCGACGGCGCCGCCGACGCGCAAGCCGGTTTCCAGCGGCGTGATGACGAAGCCGTGGCCGGAAAAGATTAGCTGCCGCTTCACGTCGAAGGCCGACACCGGCAGCGTGGTGTTGTAACCGCGTTCGGTCTCCAGCGGGATGCGGTCGCCGATATCTTTGGCCAGCAGATGCGACCAGGCGCCGGCGGCGATCACGAGCTGCTTCGCCTTTCGGGCCGTGCCGTCCGCAAGCATAAGCGTGACGCCGTTTGTTCGGGTCCCGATACGCTCGACGCGCGCGTGCTCGAAGCGTGCGCCGAGCCGCTCCGCATAGGCCCAGATCGCCTTGCCGAGCAGTTTCGGATCGGCGACTGTCTTCCACCCCGGCACGAAGGTGCCCTTGACGAAGCGCGGCGAAAGACCCGGCTGCAGCGCCGCCATCTCCTCACCCTCGACATGGCGGAAGCCTATGCCGAAACGTTCGCGCGCCCTCCAGCCGGACAGCGAGGCGCGGAACTCGGCCTCGCTTTCGTAGAGTTCGAGCGAGCCGTCCTCACGCAGCATCGGCCGCGTGCCGGAGCGGTCGAGCAAACCCATCCATTCGGCTTCGGCGAGTTTCATCATGCCGGCCTGCGCCGCAAGGCTCGCCTCGAAGTGCCTGGCGGCGCCCGCGCGCCAGAAGCGGAACAGCCAGGGAAGAAGTTTAGGCAGATAGGCCGGCGGGATGGCAAGAGGCCCCAGCGGATCGGCAAGCCATTTCGGCAACTGCCTGATCATCCCCTTTTGCGCCAGCGGCAGCACGTCGGAGAAGGCGAAGGCGGCAGCGTTGCCGGAGCTCGTCTCCTCGCAAATGCCCGTCCGATCGAAAATGGTGACGCTGCGTCCCGCCTCCGCGAGCAAGGTGGCGGCGCAAATGCCGATGATGCCGCCGCCGATGATGGCGATATCTTTCCCTTCTCCCCGGTCACGGGGAGAAGGCGCCCGACGGGCGGATGAAGGGCGGCGCCCCTCTTCGGTCGGCTTGGCATTTCCTTGCACGCTGGCGCTGTCCCTCGTCTGTCTGCCGCCATCTGCTCCGCGTGAACGGGAGCAGAAAGCTATCAGAACGCCGGCAGTTCCGGCCGCGCGGCCAGCGCATCCCTGACGATCTTTTCCACCGCCTTCCGGCGCTCGCCCGACAGCGGCTGGCGCGGCATGCGGACGCGGTCATTGGTACCGATCGCCAGCACTTCGGCAAGCTTGATGTTTTGGACCAGGTAGGTCGAGACATCGAGGTCGAGCAGTGGCCTGAACCAGCGGTAAATCTTCAGCGCTTCCTCGCGGCGGCCTTTTCTCATCAGCTGGGAGATGGCGACGGTCTCACGCGGGAAGGCCGTGACAAGGCCCGCCACCCAGCCGATGGCGCCGACCGACAGCGCCTCGAAGGCGAGGTTGTCGACGCCGGTGAAGAGGTCGTAGCGGTCGCCGAGGCGATTGATGATCTCGGTCGAGCGGCGGATGTCGTCCGACGATTCCTTGATCGCGACGAAGCGCTTGTCGGACGCCAGCTCCTCCATCAGGTCGACAGTGACGTCGACGCGATAGGCGAGCCGGTTGGAGTAGATCATGACAGGCAGGTCGCCGGCCTCCGCGACGGCGCGAAGTGCGGCGACCGTCTCTTCGGCATTGGTGTGGTAGATCGGGCTCGGCACCACCATCAGGCCGTTGGCGCCTTCCTTGGCTGCGCGGCGTGCGATGCTTGCCGCCTCGCGGGTGCCGGGTTCGTTGACCGTCAGAAGCACCGGCTTTGTCCCGGCGACCTTCTGCGCCGTTTTCAAGACTTCGATCTTCTCGTCATGCGACAGCATTGGCCCTTCGCCGAGCGAACCGCAGACGATGATGCCGTCGCAGCCGGCCTCCATCTGCAAGGAGAAGCAACGCTCCATCTCGGCATGATCCAGGCGGTCGTCGGTGGTGAACTTGGTCGTGACTGCAGGGAAAACTCCGGCCCACATGGCTATCTCTCCATCTGATATATCAGCGGTATATTTATTAAGACGCGGGCTGTCAATGCTGAATCCGCTATGATATATGAAAAATATATCAGGAGCTGCCCATTGATATCCGCATTGATATCCAACGACACGAGCGCAGCCTTCGAGCCGGTTGCGACCAGGGCCTATCGTGTGCTGGAGCACATGATCGTCACTCTTGAACTGGCGCCTTCAAGCTTCGTCACCGAAGGCGGGCTGATCGAGCGGCTCGGCTTCGGCCGTACCCCGGTGCGCGAGGCGATCCAGAGGCTGGCCTGGGAAGGCTTACTCGACGTCAGACCACGCGCCGGCATCGCGGTCGCTCCGCTCCACCCCGGCGACTGGCTGCGCGTTATCGATGCCAGGCGCGGCATCGAGGTAGTGCTTGCCCGCTCGGCCGCCCGCTTCGTCACCCGCGAGGCGGCCGACCTGTTTCACGAGGCAGCCCTTGCCATGCAGAAGGCAGTGATCTCAGGCAACGTGCTTTCCTTCATTCAGGCCGACAAGCAACTTGACGAGGCGCTGGCGATCGCCGCCGACAATCCATTCGCGGCGCGCGTGGCGGCGCCCTTGCAGACCCACAGCCGGCGCTTCTGGTTCCGCTACAAGGCGGATACCGGACTCGCCGAATCGGCCGAGCACCACGTCGCGCTGATCCGCTCGATCCTCGACGGCGACGAGGAAGCCGCCGCCAAGGACGCCAAGAAATTGATGGCGCTGCTGCGCCACCACGCCGAGGCGGCCGCGACGCGCTGACCGGAGCGGTTCCGGCTTAACTGAACTGTCCGGTTACGCAGTTCACCCGCCCGGGTGCCGGACCGCGGTGGCCAGCGTGTCCTCCCATCCCTCGCCCGCCGCCAGGATGCAACTCTGGCCCTTAACGTCGGTCATCAGGATGGTCCAGGTTCCGCTCGCCGACACAAACACCTCGAAGATGGCGACGTCTCCACCCACGCCGTAGCCCAGCCGCTTCTCTTCGAACGTCTCTGCCAGCCCCGCGACCAGATCGTCATGACCCCCGCAGAGGACTTGCGCCTGCACCGGGACTGCCGGCAAAGCCATGACGGCGCCGGCGACTGCCGCCTTCACCACTCGGAACGAAAATCTGCGTGCCATGGGCACCTCCTTCGCCGTGGCATTCCGGCAAAAGAGGCACATTCGGCCGCCTCAGTGTGCCGGAACGCTCCAGGCCGGACTCGACGTCGCCATCACGTCACTCCTTCTGGTTTCCGGTCTGTCGCAGGGAGATTTATCACTCCCTGCATTCGATATGGTGAAGCTGCGCCCGGTAGACAAGCGGGCGTTGATGCGGGCGCCGGCGCGGCTTCACTGAACGAGCCGTGGCGCCAGTGAGTGTTAGGCTCCCGGCACGGCTGCCGTGATCGTCGGGCTGTCCCAGCCTTCGCCAACGGACAGAATGCAGCTCTGCCCCTTGGTATCGGAGGCAAGAACGGTCCAACTGCCTTGGTCGGAGACAAAGATCTCGAGCACGACGTTCGGATTGATCAGCCCGCGCCCTGCCTCGCTTTCGTGGAACTTGTCGCCGAGCGCCTTGATGATGTCGGCGCGTGGTGCGCATTGTGCCGCCGCATTGGCCTGGCCGACCGACAGCGCTGCCGCCGCAAGGCACATCGTCGCCATAAGAAATCGTGTCATCCGACACCTCCTCGCGCCAGACGAGAACCCCGGCTGCCACCGGCGCTGTTTGATTGGCCTGCACGCATGGCAGGAATACAGCCTAAGGCGAATGGCGGCCTGTTGGTTCCATCACACGGCGATGGAATCATTAGGAGGTGCGGATGCAGCCTCGACGTGTCTCGTCTGAAATCATGCATCTGAAGTTGCAAGCGACGACCGGGCGAGACGACAAGCTACGCCAAATATCGATGAGGTGAAGGACAACCAGCCTCCTCTGCAAGGCCCCAAACAGAAAGCGCGGGTGCAAACCGCGCTTTCTCACGAGGCTCTCGAAAAACCGTCCGGTCAGTTCATCGTCGGGATGACGAACTCGGCGCCGTCCTTGATGCCTGCCGCGCGCCCGCAGCCGCAACGCGGCAAGGACGCGCGACCGAAAAACCGTCCGGTCAGTTCATCGTCGGGATGACGAATTCGGCGCCGTCCTTGATGCCTGCCGCGCGCCCGCAGCCGCAACACGGCGAGGACGCGCAACCAAAAAACCGTCCGGTCAGTTCATCGTCGGGATGACGAACTCGGCGCCGTCCTTGATGCCGGACGGCCAGCGCGAGGTGACCGTCTTGGTCTTGGTGTAGAAGCGGAACGCGTCCGGGCCGTGCTGGTTGAGGTCGCCGAAGGACGACGCCTTCCAGCCGCCGAAGGTGTAGTAGGCGATCGGCACCGGGATCGGCACGTTGACGCCGACCATGCCGACCTGGACCCTGGAAGCAAAGTCACGCGCGGCGTCGCCGTCGCGGGTGAAGATGGCAACGCCGTTGCCCATCTCGTGGTCGTTGGCGAGATTGATGGCGTTCTCATAGGTCGGCGCGCGCACCACCGAAAGCACCGGCCCGAAGATCTCTTCCTTGTAGATGCGCATCTGCGGCGTCACGTTGTCGAACAGGCAGCCGCCCATGTAGTAGCCATCCTCGTAGCCCTGCATCTTGAAGCCGCGGCCATCGACGACCAGCTTGGCGCCTTCCTTGACACCGATATCGACATAACCCTTGACGCGTTCCAGGGCTTGGCGTGTCACCAGCGGGCCGAAATCGGCCGAGGAGTCGGTCGACGGACCGACCTTCAGGCTTTCGACGCGCGGCACCAGCTTTTCCATCAGCCGGTTCGCGGTGTCGTTGCCGACTGGCACGGCCACCGAGATCGCCATGCAGCGCTCGCCGGCCGAGCCGTAGCCGGCGCCGACCAGCGCGTCGACCGTCTGGTCCATGTCGGCGTCGGGCATGATGATCATGTGGTTCTTGGCGCCGCCGAAGCATTGCACGCGTTTTCCCGCCGCGCAGCCGCGCGCATAGATGTACTGCGCAATCGGCGTTGACCCGACGAAGCCGACGGCTTTGATGTCCGGATCGTCGAGGATGGCGTCGACCACTTCCTTGTCGCCGTTGACCACGTTCAGCACGCCTTCCGGCAGGCCGGCCTCGATGAACAGCTCGGCGATGCGGATCGGCACGCCAGGGTCGCGCTCCGAAGGCTTCAGGATGAAGGCGTTGCCGCAGGCGATCGCCGGCGCGATCTTCCACAGCGGGATCATCGCCGGGAAGTTGAACGGCGTGATGCCGGCGACGACGCCGAGCGGCTGGCGCATCGAATAGGTGTCGATGCCCGGACCGGCGCCGTCGGTGAACTCGCCCTTCATCATATGCGGCGCGCCGATGCAGACCTCGACCACTTCGAGGCCACGCTGGATGTCGCCGCGCGCGTCGGCGATGGTCTTGCCATGCTCGCGCGCCAGGATGTCGGCCAGCTCGTCATAGTCGCGCTGGACCAGTTCGAGAAACTTCATCAGCACGCGCACGCGGCGCTGCGGGTTGGTGGCGCCCCACTTGATCTGCGCGGCCTTGGCGTTCTCGACCGCGGCGCGCAGTTCCTGCGCTGAGGCCAGCGCCACCGTTGCGCGCACCGAGCCGTCCATCGGCTGCATGACGTCCTGCTTGCGGCCGCTGGTGCCGGCGACACGCTTGCCGCCAATGAAATGACCGTACTCGATCATGGGTTCTCTCCCTGTTTTGGTGATGAGGCATTGTCCGCCTTTGCGGCGGCAATGGCAACGCGAGCTAGAACGCAACCGTTGTGCGCGAAATAGACAGCGTCCGGAAGCTGTGCATTAAATGCCGCAAATAGCAGATTGCTGAAAAGGCCGCAGCTTGCGTTCCTTCACACCCCCCTCTGGCCGACCGGCCATCGCCCCCGCAAGGGAGGAGGTTAAGCTCTCATTTTTGCTTTCGCCAATAGCCAACGTCGCAACAAAAGAGCCGGCGACGGAACCGCTGATCTCCCCCCTTGTGGGGGAGATGTCCGGCAGGACAGAGGGGGGCGCGAAGGAACGCGGCTTTGATCGCTGTCACCAAGGTCATCCCCATGAACTGGGATGATGTCCGCATCTTCCTCGCCGTGGCTCGCGCCGGCCAGATCCTCGGCGCGGCAAAACGTCTGGAGCTCAACCACGCCACCGTCTCGCGACGGCTCGCGGCGCTCGAGGAAGCGCTGCGGACGAAACTCTTCCGTCGCCTGACCACCGGCAGCGAGCTGACGCCGGCCGGCGAGCGCTTCCTCGACATCGCCGAGCGCATGGAGAGCGACATGATCGCCGCGCGCTCGACCATCGCCGGCGAGGGCGACGACGTCTCCGGAACGGTGCGCATCGGCGCTCCCGACGGTTTCGGTGTCGCCTTCCTCGCCAAGCGTTTGGGCGAGCTGACGGCGCTCCACCGCGAGCTCACCATCCAGCTGGTGCCGGTGCCGCGCTCCTTCTCCCTGTCGCGGCGCGAGGCCGACATCGCGATTACCGTGGAGCGGCCGACCGAGGGCCGGTTGGTGGCGGGAAAGCTGGTCGACTATACGCTCGGCCTGTTCGCCTCCCGCACCTATGCGGAAGCCAACGGCCTGCCGAAGACAGCAGCCGAGCTCGATCGGCACACGCTGATCGGCTATGTGCCCGACCTCATCGTCAGCCCTTCGCTCGACTATGCCGCGGAGTTCAGCCCGGACTGGCGCACCAGCTTCGCCATCTCGTCAGCACTTGGTCAGGCGGAGGCGGTGCGCTCGGGCGCCGGCATCGGCATCCTGCATACCTTCGTCGCCCGCTCGATGCCGGAGCTGGTGCCGGTAGACATCGTCGCGCCCATCCGCCGCGCCTACTGGTTGGTCTATCACGAATCGGTGAGGCCGCTGCGCCGGGTCCAGCTCGTCGCCAATTTCATCACCAGGGCGGTGGAGCGGGAAAAAGGGTTGTTCGTGTGATGCCGTCCAAAAAGGCCGATCCGCTTTGGAACCGCCATTGAGGCGCATCGAGGACGAAAGAATTCACAACCTCGTCGGCCTCAGCCGCGAACGCCGCCCACATCCCGGCCGGCTTCGTCGGCGCTGTTGCCCATCAGCCCGCAGGTGACGAAACCATAGTGGCCCTCGCGTATCGAAATCGCGATCCTGGCGTGGCCGTAGAAGCCGACTTCGCCGTCGCCGAGGTGGAAATCCATGTCAGCCATCCGCACGGGATAGCCGTCCGGGAATCGCGCCAGCCGGTCGTTGCTGGAACTGCCCGAAGCGCAGGCGGAGCCGACCCGCCTTGCGCTTGCCACAAAATCGGCCAGTGTGGCACCAGTGCTTCGCCATGCCATGGCAGGCGAGGGGAATCTTGGAAGCCGGCGCAGACATGCGAGCCATTCTTGCCATCCTGCCGCTGCTTTGCCTCTCCGGCTGCGCCAATCCGTGGGCCAGGGTTCCCGAAGCTGAACTGCCGAAGCCGATCCGCTATGCGATGGCCCGCCCCTCGCCTTTCGTCTTCGGCAATTATTGCGGTCCCGGAACGCGTACCGGCGATCTCTCGGCCACCCCGGTCGACCGGCTCGATGCCGCCTGCCGGATCCACGATGCCTGCTATATCGCCCGCCACAATCATTGCGATTGCGACGGCGCGCTGATCGCTTCGGCAAGGACGATCCGCGGCGACAAGACGGCGCCAAGGAAGATGCGCGGCGAGGCCGAGCTCTTGATAGCCACCTTCGCGCTTCCGGTCTGCAAGGTCTTTCCGCAGGGCTTCATGCCGCCGCGCGACCCCGCCCAGCTCAAGGTCATGAACGGGGCGACCGGGTGAGACCGGGAGCCGTCGTGACAAGGCTGCTGCTTGGCCTGGCGCTGACCGCGCTCGCCGGATGCGCCGGCATGCCGGGCCGTTCCGCCTGCGCCTTCTTTCCGGGAGACGAAGCCTGCGCGCGTCCGCCCATCTCGGCGGATCGAAGCGGCGCCGAGATCGCCAGCGCCCGCTACTTCGCGGACAATGGCAATGCCGCCTATGAAAAGCGATTCGAGGCGTTGCTGGCCCAAAGCCGAATCGATGCGCTCGACCGCACCAACGGCACCGGCCGCTTCGGCCGTGACTGGCGCGACGTCCACAGTGATCGTTTCCAGGCAACTTATCCGGCGCTGCAACGGTTGGCGAAGCCGCTCGACGGCACTGAGCAGCCGCTCGCACCAGGCAAACCGGGCGAAGGCTATTTCACCGGTCGCTGGCGCATGTCGCGCCAGACGCTTTATCTCGACGCCGCCGCCAGGCCGTCCGCACCCAAGACCTTCAGCTTCTCCGGTCTGCAGGCGCGCTCGGTCGAGATCGTGCTCCGCCAGGCCGGCCGACAGCCTGTCGTGATCGGCGGCAGCTGCGACGGACCGCTGGCGCTGCGCGTCTCGGGCCGGTCGCGCACAATTGCCAAAGGTGCCGCGTTCCATCTCAGCCTGCCGGCGGCCGAGACATCTGCCAGCCTGTTTCCGAGCGAAGCGCTCACCCGCTGCGACCTCACCGTCAGCTCCAGCCTCGCGCCGTCCGGCGCGAAGCTGACCATCCTGCGCGAGGAGGCCGCCGACCCATGGATCACGGCACTCGACAGCCGCTATGATCGTTGTCCGGTGCCAGATCCTGCCGGGCTCGAAGCGCTCGACCGCGCCTTTTATGTCGGTCGCTGGCTGTCGCAGACCTGCGCGCTGCCGCTCGGGTCGCCGACCCTGCTGCGCAAATCGCGCGACGGCTTCAACGCCAAGGTCGAGGCGCTGCTCGGCAAGAAACTGCCCGACAGCGCCTTCGACAAGGCCGATCCCGAACTGCCGCTCGATTTCTCCAACGCGCCGAGACTGAAGCTGATCTACCTGTCGTCGCTGGAGTTCAAGGCCGACTTCTCCGGCCGCATCATGGAGCGGCTGATCCGCCATCACGCGGCGCTCGGCACCAAGGTACGCATCCTGGTCACCGACGTGCTGGAGCGCGACAAGGACGACGCCCTGCTGCATCGGCTGGCGGCGGAGTTTCCCAATGTCCAATTGCAGGAATATCGCTGGCAGGCCGATCACGGCGCGCCGATCGACGAGCAGCTCTCACAGCTGCACAAGACCCATCACATCAAGATGCTGGCGACCCTGGCCGAGGAACCCGGCCGCTCGCGCGTCATCATCGGCGGCCGCAACATCCATGACGGGTTCCTGTTTCACAGGCCGATCGACCTGTCGCGCTACCCTCAGCTGCAGCAATACGGCAAGACCGACGGCTTCTCGCTCAACTACTATTCCAACTGGAGCGACTTCGACATCGAGATCGCCGACCCGGCGACGGTCGAAACGCTGGCCGCGCATTTCTCGACCGTCTGGCTGCGCGATGCCGACACCAACCTGTCACGGCCGTTTTCCATTCCGGTCCGTTCCGGTGGCCATCCGCAAGGCGTGGTGCGGCACTTCATTTCCGTGCCTTACGCGGACGGGCATGCACTGGAAAACTACTTCGTCGAACTGATCGACACCGCCGAGCACCGCATCGAGATCGTCAACCCTTATCTCAACCTGACGCCCAGTCTCGCGAGAGCGTTCGATCGGGCGCTGGCCCGCGGCGTCAAGATCGACGTCGTTGGGCGCATCGATCTCAAGGGCGACATAGGCGGCCGCTTCCTCACCGCGCTCAACAAGCTGTTCGTGGAGAAATATGGCGACCGCATCAGCATCCGCGAATTCAAGGCGCCCGACGTGGTGCTGCATTCCAAGATCATGATGATCGATCAGCGCCTGGTGACAATCTCCTCGGTCAACCTCAACAATCGCAGCTTCGTCCACGACTCGGAAAACGGCATGATGGTGCTCGATCCGGCCTTCTACCGCCGCATGAAGTCGGTCTATGACGACTATCTCGCCCATTCGCAGCCGGTCGCCACCAATGTCACGATCGGCTGGGCTTACCGGCTGCTGTTCAGCAATGGGTGGGTGAAACAGGCCTTTTAAATCAAGCCTTGATGTAGCGGTCCGGGCTGAGGTCGAGCGCGTTGATCTCCGGCACCCGGTTGGAAATGATATCGGCAAGCACTTTCGCCGAGCCGCAGGCCATGGTCCAGCCCAGCGTGCCGTGGCCGGTGTTGAGATAGAGGTTGGACAATTCGCTGCGCCCGACCAGCGGCGGCCCGTCCGGCGTCATCGGCCGCAAGCCGCACCAGAAACTCGCCGCCTTGAGATCGCCGCCGCCCGGAAACAAGTCGCCGACGGAGTGCTCAAGCGTGCGGCGGCGCGATTCATGCAGGCGAAGGTCGAAGCCCGAAATCTCCGCGGTGCCGCCGACGCGGATGCGGTCGCCGAGCCTGGTGATCGCCACCTTGTAAGTCTCGTCCATGATGGTCGATACCGGCGCCGCCGCCGCGTCCGTGATCGGCACCGTGATGGAATAGCCCTTGACCGGATAGACGGGGATCGGCCGTTTCATCTTGCGCATGAAGGGAGCCGAATAGCTGCCAAGCGCCATCACATAGGCGTCCGCCGTTCGCCAGCCCTTGTCGGTGCCGACCTGGACGACGCGGTTCCGGTTCCTGACGACGCGCCGGATGCTCGTGCCGTATTCGAAGGCGACGCCGCGCGCCACGCAAAGCTCGGCCAGCTTGTCGGTGAACATCTTGCAGTCGCCGGTCTCGTCGCCGGGCAGCCTCAGCCCGCCGACGAATTTTTCCCGTACACCGGCCAGCGCCGGCTCGGCCGCGATGCAGCCGTTCCGGTCGAGGAGCTCGTAGGGAACGCCGTATTTTTTCAGCACCTCGACATCGCCGCCGGTACCGTCGAGCTGCTTCTGCCTGCGGAAGAGCTGCAGCGTGCCCTTGGCTCGCTCGTCATAGCTGATGCCGATCGTAGCGCGAAGCGCCTTCAGCGTGTCGCGGCTGTACTCGGCCAAGGGCACCATGCGCGACTTGTTCAGCGCATAGCGCTCGGCCGTGCAGTTGCGCAGCATCTTCAAGAGCCATGTCCACATATGCGGATCGAAGGCTGGCCGCACCACCAGCGGTCCGTATTTCATCAACAGCCATTTGACGGCTTTCACGGGGATGCCGGGCCCGGCCCATGGCGAGGCATAGCCCGGCGACACTTCGCCGGCATTGGCGAAGCTGGTCTCCAGCGCCGGTCCCTGCTGCCGGTCGATCACCGTAACTTCATGGCCGGCCTCGACAAGGAAGTAGGCGGTGGTGATCCCGATCACGCCGCCGCCCAGCACCAGGACTTTCATTCTATGCTCCCTCAAACCGATCATGCCGCCGAAGGGCCGGGATCGTCGCCTTCTGTCTGCCGGATTTTGCCGCCCCCGCCAAGGGGCCAACGATCGCCTGCGGCGCTGTACACCAGCCTCGGGCCAAGGGGTCGCTGTGCGGCAGTCCGAGCCGCCTGGTGCTTGGCCTCCGGCTGGTAGGCCACATCCTCGAGAAGGATGCGCTCGCGGCTGCCGTCGGGGCGCTCGGCCACTACCGACTGGCCCGCCCTCATGCCGAGCAGGCAGAGGCCGCGCCAGGTGCCGAGCGGCAGGCCGAATCCGACAGGAGCGGAGGCGTCGCCCAGCATCAACGTCCTCGTCTCCGGGGTTCCGTCGTTGATCCGGAAGACTACCCGGCTGTTCAGTGTGGCGATGTCGGGCTCGACCATGCCGACCGGGATGATGTTGCTCTCGGCGAGCTTGCGTTCGAGCATCGGCACGATCGCGTCGGCAGAGGCGCGCCGGCGCATCAGCATCGCTTCGAGAACCGCGAGATCCTTCGGCGTGAGGCGATAGATGATCCTGGTCATGGCGCTCTCCGCGACACGGATTGCTCGACCGCGTGGATGGTCGCCGAAAGCACCCGGCCGTCGCGGCTTCGCCAGGAGACTGTGCGGCCGGCACGCGCGCCGATCAGCGCGGTTCCGAGCGGCGTCAGCACCGAGATGCGTTTTTCGGCGATGTCGGCCTCGGCGGGATAGACCAGCGTGACGCGCTGAACGCTTCCTTCCCCGTCGTGAAGCGTCACCGTCGTGCCCATCCGCACGACATCCGCTGGCATCGCCGCTTCGGCGGCGATCCGCGCGCGGTCCATCTCGGCGAGCAGGTCCTCGGCCATCTCGGGCGTCCGCTCGAGAAAGGCTCTGGCAAGGCCGCTGAGCCGGTCGTGGTCCGCGTCGCTGACGACGATCGTGTTTCGTGAACGCGATTGGGTTGTGGCATTCATGGCAAACCTCCTGGATTTGCACGTCGACGAACCGACGCGCGCTGCAGCCCGCTCAAAGGCGGCGACGAAGAGCCGACAGCCGCGAAAGGCTGGCTGGCTCGATGACGATGTCAGGAATTCAAATGCCCCGGCTCGGCGGTCGCCAACACGACCGCGCCGGGGCTACGCTCCCGCGATGGGGCAAACCCTGAAAAAGGTTCTGCTATGGGCGAGGTTGCTCATGCCTCGACCCTTGCCGAGATACACCGGCTTGTCAAGCAAGCCGCCCCTTTCACCCGCCGATGTAGCGGCGGTGAAAGCGCGCACCCAGGCTGGCCAGCACCTCGTAGCCGATGGTTCCGGCATGCGCGGCCGCGTCGTCGAGGCTTTGCGACGGCCCGATGAGCTCGACGAGGTCGCCCTCGCCCAGTTGATCGACCGGAAGCGCTGAAATGTCGAGGACAATGGAATCCATCGATACCCGCCCGACGAAAGGCAGCCGCACGCCCTCGAGCCAGGCGGCCGAGGCGGCGCGCCGGTGCCAGCCATCAGCATAGCCGAGCGAGATTGTCGCCAGCCTGAGCGGTCCGCGCGCCTGATGGGTATGGCCGTAGCCGATGCCGGCGCCGTCATCGACGTTGCGCGTCTGAGCCACCTTCGCCTGCAGCCGCACCACCGGCAGCATCGGGTTCGCCTCGCCCGGCGTCGGATTGATGCCGTAGAGCGCCGCGCCCGGCCGCGCGAGGTCGTGGTGGTAGGCCGATCCGAGAAAGATGCCGGACGAATTGGCAAGCGAGGCCGGCGCCTTGGGCAGCATCCCGCGCAGCCGCTCAAACGCGAGCCGCTGCGCTTCGTTGGCAGGATTGAGCGGCTCGTCGGCGCAGGCGAGATGGCTCATCACCAGGCGGATGTCGATGCCGCCGAAAGCATCCGCCGCGAGCGCCTCGACGTCAGCCGGCGGCATGCCGAGCCGTGACATGCCGCTGTCGACCTGAACAGCGGCCGGCAGCTTTCGGCCGGCGGCAAGCGCCGCTTCACGCCACGCTCTCAACTGAGCGGTGCTGTTGATGACAGGATGAAGCCCAGTCGCGATCGCTTCCGGCTCGGAGCCCGGCGGCAGGCCGTTGAGCACAAAGATCTCATGTCCGGGTCCAAGCGCCTTGCGCAGCGCGATGCCCTCGCCGAGCAGCGCGACGAAGAAGATCTCGCAGCCTTCCTTCATCAGCGCCGATGCCACGCGCGCCGCGCCGAGGCCATAGCCGTCGGCCTTGAGCACGCCGGCGCAGCGCACGCCCGCCAGCCGCGCCTTCAGCCGCCGGTAGTTCTCGCGGATGGCGCCAAGATCGATGGTCAGGATCGCGCCGGCTGCAGTTTCGCCGGACATAAAGCCGCCGGTGGCGGTCGTTTGCGGCAAAGACGTTTTGGTGCCGGTCATCGGGGCAATTGCGTCGGACAAAAACGGGTCACACTTGTTGCGGAGCTGCGTGCTTCTCGACGCCGCCAAAGTGCGCTTGTCGCGCGTCGTTCATGTTTGCCTCTTTGCCTGCGGCGCATCTGCATCAACAAAGCATGATCTCGACTACGGTGCCAACCTCTTCGCTAACCGAACTTAGTTGGAAGCACGCCTGCCAACGCCTAGCGAGCAAGATCCTGGAACGCGGCCACCACCTGCTCGTAGACCTTGCGCTTGAACGGCACGATCAGGTCGGGCAGCTCCCGCATCGGCCGCCACGCCCATTGATCGAACTCGGCCTTGTGGCCGCCGGGCGGCGGATTGATCTCAATCTCGCTCTCGTCGCCCTCGAAGCGGTAGGCGAACCATTTCTGCGTTTGGCCGCGATAGCGGCCCTTGAAGGCGACGCCGACCAGATGCGGCGGCAGGTCGTAATTGATCCAGTGCGGCGCTTCGGCAAGCAGCGACACGCTGCGCATACCGGTCTCCTCGTAAAGCTCCCGCTCCGCCGCCGGGAGCGGCTCCTCGCCCTCGTCGATGCCGCCCTGCGGCATCTGCCAGAGTTTCGTGGTGCCGGAGAATTCGCTGTCCGGCTCGGCGATGCGATGACCGACCCAGACCAGCCCGGCCGGGTTGAGGATCATCAGCCCGACGCAGGGGCGATAGGGCAGCGTTTCAGGATCGATCTTTTTGGCCATCGTTGAGATTTCCAGCCGTTTTGCAGATGCATTCAGGCGAAAGGGTCGGCGTTAGCCTTTTTGCGGATCGATCGCCACCGCCGAAATCGGCACGATCTCGATGCCGCGCTTCTTCGCTTCTGCCACCCAGGACGCAACCGTGTCCACGGTGATATCGAAGGCCGAGCCGATGCCGACGGCGCTGCCCTTGGCGCGTGCCGTCGCCTCGAGGCTGTCCAGCTTCTTGAGGATTTCGCCGCGGTCCTGCACAGCATCGATCGCCATGTCGCCGGCGACGAAAGGAACGCCATCCTTCAGCGCGAGGTCGGGCGCCAGGCTTCGCGCGGAGGAGCCGTCGTCGACATAGGCAAGGCCGCGCTTGCCGAGCTCGGCCATGAACGGTCCCATCGCGTTTGCATCAGCCGAGAAACGCGCGCCCATATAGTTCATGACGCCGGTATAGTTGGTAGTCCTCGACAGCGCCCAGTGCAGGCTCTTCAGGTTCTCGTCCGGACTCGCATCGACCGTCAGCGTGTTGCGTCCCGGATTGACGCCCGGATAATCGAACGGCTCGAGCGGTATCTGCATGACGATCTCATGTCCGCTCTGGCGCGCCGCCTTCATCCAGCGGTCGATGCTGTTGCCCTGCGGCGCGAAAGCCAGCGTCACCTCGGCGGGCAATTTGGCGATCGCGGCCTGCGTGCCGGTCTGGGAGACGGCGAGCCCGCCGATGACGATAGCCACGCGCGCGCCGCGCGCTCCGGACCAGGGCCGCGCATAGACGTCGAACGGTCGCCGGCCATCGGCGGAGCGCACCGGCAGCGGGCCGCTGTCGCTCGCCTCGATCAGCGTCCTGTCGGGAATATGCGCGACCTTGAGATTCTGGCTGAGTGTGGAAGGATCGCGGATGACGATACCGGCCTTCGGCGGACCATCGCCCTCTTCAGACTCGACATGGATGATTTGCGGGCCATCGCTCTTCATCGGCGTGCTCGCATTGGGCTTCGCCGCCGCCACCTCGGCCGGTGCCGGCGTCGGCGCCGGTGCCGGCGCGGGAGCCGGCGCCACGATTACCTTCGGCGTCGAAACGGCCGTCTCTTGCGGTTTGCGGAAGGGTTTTTCACGCAACGCGATCGCACCGGAAATGCCCACTACAGTGAGGACGGCGACCGCCGCGCCAAGCGTGCCGGCGCCGAAGGTGCGCGAGGCAGGGCGCTCTGGCCGGAGCGTCTGTCCGAGCGGGCGTTCGATGTCCTTGCCGATGTCAGCCAAGCCGCATCCCCAGGCCCGTGACGCGGCTGATCGGATCAGCGCAGCTGATCGAATCGTCAGCGCTCACGCGCAAATTCAAAACCTTAGGCGACGCAGCGCCCGTTGCCGAACCACCCTGTCCGCGAATCAAACTGCCGGAACCTCGCGGTCCCGGCAGCATTGCATCGCTTCGGTCGGCCGGCCAGAGCGATCTGCCCCGGCCCTCCCCGTCTTTACTGGTTCAGCACAGCCTTGTCCGGGTTCGGCGGGAAGGCCGGATCGGTCTTTTGGCCGCGCAGCAGCTGTTCGGCATAGATCAGCTGCAGGTCGTCCTTCGGCTCCGGCGGCACATAGGCGGCCGAGCCCGAGCCGGTCGAGCTCTCGTCGGCCCCCTTGATGTGGCCCTTGAGGTCCGATTCGCCGCGGGTCAGATCCCTGCCCTGCAGGTCCGGCGGCAGCGGCTGCTCGACCTTGATGTCGGGCGTGATGCCCTTGCCCTGGATCGACTTGCCCGACGGCGTGTAATAGAGCGCGGTGGTGAGCCTGAGCGCGCCATTCTCGCCGAGCGGGATGATGGTCTGCACCGAACCCTTGCCGAAGGACTGCGTGCCGACGACGGTGGCGCGGCGCAGATCCTGCAGCGCGCCGGCGACGATCTCGGACGCGCTTGCCGAGCCGCCATTGACCAGCACGATCAGCGGCTTGCCGCCGATGTCGTCGTTCTGCTTCGGCTTGGCGTCGAAGCGGGTAACGTCCTTCGGATCGCGGCCGCGGGTCGAGACGATCTCGCCGCGCTTCAGGAAGGCGTCCGACACGCTCACCGCCTGGTCGAGCAGGCCGCCCGGATTGAGGCGCAGGTCGAGTACATAGCCCTTCAGCTTGTCGTTGGGCACCTGCTTCTTGATGTTCTCGATGGCGTTCTCGAGATCGTCATAGGTCTTCTCGGTGAAGGAGGTGATCTTCATGTAGCCGATGTCGTTCTCAACCCGGTATTTCACCGCCTTGACCTTGATGATGTCGCGCACGACCGTCAACTCGATCGGCTTGTCGGCGCCCTGGCGCAGGATGGTGAGCTTGATCGGCGTGTTGACCGGGCCGCGCATCTTCTCGACCGCGTCATTGAGGGTGAGGCCGCGCACCTCCTCGCCGTCGATCTTGGCGATATAGTCGCCGGCAAGCACGCCCGCCTTTGCGGCCGGCGTGTCGTCGATCGGCGTGATCACCTTGACCAGGTCGTTCTCCATCGTGACCTCGATGCCGAGGCCGCCGAACTCGCCCTTGGTCTGCACACGCATATCCTGCGCCTGCTCGGCATTCATGTAGGACGAGTGCGGGTCGAGCGAAGCCAGCATGCCGTTGATGGCGTTCTCGACCAGCGACTTGTCGTCCGGGGGCGTCACATATTGCGCGCGCACGCGCTCGAAGATGTCGCCGAAGATCGCCAGCTGCTTGTAGGTCTCGGAACCCGCAGCATTCGCCGCCGAGCCAGGTGCGCCGTAGACCAGGCTCATTGCCGATGCGCCCATCAGCGCGCCGGCAAACAGAAGCGACAATTTCCGCATCATTTCACGTCCTTCCAGAAAATCGGTCCGCCCACCAGGGGTTCGGATCGACGGGTTTTCCATCCTTGCGGAACTCAACATAGAGTTCCGGCGTCGCATTTCCATTCTGCGAGGCCGAGGTGCTTGCCACCCGGGCCTCTCCCATCGCGCCGATCGGCTCTCCTGCGAGCACCGACTGTCCGGTCGCGACGCTGATTCTGCTCATCCCCGCCAGGACGACATGATACCCGTCGCCCGCATTGAGGATCAAGAGTTGACCATAGGAGCGAAACGGCCCCGCATAAAGAACGTTTCCATCCGCCGGCGCGGTGACGATGGCCCCCGATTGTGTCGCAACCATGTCTCCCTGCATCATTGCGCCATTGCCGTCGTCGGTGCCGAAGCGCCGTTTGATCTTGCCGATGACCGGCAGCGCGATCTGGCCCTGGAGCGCCGCGAACGGGGCGGAAGCGGTTAAACGATTGCCCTCCGGCACCGGCGGCGCGGCGGGTTCCGCCGTCGATGCGGTCGTGTCGGCGTCCGCCGATTTCCGATCGGCCGCCTTGGCCTGGTCGGCCGCCTTGCGCGCCTTGTCGGCCTCGAGCGAGGCGATGAGGTCCTTGAGGCTGCTGGCCTTGTCCGCCAGCTGCTGCGAGCGCTGCCGCTCTGCTGCCAGGGCCGCTTCGGTATCGGCCTGCAGCTTCTGCTTGGCCTCGAGCAGCATGGTCAGTCGTTTCTTTTCCGCCGTCTGCTCGGTGACGGCAGCGGTAAGCCGCCCGCGTTCGGCCTCGATAGAGGCCGTCACCCGGGTCTGTTCCTTGAGATCGGCGAGCAGCCTGTCGGTCTGCTGGCGCAATTCCGGCACCACGGCGCCGAGCAGGATGGCGCTGCGCACCGACGACAACGCGTCCTCCGGCTTGACCAGGATCGCCGGTGGCGGATTGAGCCCCATGCGCTGCAGCGCGCCGAGCACCTCGGCGAGCACGTCGCGCCGCGCCACCAGCGAAGCGTGCAGCTTCTCTTGCTCGGCCTTCAGTCCTTCCAGTTTGGCGCCGATGTCCTCGATGTCCTGGCCGAGCTTCTGCTCGGTCATCGCCGACTGGATCAGCGCCGCACTGATCGAGGCATGGTCTTTCTTGACCGTCGCGACGTCGGCGGCAAGCTTGGCCAGCCGCTCGGAGGACAAGGAGATTTCCTTGGAGACCTGCTCGTATTCGACCCGGCTCTTGTCGGGGTCCGGCGGGACATCGAGCGAATTTTCCGCGGCCATAGCCGGCCCGAGCGCGATCAGCGCGGCGACAAGTGTCAAGCCGCAGCGGCTGCGCCAGGCGCGCGTTCTCGAATTCCAGCCTTCAGACATCAGGCCTCGACTCTATCCGCCGCTTCGTTAACGAACCATCAACCATGTTGGAGCACCCGCAACAACCGTGATGTCGGTTCATTGAGGCGGAAATCGGTGCAAGCGGACGTGATCCCCAGCTTTCGGGGTCACAGCGCGAACGATGACTCACGAGCGGTGATAGGGATGCCCGGCAAGGATGGTGGCGATGCGATAGAGCTGTTCGCCGAGCATGACGCGCACCAGCTGATGCGGCCAGGTCAGCGCTCCGAACGACAACACCAGATCGGCCTCTTCGCGCAAGGATTTGTGATGGCCGTCCGCGCCGCCGATCGCGATGACCAGCGCCTTGCGGCCGCTGTCGCGCAACTGGCCGATGCGGGCCGCCAGGTCCTCCGAGGACAGCGCCTTGCCGCGTTCGTCGAGCAGGAACAGCACGTTGCCTTGCTGCAGCTGACCCTGCAGCTTCTGGCCCTCCTCGCGGCGACGTTCGTCGGCGCTCTGGCCGCGGCTCTCGGATGTCTCGACAATGCCGGCAAATTCCAGCCCGACCGCGGGCCCGCTCTTGGCGAAGCGCTCGAAATAGCGGTCGGCGAGCTCTCTCTCGGGGCCGGTCTTCATCCGGCCCACGGCATGAACGGTGATCTTCATCCTCGCCTCGGCGAGCTCTCGATCGGCGCCGGACCGGAACGGTCACGGCCCGCGATACGGCTCAGTGCAAGGTCTCTTCCTCGAGATCCGGCGCCTGCCACATCTTTTCGAGATTGTAGAATTCGCGGACTTCGGGACGGAAGACATGGACGATGATGTCGCCGGAATCGATCAGGACCCAGTCGGCGCTGGCCAGCCCTTCGACACGCGCCATGCCGAGACCGGCATCCTTGAGCGCCTTGAGGAGATGGTCGGCGACAGCCGAGACATGGCGGTGCGATCGGCCCGATGCGACGACCATATAGTCGCCGAGGCTCGATTTACCCTGGATGTCGATTGAGACGATGTTTTCGGCCTTGGAGTCTTCCAGACTGGCAAGGACTGTCTTGATGGCGAGGGAGGCAGCATCGCTTCCGCTGATCCCGGCCGGCGAAGGCACGATATCGGCCTTCTTCCGCAGTGCTGTTCTCAGTGTGTTTCCTTTCCCAGTAAGAACAACCAAATCACCCGGCAAATCAGGTGACCCTGCTTAGATAGGCAGAGTTCCATTGCAGTTTCAAGACGGGCGCGCTCTCAGGGCGGCCTCGGCAGGCCGGACAGGCCCTCGGAAGGCTGAAAAGAGCGGAACCCCTGCGCGCCGCATGGGTTATCGGCACACCGGACAAAGGGGATTCCCAACCATGCCAATCGACCCGCAGAGCGCCCTCATCACGATTCAAGCCGGGCTTGCGCAGCTCAGCTCGCTGATAGTCTCCTATTCCTTCTCGGCAATCGGTGCTGTGATCCTTTTGGTTGTCGGCTACCTCGTTGCCGGCCTTGCCGAGCGATCGATCTATGCCGGGCTCGGTCATATTCACGGCTTTGACGAGACGCTGCGCCACTTCTTCTCCCAGGTCGTCCGCTACGGCATCCTGATCCTGGTCGTTATCATGGTGCTCGGCCAGTTTGGCGTGCAGACGGCTTCGATCATCGCCGCGATCGGCGCTGCCGGTCTGGCGATCGGCCTTGCACTGCAAGGTACGCTGCAGAACATCGCCGCCGGCATCATGCTGCTTGCGCTGAGGCCCTTCCGCATCGGCGAATATGTGGAGGTCGGTGCGATCGCCGGCACAATCGAGGAGATCGGCCTGTTCGCGACCAAGCTGCGCACTGTCGAAGGCATCTACATCCTGGCGCCCAACCAAACGCTGTGGAACCAGCCGGTGCGGAATTTCACCCGCAACGGCGTCAGACGCACCGATATCAGCTTGAGCATCGGTTCATGGAACGACATCGACCGCGGGCAGAAGACGCTGCTTGCCATCGCCAATGCCGAGAAGCGCATCCGGCGCGAGCCGGCGCCGATCGCCTTCATCGCAGGGCTTGGCGAGAGCACGGTTTCACTGACCCTGCGCTACTGGACTTCAGCGGCCGACTATTTCGCCACCCAGATCGACTTGACCAAACGCGCCAAGCTGGCCTTCGACAACGAGGGCATTTCGATCCCCCTGCCGCCGCCCGAGATACCGTCCCAGGAAGTCCGCAAGCAATAATCTCGTCAGTCCTTGGCCGGCTTTGCCGGCTCCTCCGGCGCGAAGGCGAGCTCCACCGGCAGGGGCGTCTGCGCCGACATCGGCGCGAAGCTGCCGGTTGCGGCAGCAGGCATTGGTCGCGCCGCAAACACCCGCCACAGCACGAACAGGCAGAACGCGGAAGCGATGGCGATGCCGACATAGATGAAGGTCCCGGTGCCGAAGACGGCGGAAAGCGCCGTCACGATGCCGGGTACGATGAAGCCGGACAGCGACCAGGCAAAGAGCAGCGAACTCGACAGCGCCAGCAGCTCTTCCTTCCTGGCGCGATCGGCGGCGTGGGCGCTGGACAGCGAATAGATCGATTCCGATGCACCGTCCCAGATCAGGTAGATCGCCACCAGGGCCATCAGCGCGCCGCCGTCGAAGGCGATGGCGAGCAGGCTCGCCGCCACCGCCAGCGCCGCCGTGCCCGCCAGCACATAGCGGCGGTCGGTACGGTCCGAGAGCCAGCCGAGCGGTATCTGCAGGATCAGCGTGCCGACCGGCATCGCCGACAAGAGCAGCGCCACCTCTGCCTGGCTGTAACCCTTGGCGGTGGCGTGGATCGGCGCAAAACCGGAAATGATCATCGACAGGCCGCCCACCGCCAGCATGCCGACGACGCCGACTGGCGAGATCCTCCACGCTTGGCCGAGCGCCACCGAAGCGGCCTGCGGCGCGGGCGGCTGGGCAAGCCGCGTCATGCCCACCGGCAGGATGGACAGCGCGGTGAAGGCGATGCCGATCAGCGGCGCCGCCGCCGTCTGGATGTCGATCGCGGCGAGCGTCGCATAACCGACGCCCAATCCGGCGATATAGGCGACGTAGAACACCGCCATCACCCGGCCGCGTATGGCGTTCGGCAGGGCGTCGTTGAGCCAGCTCTGCGCGACGATGAAAAGGCCGCATATGGCGAAGCCGTAGAGCGCCCGCGCCGCGATCCACAGCAGCGGCATCGGTCCGGCGCCGATCGCCACGTTGGAGAGCGCGATCAGCGCCGAAAGCACCATGAACGCGCGGGCATGGCCGACCCGGCGCACCAAGGGTCCGGTCAGGATGCAGCCGGCGAGCCCGCCGGCCGAAAGGCCGGTGACGATCAGTCCGGCCCAGGTCGGATCGAAACCATCGGCGCCGAGCCGCACCGGAATGAAGGCGAACATCAGGCCGTTGCCGATCGCGATCAGCGCCATCGACACGATGACGCTGGCAATGGCAATCAGCGGCGCCGATTGTCCGGGATCGGTTTGAGTTTGCTTCAGCATGCCCTCGCAGCTTGGCTGATCGGAATGCGATAGGCCGCCGTAAAAGCGACATCGCTCGGCCCCTTGTGAAAGAAGGGTGGCCTCAGCCCTTCGCCGCCTTGCGGATCGCGGTGGAGGAAAGCGACGAGCGCGGGCCGTGGATGAAGGTCCAGGCCGGCGCTCGCATGCGGGCGAGCAGCGGCGCGTCGCCTTCGTCGACGCGGGCATAGTCGAAGGTCTTGGCGACGACCGAGGACAGAAAGGAGAGCGTGGCGCCCGGTCGGTCGATGACCGCGATCGGGAAGGTCAGCACGATCTCGCGCCAGCGCTGCCAGCGATGGAAGTCGCGTAAGGAATCCGCGCCCATGATCCAGACGAAGTCGACGCCTGGATTGCGCGCCTTGACCAGCGCCAGCGTGTCCGCGGTATAGCGGACATGCTGCGCCGCCTCGAAGGCAGTGACCTTGATCTTCGGATTCCTGGCGATCTTTTCGGACAGCACGATGCGCTCGGCGAGCGGCGCCAGCTCGCGCGCGCTTTTCAGCGGATTGCCGGGCGTCACGATCCACCAGAGCTGGTCGAGGGCCAGCCTTCTCAGCGCAATCTCGGCGACCAGCGCGTGGCCCGCATGCGGCGGGTTGAACGAGCCGCCGAACAGGCCGACGGCCAGCCCTTTGCCGGCATGCGGCATGTGGAGATAGGGCGCGGGGACGGGCTGCTCGGGCTGGGAAAGCATGACGCTAGGCACCCCCCTCTGCCCTGCCGGGCATCCTCCCCGCAAGGGGGGAGATTGGCAGCTCCTTCGCAGTCGCAAATCTTGCAGTGTTGGCGACTGGCGAAACCGGGAAAATCAGCTGATCTCCCCCCTTGCGGGGAGGATGCCCGGCAGGCGGGAGGGGGGAGCCTAGGCGCAAGCTTCAGCCTCTTGGGGCAAGCGACATCAAGGCCTCACCTGCCCCGACCCGCGCACGCGGTACTTGAACGAGGTCAGTTGCTCGACGCCGACCGGTCCGCGCGCATGCATCTTGCCGGTGGCGATGCCGATCTCGGCGCCCATGCCGAACTCGCCGCCGTCGGCGAACTGTGTCGAGGCATTGTGCAACAAAATCGCCGAGTCGATCTCGCTGAAGAATGTTTCGACCGTTTGCGCATCCTCGGCGACGATCGCCTCGGTGTGATGCGAGGAGAAGGTCCCGATATGCTCGATCGCGCCGGCCACGCCGTCGACCAGCTTCACCGCGATGATCGCGTCGAGATATTCCGTCACCCAGTCGGCGTCGGTCGCCGGGCTGGCGTCGGCAAAGGCTTTCATCACCTCGACCTCTGCATGGACCTCACAGCCGGCGGCGCGCAGGGCCTCCAGGATCGGCACCAGATGCGTGGACGCGACCGCACGGTCGACGAGCAGCGTCTCGGCGGCGCCGCACACGCCGGTGCGCCGCATCTTGGCGTTGACGGCGATCTGGACCGCCATGTCGAGCTTCGCCGAACGATCGACATAGAGATGGCAGATGCCTTCGAGATGGGCAAAGACCGGCACGCGCGCCTCGGTCTGCACGCGCCCGACCAGGCTCTTGCCGCCGCGGGGGATGATGACGTCGAGATTGCCGGCTAGGCCCTTGAGCATCTCGCCGACCGCGGCGCGGTCGGTGGTCGGCACCAATTGGATGGCGTCTTGCGGCAGGCCGGCTGCCTTCAGCCCTTCGACCATGCAGGCATGGATAGCCGACGACGAATTGATCGAATCCGAGCCGCCGCGCAGGATCACGGGATTGCCGGCTTTCAGGCAGAGCGCGCCGGCATCGGCCGTCACGTTCGGGCGGCTTTCATAGATGACGCCGATGACGCCGAGCGGCGTGCGCACGCGCTCGATATGGAGGCCGTTCGGCCGGTCCCATTCGGCAATCACCTCGCCGACCGGATCCTTGAGCGCCGCGATCTCGCGAATGCCGTCGGCCATCCCCTTGATACGTGAGGGGTTGAGTTTCAGCCGGTCCATGAAGGAACCGGACAGCCCGGCTTCCTCGCCATTCGACATATCGATGGCGTTAGCCTCTAGGATCGCCTGCTCGTTGCGCAGAATGGCGGCGGCCATGGCGGCTAAGGCGTCGTTCTTGACCTTGGTCGATGCGACGGCCAACGGTCGGGCAGCAGCGCGCGCCTTGCCGCCTATCTGTGCCATCAAACTGGCTACATCTTGGCCTTGGTGTTTGTCCAACATTTGACCGCTCCGGTGAAGCTGGTGGATTTACACGCGGCTGGGCCTCGCGGCAATGGCTGCAAAGTTGGGGGAGGCAGCATGAAGGGCGCCATAATCCTCGTTGTTCTGGGCGCGATGTTCGTGCCGACCGGGCTGCGCGCGGCCGATTACTGCGACGACAAGATCGAACCCGGCGAAAGCCCCGATGGCAAGGCTATGACCATGATGAGTTCCATGTTCTCCATCGGACTCGCCGAGCGCTATTGCGGCGCACCACCGATGCCGCTTTCCCAAATCTTTGTCGTTGTTGAGGAGGCCCACGGGTGCGGTCCGCGCGCACGACTCGAGGCGAAATTCAAGAAAACGCTGGACGAAGGCGGGTCGAAGATAACGACAACCGCCGAACTCGTCCGCGAGATGCTATCAGAAGGCGGGAGCGATCTCCCTCAGGCCGAAGTAGATCGACAAGCCAAGGCTGCCATTGAAACCGAGATGGGCGGTTGCAGTGAGCTTGTGAAAATGCAGCGAGAATTTCAGGAGAGATACCGCAATCCACCCCAATGGCCACCGAAGCCCGAGAAGTAGCGACCATAAATCAATGGACCGCGTCTCAGTTGGCGGCGCCGCTTACCACAAGGTCGTCGCGGTGGATCATCGCCGAACGCGCCTCGTAGCCGAGCACGTTTTCGATCTCGGCCGTCTTCAAACCCGCGATCCTTACGGCATCGGCGGCATCATAGGCAACCAGCCCGCGCGCGATCTCGCGGCCCTCGGGCGACAGGATCGCGACCGTGTCGCCGCGCGAGAAATTGCCGCTGACGAGCTTGACGCCGGCCGGCAGCAGCGACTTGCCCGATTTCAGCGCGCCGACAGCGCCGGCATCGACGGTGAGCCTCCCGGCCGGCTCCAACTGTCCCGCGATCCAGGTCTTGTAGCCCTTCACCGGGTTGGCGCTGGGTTTGAAGAAGGTGGCGCGCTCGCCGCGCTCGATCGCCATCAGCGGCGACAGGCGCGTGCCGGCGGTGATGATCATCGCGGTGCCGGCGGCGTTGGCGATCTTGCCGGCGTCGAGTTTCGTCCGCATGCCGCCGCGCGAGAGTTCCGAAGCGGCGGCGCCCGCCATCGCCTCGATATCCGGCGTGATGCGCTCGACCACCGGAATGAACTTGGCTTGCGGGTCCTTGGCCGGCGGCGCCGTATAGAGCCCGTCGATGTCGGAAAGCAGCACCAGAAGATCGGCGCCCATCATCGTCGCCACCCGCGCCGCCAGCCGGTCGTTGTCGCCATAACGGATTTCGGAGGTCGCGACCGTGTCGTTCTCGTTGATGACCGGCACCGCCTTCATCTTGAGCAAGGTCGAGATCGTGGCGCGGGCGTTAAGGTAGCGGCGGCGCTCCTCGGTATCGCCGAGGGTCAACAGAATCTGCCCGGATTTGAGCCCGTCCCTGCCCAGCGCATCCGACCAGGCGCCCGCAAGTGCGATCTGGCCGACGGCCGCCGCCGCCTGGCTTTCCTCGAGCTTCAGCGCGCGTTTGCCGAGCCCGAGAATGGTGCGGCCGAGCGCGATGGCGCCCGAGGAGACGACGAGCACCTCCGCGCCGGCATTGGCGAGCACCGCGATGTCTGCGGCTAAAGAGGTCAGCCAATCGCGCTTCAGGCCGGTTGCGCGGTCGACGAGCAGCGCCGAGCCGATCTTCACGGTTATGCGCCGGTATGATTTCAGCGATTTCATGGGTTTTGCCGCCAGCGCGTATCGACTGGAGCGGGAACGGCATCGCGTGCCTCGGCGACCACCGCCATCAGCGCGCGCTGCACAGCCTCGACGCCTTCGCCGGTGACGGCTGACAACAGCATCGGCGCGCGGCCGGCGGCGCGTTTCAGAGAGGCAGCCTTCTTCTTGCGGGCGTCCGCGTCGAGGATGTCGACCTGGCTGAGGGCGATGATCTCAGGCTTGTCGGCCAGCCCATGGCCATAGGCTTCGAGCTCGGCGCGCACGGTCTTGTAGGCCTTGCCGGGATTTTCCTCCTGCGCCGAGACGAGATGGAGCAGGACGCGCGTGCGCTCGACATGGCCGAGGAAGCGGTCGCCGATGCCGACGCCCTCATGCGCGCCCTCGATCAGGCCGGGGATGTCGGCCAGCACGAATTCGCGACCGTCGATGCGGGCGACGCCGAGGCCGGGATAGAGCGTGGTGAAGGGATAGTCGGCGATCTTCGGCTTGGCGGCGGTGACGGCCGCAAGGAAGGTCGACTTGCCGGCGTTGGGCAGGCCGACAAGGCCGGCATCGGCGATCAGCTTGAGCCGCAGCCAGATGCTCAACTCCTCGCCCGGCTGGCCGGGATTGGCGCGGCGCGGCGCCTGGTTGGTCGAGGTCTTGAAATGCTGGTTGCCGAAGCCGCCATTGCCGCCCTTGGCGAGCAGAAAGCGTTGGCCGACCTCGGTCAAATCGCAGATCAGCGTCTCATTGTCCTCGGCGAATACCTGGGTGCCGGCCGGCACTTTCAGCGTCGCGTCGGCGCCCTTGGCGCCCGTCATGTTGCGGCCCATGCCGTGCATGCCGGTCTTGGCCTTGAAATGCTGCTGGTAGCGGTAGTCGATCAGTGTGTTCAAGCCATCGACGGCTTCGACCCAGACATCGCCGCCGCGGCCACCGTCGCCGCCGTCCGGACCGCCGAACTCGATGAATTTCTCGCGGCGGAACGACATCGATCCGGCACCACCGTCGCCGGACCGGATGTAAACTCGGGCTTGGTCGAGGAATTTCATCGGATTTTCAGGTTTCTGCTATTGCGCTTGCGGGATTGCTCTAAACCAAGGTGGAGCCAAGGGCGAGGCCCGTTTGCAACTAAAGCGCCGGATGCACTTTAGCCAGGGGCGCGGTAGCACTGTTCGCGGGCGAGACCGGGAGGCGCGAATGAAGCTTGTCACCTACAACATCCAGTATGGCATCGGCCTCGACGGCAAATACGATGTCGGCCGCATCGCCGACGCGGTGCGCGGCGCCGATGTCATCGCCCTGCAGGAAGTCACCCGCAACAACCCGCGCAACGGCGACCGCGACATGGTGGCCGAGATCGGCGAGGCGCTGCCGGACTATTTTGTCGCCTATGCCAGCAATTTCGAGGTCAATATCGGCTCGCGCCTGGATGCCGGCCGCGCCGTCACCCGCACCTTCCAGCTCGGCAATATGGTGCTGTCGAAGACGCCCATTCATCTGTCGCGTAATCTCCTTCTGCCGCGCAGCCGCAGCCTGGAGCGGATGAACTTCCAGCGCGGCGCGCTGGAGGCGCTAATCGAGACGCCGCTCGGCTTCATCCGCTTCTACTCCACCCATCTCGACCACCGCAGCCCCGTCGAGCGTCAGAGCCAAATCCGTTTCCTGCGCCAGCGCCTGCTCAACTACGCGCTGGAAGGCGGCGGCCTTTCCGGCATTCCCGAAATCGGCCTGCCGGACCTGCCCTATCCGGAAGCCTTCATCGTCATGGGCGACTTCAACATGCTGCCCGGATCGCCCGAATATGTCGAACTCGCCGGACGTCCGGACCATGAATTCGGCATGCCGCTCACCGCCGATCTCGCCGTCGATGTCGCCCAGCGCCTGGAGGTTTCCGGCCTCTTCACCTGGATCGACCCCAATCGACCCAATGATGCGGGCCGCCACAAATGCATCGACTACGTCTTCACCAGCGCTTCGCTCGCCGGCTCGCTGAAGCGCCTGTGGGCCGACCCGCAGGCGCGCGGATCGGACCACCTGCCGGTCTGGGTCGAATTGGGTTGAGTCGTCTTTGAGCGCCGACGCCTATGCGTGTTGCTATTCAGGTCAGGCTGAGCCGAAAATCACGGCTTCCGAGAACCGGAGCGGAGCGTACTGAAAGTACGCGAGCACCGGAAGCGCAGGAAACCGTCATTTGCGGGCCGGCCTCACCTGAATTTCAACATGCCTAGAAGTGCACCCAGTTGCGCAGGCTCGTCCAGGTCTTGCGGTCCAGCCGGTAGCGCTCGACCGGCACCTGGCCGGCGACGATCGAGTTCAGCATGCCCTGGCCGGCATACTGAAAGCCGCACTTGTGGATGACGCGGCGCGATGCCGGATTGATGACCCTGGTCGAGGCATGCAGCACCTGGATCGAGGTCTTCTGGAAGGCAAGGTCGACCAGCGCGTGCGCCGCCTCGGTCGCATAGCCGCGCTTCCAGTAAGGCTCGCCGATCCAGTAGCCCAGCTCCAGCCCGCGATCGGTGGTATTCAACCCCGCGCAGCCGACGAAAGTGCCGGTTCCGGCGAGCGTCAGCGCATAGGCGATGCCGGCGCGGCGCGACGAGGCCATGGCGAGGAAGGCGCGGGCCTCGGCTTCGCCGTAAGGATGCGGCATGCGGGCCAGCATTTCGGCGACGTGACGGTTGTCGGCCAGAGCGACGAGTTGCGCGAGATCGCTCTCGCGCGGAGCGCGCATGACCAGGCGCTCGGTGGCGAGCACCGGGCAATCGATCGCGTAACTTTCGTCTTCGGTGTCTTCCGCTTCGGCAACCATTTTAGTCCTCCAGGGCAAAGAAAAATGAAAAAGGAGAGATGGAAGCCCATCTCTCCTGATCCTTTTCCTGGCCTGGCCAGACACCGGTTCCCGAGATGGGCGCCGGTGTTATGGTGCGGAACCGGCTACTCCGCTGCTTTGGTGATCGGGTTTACCGAGACGTAGGTTCGGCCGTTGGCTTTTTTGTTGAAGGTGACTGCGCCGGCTTCGAGCGCAAAAAGGGTGTGGTCCGTGCCCATGCCAACGTTGGTGCCCGGATGCCATTGCGTGCCGCGCTGACGAATGATGATGTTGCCGGCGACGACGGCTTCGCCACCGAACTTTTTCACGCCGAGACGCTTGGAGTGCGAATCGCGACCGTTGCGCGACGAACCGCCAGCTTTCTTGTGTGCCATCTAACTAACTCCGATGCGCCCTGAGGCGCTTGAATGGTCTTATGAACGCGTTCGCGTTCCGTTTCAAGTGCGTACCGGCGACGATTATCGCCGACCGTCCTTACTTCTTTTTCGCCAGCTCCTTGGCCTGCTCGCGCCAATCCTTGATCTGGTCGGCGCTGAACGGCATGTGCTCGTCGATCTTGGCGACATCCTTCTCGGTCAGCTTGGCCAGCTGCGCAAAGGTGACGATGCCCTGCTCGGCGAGATCCTTCGCCGCGACGGGACCGATGCCCTTGATCACGGTCAAATCGTCCGGCTCGCCCTTCGGTGCCTTGAACAGCGGCGCGGCCTTGGCCTCTTCGCTGGCGGGAGCTTCCTTGGGGGCGGCCTCTGCCTTGGCTTCCTTCTTGGCCTTGGCCTCCTTCGGAGCGGCTTCGGCCTTCGCCTCGGCGGCGACGTCTGCCTTGGCTTCGGGCGCCTTGGCCTCAGCCTTGGCGGTGGCCTTCTTCGACGGCTTGGCGCCGCCCAGCAGGATCTCGGAGATCCGGACGGTGGTCAGAAGCTGGCGGTGGCCGATCTTGCGGCGCGAATTCTGGCGGCGGC
The DNA here is from genome assembly GCF_001672445.1 of Mesorhizobium sp. WSM3873. Taxonomy (NCBI): domain Bacteria; kingdom Pseudomonadati; phylum Pseudomonadota; class Alphaproteobacteria; order Hyphomicrobiales; family Phyllobacteriaceae; genus Mesorhizobium; species Mesorhizobium sp. WSM3873. The sequence continues at coordinate 82,938 of NZ_LYTM01000045.1, read as the reverse complement.
GCTTCTTGAAAGCGATGACGGTGCGGTTCTTGCCCTGCTCGACGACTTCCGCCGTGACCAGAGCGCCATCGACGAACGGCGCGCCGAAGGTGACATTCTCACCCTCGCCATGCGCGAGAACAGTGCCGATCTCGACGATCTCGCCGACCTTGGCTTCGACTTTCTCGATCTTGAGCAGATCGTTGGCGGCGACGCGATACTGCTTGCCGCCCGTTTTGATGACTGCGAACATTTTTTGCCTTTCGCTGTTCGGTCGGCCTCGATGAACCGCTTCAGGCGGTTCGGCCGTCTTTTTGTCAGTCTGCGGGTTCAAAAAACAAGCGGCGCGGAGAAGCCCCACGCCGGATGCGGGCTGTCCCTAACCGAAGGTCGCAAGGAAGTCAAGGCAAGCGGCCCCTGCTCCTGGAGCATGCCGCGGGGCGCGCGCCGGTCCGTCGCCTCGCCGACGCTTTTTTCAACAAGCGGGAAATCGGTCGACCAGGGCCTTGTAACTGCGGCGGTCAGCCGTTATCTAGTGCGCCGCGCCGGCAAACGGCCGACCATGACCTCGCGGAGAGGTGGCAGAGTGGTCGAATGCACCGCACTCGAAATGCGGCATACTCGCAAGGGTATCGGGGGTTCGAATCCCTCCCTCTCCGCCACGACCTCCAACAACTATCTGAAACTCAGAACGGCGGCATTGCGGCCCTTAGCGACTTCTGCCCCGGTTAAACTGAACACGATGCGGAAGGGCACTAAGGCCGCGCGGGCTCTCCCGATGCAGCCTGGACGCGTAGACCGACCCCTCCCCCGGGCCTGCCCCGCCGGGCAGCTCGGGAGGCTTTCCGGGTCGGCTACAAAAGGCGTCGTTTTTCGAATCTTTGACGAAATGGACAAACGGATTCGGTTGACCGTTTTTCAGGGCCGATGGGCGACAAGCACTCAACTTGCAACGGCCGAAACCCCTTTAGGCTGCTCCGTAGCTTTGCGCCCCTGGGGCCGATCCCAAGTCCTGAGCCGCGAAATCTTGTAGACTGCGGCTGGCGGCACGTTCTGCAATGTCCGGCCTATGCGCGTGGCACGCAATTCCAATCCCTCCAGAATGGGACGCGGCACGGGACAGCGTGGACCATAGGTAAACTGATAGAAAGCGCTTCCGGGCCGCAGCAGTGAAAAGGCGCCACCCAGGATCGCGATGACCTTGTGGTCAGGCATGCTCAGAAGCGGTAGGCCGCTGATGACGGCTCCGGCTGCCCCTCTTTGAAGCGAGATGTCTCCGATGGCAGCCGCGTCCATCTGCAATACCCGCACCCGAGGAAAACGGGACTGGAGATGCTGTGCGAACTCCGCCCCGTACTCAACCAAGGTCAAGTCTTCTGGCCGCACGCCGCGCTCCAGCAGCCGCGAGGTGAAAACACCGGTGCCGGGTCCAAGTTCGACTACCAGCCCGGTCTCCGCGGTTATATCCTGCGTCATGATCCTCGCAAGCGCCTTGCCAGAAGGCGCGACTGCTGCCACGCGGAGCGGAGCGCTCAGCCAGGTTCTGAAGAACATCCAAAAATCGTGGCGCATCTTGCACACCTTTGGAAGCCGGAGCTTCGCTCACGTCGATGAATCCCTAGGCGGGTGTTAGCACTGGCGAAAAGGATGCTGATTAGCGCCAGGCGCCATTCGACTCGTGACTCGCGCCAATCCAAGCAAGTCGACAGATCACAGATGGGACAAATGCCTCCGGCCGTAGACCGCCAATCATCTCAGGCTAGTGCAAGCTGGTGCCACCAGGTCCCGACGCTCGACCCATATTCAGTTCGCGCCACCTATTGGGGGTAGTGCCTTCCCAGTCGCGGAAGGCACGATAGAATGAACTCGTGTCCTGGTAGCCGAGCAGGCAAGCGACCTCGTTGATGTCGGCAGAGGCATCGGCCAGAAGCTGGCGGCCCAGCTCGTGTCTTGCTTCCACCAGGAGTTCACGAAAGGTGGTGCCTTCCTCGGTGATACGGCGTTGCAGCGTTCGTTCGCTGAGGCCGAGATCGGTTGCAATGCCGGACAGTTCCGGCCGGCCGCTGGCCAGGTTCCTTTTCAGGACCATCTTCACCTGCTCGCGGATCGAACTGAGCGCCTGGAGTTCACCCAGGGCGGATGCAAGCGCCGGCGTGAGAATTTCCAAAAGCTCTGGATTGTGTCCCGGAAACGGACGGTTCAGATCGCTGCTTTTCAAGATCAGCACGTCACGCGGCGCGCCGTAGCGGATGGGACAGGAAAAGTAAGAGCTGAGAACGTCGCTGTTGGGATCGGCACGGGTGAGTTCGACCAGGACAGGCGCCAGGTTCTGCCCGGTTCCGCGCCGGCCCAGTTCGAGCAGAAACGCGAACGTAATGTCGACGGCAATGGCCGGCTCCGGCTCCGTCGCATAGAACCACTCGCTCGTGATCGCCACCTCGCCCCTTGTTTCGGAGATATGCAGCTGTTCGGGCGTGCAGAGTCTCTTGAACCTGGCGATCCTCGACAATCCGTCGCGGTAATCCCGCGCGTGGAATGCGGCCAAAGTAGACGGCGGATGGACGGCGGTATCGGCACTCTTGACCAACCTGATGCCGACCCCGGGGTCGGAGGTGAGTTCTTCCAGGGCCTTGAAAATCGCGAAGTACTGGTGCGTCGTCACCAGACTTTGTGGGTTCAAGTGCAGCGTCGCCGGCAGCCGCGCCTGCCTCAGCACGGCAGCGGCCGGAAGCCCGAGGCCTTCGATCGCCCGCCACAACGCCTGCGGGACCTTGCATTTGTCAGCAGGAGCTGCGCCCATGACCTGTTCTCCTGTACTCCACATCGTCGACGGGCCGCCGCCAAGCGGCCCATCCCGGTCTTGTTTATCGCATTTGGCTCATGATGATCCGGTCGAACATGCGGTCGCCGAACCATTTGCGGATAGCGATCATAGGCTTGGCGTATTTGCCGGCAGCGTAACGGGTCTTAGGCTTGCGCGCCCGGACGGCCTCCGAAACCACATCGGCAATAACGCCCGGGTTGGTGCCGCGGCCGTGGCCATAGGTGTCCCGCGTTGTCTTGGCGACCGCTTGGGAAACCTTGGCATAGGCGCTGCTTGCCGACCGCTTGACCAGGCCATCGGCGACGACATCGCCAAAGCCCGTCTCGATCAGGCCCGGCTCGACGACGACGACCTTGATGCCGAAGGGGGCTAGCTCGAGCCTCAGGCTGTCCGACCAGCCCTCAAGCGCATGTTTGGTGGCATGGTACCACGCGCCGAGAAGCGTATAGATCTTGCCGCCCATCGAGGTGATGTTGACGATGGTTCCAGCGCCCTTCTTGCGCATGGCCGGCAGCAGGAGCTGGGTCAGCCGGGCGGGACCGAAAACATTGACCTCGAACTGGTAGCGAGCCTCATCGATCGTCACGTCTTCCACCGGCCCGTAAAGACCAAAACCGGCGTTGTTGACGAGAACGTCGACACCGCCGGACTGGGCGAGTATCGTTTCCACGGCGGCCTCGATGTCGGCATTCACTGAAATGTCCATGCGCACCGGAATGGCGCCAAGCTTGGCAAGATCGGCCATTTTGTCGACGGTGCGGGCGGCGACATAGACCTTGAAGCCGTCCTTGATCAGACGCCGGGCGATTTCCTTGCCCATGCCAGAGGATGCGCCAGTGACGAGCGCGGTTCTGTTTGCTTTCTTAGCCATTTGATTTGTGCCTTTCCTATTTGATGTTGAATTCTGGGGCAAAAGGGGTCGGCACGCATTGGCGATCGCTGCCACGGTACTTGCAATTTCCGCCAACCTCTGGGCGGCAGCCGCCGTGGCTCACGAGGGTGCGGCGACGGGCAGCGACAACCCAAGCTCCGACAAGTGCGGGAGTTGGGCGGCCCGGCATTTTGCGGGGCCAGCCAACTCCCATCCACTGCCGTCAGACGCGATGGAAGGTGCGCGTCTGGCCGAGGGCCGGAAGGCCGATGTAGCCCCTGAGGTTCATCTTGCCGTTCTTGATCCGCACCTCGCAGTTGTAGGTGCGCCCCGAAGAGCCGTCATAGAGGGAGCCGCCCGTCCAGGCACCGTCATCCCAATGGAGGCCGGTGATGAAGACGGCATTCTTCATCGAGCGCGAACGCAGCGCCGGATTCGGGTTCTTGGTGTCGTTCTTGAAGGTCACGCCGTCGGCCTCGACCAGCTGGTTGCCATAGAGGAGACGGGCTTGGAATTCGGAGCCGGTCTTGAACGTCTCGAGCTTCACGCTGCCGTCGTCCGCCTGCCAGGTGCCAATGATTGCATCAGACGACGCCTGCTGGGCGTGAGCCGCAGGCGCGGCGGGCAGAAGTGTGGCGCCTACAAAAATGGCCAAGGCGCCGCGGCGGGAGAAATTGTTCAGATCCATCTATTTTTCCTTTGTGTGGGATTGGCGGTGCCGGCAGCCGGCACGGATCGGACGACCCGTTTGTCGACCGTTCGCGAGATCCAGTTTTCTCATCTTTGCGAGACTGGATGAGAGTAAGCTAAACCGGCGTTGCGCCTCGATCAGTCGCGGGCGGCGCCATTTTACTGACGCCTGGCGCCATGTTCGGTGGAAGAACGCTTGCCGCTACCGTTCGCAGAGCCGGCGATCGCTCGTCGGCGCTGCGCGCTTGGCGAAGGAGCGCGACAGTCGCCCTCAGCAATATCCGAAATAGGCCATCAGCTCCTGGCCCTCACCTGCCTCGAAACGCGAGGCGAATTCCGCAGGCAGCTTCGATCGCCAGCCGCCCCTGTAGTCGGTGATCGGTTGGTTGACCTGCGTCGAACGGCGAGCCGAATGCGCCGTGCGAACTCTTCTTGCCCTTCCCCAGACGACCGGATGCCGGTGATAGTCCAGGATGGCAGCATCGAAAGCCACACCCATGAAGCGGCATAGCCGTTCGATGGAAAGCGCAGGCGACTCGATAAAGTCCTCGTAGCGCCACAGCATGGCTCCGCCCCTCTCGACGCAGAGCATCGAGGCCCTGCTGTCCGCGACCCACCTTTGGAAAGCTCTGTCGAAATCGCCCTCGTAGCGCTGCCCGAGCGATGTCACGACATCGCGGCCGTCGCGCGTCACCACAATGAAACGGGCGTCCGGGATCGTCTCGCGTATCTGACGGGTGTAATGAATATGCCCGGGGGTTTTCTCGACCCAGACGCTCCGGCGCGAAATCGCCGCCTCAAGCAAAAGCAAGCTTAGCTTGGTCCATCTGGCGCCTTTGTCCGAGACAAAAGCGCTTGTCTCCCGCGGGACACTGAAGACATCCGGATGCGCTGCCAATATCCGAGCGAGCAAGGTCGACCCGGTATGACCGCAACCACAGATGAATATTGAGGCCCTCGGCTTTGGAATAAGCCGTACCACACCCTTGTTCACAATTCTTGTTCCCCCGGAAAGACTTTATTCGAACTGTTTGCCTCGAAGATTGCAACAGGAATGTTTCCACAGGAACGGCGTGGAACCACGATCGGCGCCGTTCACATTTCAGCGTGCGGCGTATCGGGTGTATCGATGAAGCGCACGCGCTTGCCGCCGCGGCCTGCCGGGACGTGCTCGGCCAAGGCCTCGACGGCAGCAGCGCGCGATGCTTCAGCTGGCGCTGAGCTTCTTCAGCTGGCGCACGCTGGTGCGCGAGGCCGGCTTGCAGCCCTTGGACGCTGTGAGAACCATGATCGGGGCCATCCAGGGCGCAACTTGAGAGCGGGCGTTGCGCGTCGGCTGCGGGCAATCATCGTTTGAATGCGTGATCCGGTTTGTAGGTTGGGCCGGACGAGCGTGATGCGCCGGCCGATGTGCCTCAACCTGATCCGCCGGATTGATGCGCTGCAATCGCGCTCAAGAAGACCTCGCCGAATTCCTTGAGCTTGGCTTCGCCGACGCCGTTCACCTCGGCGAAGGCAGCGAGGTCGCGCGGGCAGCGCTCGGCCATGTCGATCAGCGTGCGGTCGGAGAAAACGACATAGGCCGGGACCTGGCGTTCCTTCGCCAGGCGCAGCCGCAGCGCCTTGAGCGTGGCGAGCAGCGCGGCGTCCAGGTCTTCGGCGTCCGCCGCGGCCTGGGCCGAACGCGCCTTGTCGCGTAGGGAACGGTGCCGCGTCTCGACGCGATACTCGAAGGCGATCTCGCCGCGGCCGAGCGCGCGGCCGCTCTCGGAAATGGCAAGGCCGCCATAGCCGTCCGGGTCCGGCACCAGGTACCCGCCCGCCACAAGCTGGCGGATCAGCGACAGCCACGCGGGTCGCTTGTGCGCCGCGCCGGTGCCGAAGCTGGCAAGCCTTTGATGACCCCGGGCCAGCACTTTCTCGGTCTCGTGGCCGAGCAGGATGTCGACGATGTGCGAGGCCCCGAACCGCTCGCCGGTTTGCGCGACGGCCGAAAGAATGATGCGCGCCTCGACGCTGCCGTCTGCGCGCGGCGCCTGGCTGAGGCAGTTGTCGCAATTGCCGCAAGGCGAGGCGCCTTCGCCGAAATAGCCAAGCAGGACCTGGCGCCGGCATTGCGCCGTCTCACAATAGCCGATCAGCGTGTCCAGTCGGCCATGCGAGCGCCTCTTGTGCTCCGGCGAGGCATCCTCGTCGTCGATGAACAGGCGGCGCGTGCGGATGTCGCCGAGGCCGTAGAGCATATGCGCCTCGGCCGGCCGCCCGTCGCGGCCGGCACGGCCGATCTCCTGGTAATAGGCCTCGAGGCTCGCCGGCAGGTCGGTGTGGAAGACATAGGCAACGTCCGGCTTGTCGATGCCCATGCCGAAGGCGATGGTCGCCACCATGACCACGCCGGACAGCGTCATGAAAGCGTTTTGGTTCGCGTCCCGCGCCTCCTTGCTCATGCCGGCATGGTAAGCGAGCGCGGTGACGCCGTTCTTTTCGAGGAAGGCCGCCATCTCCTCTGTCTTCCTGCGCGACAGGCAATAGACGATGCCGCTCTGCCCCGCATGGCGTTCGACGAAACGCAGCAGCTGGCGCTTGCTGTCCTGCTTCGGCTCGATGGCAAGCTTGATGTTCGGCCGGTCGAAGCCCAGCACCAGCGTGTCGACACGGTCGGCAAACAGCCGCGCCGAAATGTCGGTGCGCGTCGTTTCGTCCGCGGTCGCGGTCAGCGCGATCATCGGCACTTTCGGAAAGAGGTCGCGCAGCCGCGCAAGGTCCTCATATTCGCGCCGAAAGGCTGGCCCCCATTGCGAGATGCAATGCGCCTCGTCGACGGCGATCAGCCGGATGTCGAGCCTGGCCAGCGCGTCGAGCATCCGCTCGGTCATCAGCCGCTCCGGCGCCAGATAGAGCAGACGCGTCTGGCCCGATGCGACGCGGCGCCACGCCGCGACATTGGCATCGCGATCCAGCGAGGAGTTGATCGTATCGGCGGCGACGCCGGCGAGCCGCAGCGCCGCGACCTGGTCCTGCATCAGCGCCACCAACGGCGAGACGACGATGGTGAGCCCGCCAAGGACCAGCGCCGGAACCTGGTAGCAGAGCGACTTGCCGGCGCCGGTCGGCATGACCGCCAGCACGTGGCGGCCGCACAGCAGCGCCTCTATCACGTCGGCCTGACCGGGCCGAAAATCGTCGAAGCCGAACACGTCCTTCAGCACGCGCCGCTTCGGATCGCGTCCCTCCGCCGCAATGCCCGCCACCGATGCCCGCCCCGCCATCGCGTTTTGCATTGAGAGTGATTCCCGGTTTCGGCTGAGGTCACGTTCTTAAGGCGCGGATCGCCCGAACGCCATCGCCACCCGTGCTGTCCGCCGTTTTTGCCTGCCGGCGCCGCCGTCTCTGCCGGAGGTGTCGGCTCCTTCCTGCGCCGCAACCCGGCGATACTGAGATGGCAGGGCAAGGCGGTCGGCAGTGTCCACTGAGCCGAGGTTAGCAAAGGCAGGGCGCGTTAGACTTCAAGCCGGCTCCATAGATCCGCAATCGATTTTCGCAGCCCGGCAGCCCGGAGTTCCCCCGGTCGGATTTCGGCCAGCGCGATGCCGCTCTCGCCCGCAATGGCATAGAGCAGCCAGGTCCGGCCATCCTCCTCGAAAATGGCCGGATCGCGCAGCCCGTTCTCCTTGCTTCTTGCCACGCCCGCCTTGCTGCGGCGAACCGGCAGGCCGGCGCCCTCGTAGTCGGTGCCGGGTCTCAGGAATTCGGTCCTGCCGCGCACGACCCAGCGCAGCCACTCCTTGGAAAGGTCGATGCTGCCGTAAATCACGCGCTCCGGCGCGTCGCCCTTGCGCGTATAATAGACAATCAGCAAATCCCCGTTCTTCTGCACTGCCACATGCCGTGGCCGGACCCGGCCCGAGCCCGGCAGCACGACCGGCCCTTCCTCGAAACCGGAAAGACCATCGATCGAACGGCGAAGCCTGATGCTGCCGGTGCCGAAAAGCCCATACCACCAGCCGTCGTGCCGAAATATCCGCGCATAGAACGGCCCTAGCGCCTGGGGACTGGGGTTGAAGTAAAGGCCGTCGACCGATGTCGCCGCAAAGGTCGTCTGCTCGCGGCCATGTCGCTCAGGGCCGTGAAAATACATGACGATGCGTCGGGTCTGCTCGTCGACATGCACGTCGGGAGAGGCGATGTGATCCCTCAGAAAAGGACACTCGCCAAGCGAAAGCACGCCGCCCGGGTGAACCCGCCAAGGGCCTTGCAGCGTATCTGAATAGGCTAGACGGATGTAGGTGCCGTTGTGATGCGCGAAATAGAGGTGATACGTTCCGAGCCGGCCGGTCGCCCAGGCCGGCATCCTCACCAGCGATGGGCCGTTTATGCTGGCTCCCTCATCGCCCGGCAGCATATCGGGCGTAATCAAAGGTCCGCGCCGTTCGGCTGAAAGACCGAGCATCGACGTCATGCGTTTGCCCACTCCGGCATGTCATAGCCGAACTCGTCACAGAACCCTCTCAGCCGGGCGAGGAAGGCGGGGGGCAGGGCTTTGAGATAGGCAAGGTATTCCTCGTTCCGTTCCCACTTCTTGAGCGATGTTGCCCGTATCGGGTTACCGGCATCCTCGCTGAAGCGGATACGCGGCCTGAGGTCGAATGCTCGCGCGATCCTCTCCTGGACCTCGTCCGGCCGAGCGATCATGTCCTCGTAACGGACATAGACGATCGCGCGCTCCGGCTGCGCCTTTCTCAGCCGCAGCAAGGCCTCGTACTCGGCCAGCCAGCGTTCGGAGGTGACATGGTATCGGCGCTCCGCCCTGCTTTCCGGATGCGAGCTGGTGAGCACGTCGAAAGGATGGCGAACGCAATAGATCAGGCCAATGGCGGCGGGCAATTTCGCCAGATGCATATGACCCCGATCCGTGCGCTTGACGACAAGGTTGGTTTCGGAGCGGTCCAACATATCCAGCTGGGTGTATTTCGCTTCGGCTCGATGGACGAAGGTGTCCTCGAAACACCCCATCAGGCGCTGGGTCAGCGTCGTTCCGCTGCGCGCGCAGCCGGCAATGAATATCTTCTTGTAAGGCGCCGAGCGTCCAGCAAACCAAAGCCGCCACAGCCGCTTCACATCCAGCGCCAAGCGCCGAACCTCTCTGATCGGCCGCCTGATGGCCTTGCGCAAAAAGGCTTCTGATTTTCGTGCGACGTCCATTTCCGACTTCCGCTCCCGCCGGCTTAGTTCATCCGTTGCCAAAGCTGCGGCGCGCCGTCTCTTTGGCCGATATGCCGGCAGAGTGCCAGTCCTCTTCGTTAAACCTATCTTCACCATGTTGCGGCACCGTTGTCGTCCTGCGGCAATGTTTGAGTACCGCGGCGGCGCCACGAGCGCCCAGGCAATAAACTCGCGCCTCACGGCGCCGGCTTCGCGCCGGGTTTTTCTTTGGCAACAGGAATATCGCTATAGGAAGTCGGCCCGATAAGGCGCAAAACTGTCGACCAGCCGCCCCGCTTCCAGCGCCCTGACGCCGTGCACCAGGTTGGACGGCACGATGAAGCTGCTTCCCGCTGCCAGGATCTCTGACTTGTCGTCGATGGTGACTTCGAAGCGGCCTTCGGCGACATAGCTTGCCTGGACGTGCGGATGCGAATGCAGCGCGCCGAGGCCGCCCTTGTTGAAGGCGAATTCGACCATCATCAGTTCGGCCGTGTGCACCAGCACGCGCCGTCTGTTGCCGTCGGGCGTCGGCTCCCAGGCTTTTTCGCCGGCATGTGAAAAGAGAGGCGTCATCGCTTAGCTTCCGTTCGAAATTGGCAGAATGGTCACCGCGCCAGCCAGCCGCCGTCCACCGGCATCACCGCGCCATGCATGTAGTCCGACGCGGGCGCGAGCAGGAAAACGGCCGCGTCGCCGATGTCGCCCGGCCGGCCCCAGCGCCCCGCGGGAATGCGTCCGAGGATGGCGGCGCTGCGGTCGGGGTCGGCGCGCAAGGCTTCGGTGTTGTTGGTTTCGATATAGCCCGGCGCGATGCCGTTGACGTTTATGCCTTTCGCCGCCCATTCGCAGGCGAGCAGCCTCGTGAGGCCAAGCACACCATGTTTCGAAGCGGTGTAGGAGGCGACGCGGATGCCGCCCTGGAAGCTCAGCACCGAGCCTATGTTGACGATCTTGCCGCGCCGCCCGGGCTCGGCCAGCACGCGTCTGGCAAAACTCTGGCAAAGCCGGAAGACCGTCTTCAAATTGATGTCCATCACCTCGTCCCAGTCGGCTTCGGTCAGATCGACCGCGTCGGCGCGTCGTATGATGCCGGCATTGTTGACCAAGCCGTCGAGCGGTCCCTTCTCGTCCCATATCCGGTCGAGCATGACGGCAGCCGCGGCAGGATCGCCGAGATCGGCGGCCACGGTTTCGAACTGGCCACCAATGGCCGCGATCTTCTCCACGGTTTCATCCATCGCCGAGCGGCCGACGCCGATGACGGCGCCGCCGGCGCGCGCGACCGACACTGCAATGCCTTGGCCGATGCCGGTGTTGGCGCCGGTGACGAGGATGCGTTTTCCCGCAAGGCTGAAGGCGAAAAGATCGCTCACTTGAGCTGGTCCATCGTCAGCTGGTCGACGTCGGTATAATCGACATTGTCGCCAGCCATGGCCCAGATGAAAGCGCCGGTGTGTGTCTGGTCCATCTCTACCTTGCTCGAATGATTATCCGGTCGACGCAGCCGCCACGGACTTTGCGTAATAGGCCTGCCGCGCCTGCAGGCGCTCGCGGTAGCGCTGCTGGCTCGAGGTGAGATGTGCCCGCATCGCCTCGCGCGCGGCTTCGGCGTCGCCCGCCGAAATCGCGTTGAGGATCACCAGATGCTCCCGTTGCAGGCCACGCTGGTACTCGTCGGACTGGACGAGCTCGGCCGACCAGGGCGAGGTTACGTCGCAGGGAATGGCGCGGCGGCCGAGCACGTCGAGCATCTCGACATAGAACGGGTTATTGGTGGCGCTGGCGATTGCCCTATGGAAGGCGAGATCCGCCGGACCGGTCGGCTGGCTGGCGAGCAGAAGCCGCTCGAACTCGAAGAAAGCCTCCTGGATCGCCGCCTCTTGCGCCGCGTTGCGGCGGATGGCGGCAAGGCCGGCCGATTCGATCTCGATCGCCAGCCGCACCTCGAGCACGTTGAGCGCGATCGAATCCTTGGCGCCCATGTCGGCGGCCAAAACGCCGAGCGTGGTGGAGATGTGTTCTGTGACGAAGACGCCGGCGCCCTGCCGCGCCTCGACGAGGCCGTCGGCGGCAAGCTTTGCCAGCGCCTCGCGAATGACGGTGCGGCTGACGCCGAAGGTTTCCGTGAGTTGCCCTTCGGTCGGCAGCTTGTGCCCGGGCGGGATCTCGCCCGCCAACAGCTGCTTGCGGATCGCCGCGACCACCGTTTCCGACAGCTTCGGCTTCCGTTCGACCCTGAAATCCGTCGTGGGCCCGGCCACGTCGCACTCCCCTATCTGAACGCCCTATTCGAGGACGCCTACTTGAAGACACTTGGCAACCACAGCGAGATCGCGGGAATATACGTCACCAGCGCCAGAACCACGATACCCGCGCCGTAGAACGGCCAGTTCGAGCGTATCGCTTCCCAGACCGTGATCTTGCCGAACTTCATGCCCTTCAAATCCTGGCGCCCGGCTCAGAGCCGGTACGCCTTCTTGGCAAGCGTGTAGGCAAGCTCGCGCGCCAGCTCATGCGCTTCCTCCTCGCGCAGCCGATGTTCGGCGACGAGCCGCGCCAGGAAGGCACAGTCGACACGCCGCGCGACGTCGTGGCGCGCCGGGATCGATGGAAAGGCGCGCGTGTCGTCGTTGAAGCCGACCGTATTGTAGAAGCCCGCCGTCTCGGTGGTCATCTCGCGGAAGCGGCGCATGCCTTCCGGGCTGTCGTGGAACCACCAGGCCGGCCCAAGCTTCAGCGCCGGATAGACGCCGGCGAGCGGCGCCAGCTCGCGCGCATAGCTCGTCTCGTCGAGCGTGAACAGAATGATCGTCAGGTCTCGCTCCAGCCCGACGCAGTCGAGCAGCGGCTTCAGCGCCGTCACATAGTCGGTCCGGGTCGGGATATCGAAACCCTTGTCGCGGCCGAATTTCTGGAAAACAGCCGGCGAATGATTGCGCCACGACCCGGGATGGATCTGCATTACCAGCCCATCGTCGCGACTCATCTTGGCCATCTCGGTCAGCATCTGGGCGCGGAACAGTTTTCGCTCGCGCTCGTCCTCCGAACCGCGGCGGATGCTGTCGAACAGCTCCTGCGCCGCCGTGTCGGAAAGATTGGCGGTGTCGGCGGTCGGATGGCCGTGATCGGACGAGGTGGCGCCGAATTCCTTGAAATAGGCGCGGCGCTTTCGGTGCGCCTCGAGATAGCCGGCCCATGTGCCGGTGTCGCATCCGGTGATTTCGCCCAGGCGATCGAGATTGGCTAGAAACCCTTCGAGGTCGGGATCGACCACGGCGTCCGGCCGGTAGGCGGTAACGACGCGGCCCTGCCAACCGCTGTCACGGATCATCCGATGCCATTTGAGATCGTCGAGCGCCCCTTCGGTGGTGGCGATCACCTCGATGTTGAAGCGCTCGAACAGCGCCCGCGGCCGATAGTCGGCGCGCTGAAGAAGCGCGGCGATCGTGTCGTAGCACCGATCAGCGGTGCTGGCGTTGAGCGGTTCGTCGATGCCGAACAGGTGCTCGAACACATGGTCGAGCCAGAGCCGGGTCGGCGTGCCGCGGAAGAGATAGTAATGCTCGGCAAAGCGCCGCCAGATCGTTCTGCCGTCGGTCTCGACCGGCACTCCGTCGAGCGTCGGCACGCCGAGCTTTTCCAGCGGCACGCCCTGGCTGAACAGCATGCGGAAAATGTAGTGGTCCGGGACGATCAGGAGCTGCGCGGGGTCGGGAAAGGGCTCGTTGAACGCATACCAGCGCGGGTCCGTGTGGCCATGCGGGCTGACGATCGGCAGGTCCTTGACGCCTGCATGAAGGGCGCGAGCCAGCGTTCGCGTTTCCGGCGCGAACAACAGGTCCGGATCAGTCAATGCAGCCACTTCGCTCCTCCCAGGCTGCCCCATTGGTGGATTAGCAAACAACATTGTCAACATACAAAAACCAGCCAGTTGTATGATGACTTTTGCATAAGGCCCGGCCATTGTACCGGGCAGCGGCGGGTGCTACGCCGCTGCCGCCATTCCTGCCAGGCTCGACGCGCCGATCGGAGACTTCAAACCAATGAACAGCCGTCTGTCGAACGCCTCGATCACGCAGCTGCCGGGCGCAATCGCCATACCCCGCTACGATCGCGGCGCCGTGACGCCCGGCATCGTCCATCTCGGCGTCGGCGCCTTCCATCGCGCTCATCAGGCGGCCTATGTCGACGCCTCCCTGGCTGATGGCGATACAGGTTGGGGCATCATTGGCGTCTCGCTGCGCAGTCCCGACACACGCGATGCGCTGTCGCCGCAGGACGGTCTCTACACGCTGGCGGTGAGGGAAAGCGCCGGCGAGCAGTTGCAGATCATCGGCTCGATCGTGTCGTTGCTGGTGGCGCCCGAAGATCCGGACGCCGTGCTTACCGCGCTCACCGATCCGCGCACCCGCATCGTCACGCTGACCATCACCGAAAAGGCCTATCTGAGGGCCGCCGACGGCAGCCTAGACGAAACTCATCCCGATATCGTCCACGATCTGGGAAACCCCGGATCGCCCAGGACGGCGCATGGTTTCCTGGCCGAGGCGCTTGCGCGCCGCCGCGCCGCCGGCACGCCGCCCTTCACGGTGCTGTGCTGCGACAACCTTCCGGCCAACGGCGCCACGCTGCACAAGCTGTTGCTCGAGTTTGCCAAGCTGCGCGACTTACGACTCGCTCGACAGGGCGATGCCGGGCTCGCTCGACAGGGCGATGCCGAACTCGCCCGCCATGTCGCCGGCGAAGTGGCCTTCCCGTCTTCCATGGTCGATCGCATCGTGCCGGCGACCACCGACGCCGACCGCGCCCGCATCGCCGGCGAGCTTGGCCTCCAGGATGCCTGGCCGGTGGTGACCGAGCCGTTCTGCCAATGGGTGATTGAGGACCGTTTCCCCACCGGGCGGCCGGCCTGGGAGAGATTCGGCGTCACCATGGTCGAGGATGTCGGTCCCTTCGAGGACATGAAGCTGAGGCTGCTCAACGGCGCGCATTCCGGCATCGCCTATCTTGGCCTGCTCAGCGGCCACACCACCGTCGACCGCGCCTTCGCCGACCCGTCGATCCGACGGTTTGTCGACGCATTGTGGGCCGAAGCCGTGCCGACGCTGCCTGAGGATGCAGGCCTCGATACGGCCGCCTATACGGCCGAGCTCGCCCAGCGCTTCTCCAACACCGCGCTTGCTCATCGCACCGCGCAGATCGCCAATGACGGCAGCCAGAAACTGCCGCAGCGCATCGTCGCGTCAGCCATCGAATGCCTCGAAGCCGGGACCGAGTTCGTACACCTGACGCTGGTGGTCACCGCCTGGATCGCCGCATGCGCCGCGCGCGGTGGCAGCTTGCCGGAGGGCCATTTCACCGATCCACTCGATACCGCCCTCAGCGACATCTTCGCCCGGATTCTGCCGACGGCGGAGATGACGGAGGCCGTGTTCGACCTCGCCGGCTTTGCCAAAGCTCATCCGGAGCGACAGAAGTTGATCGAGTCTGTCGCCACTCATCTCGTCCATTTCAAGCAGGGCGGTCCGAAGCTGGCGCTCGCGGCGATCGGCATCGGCAAAGAACCGCTCCAGCTGGCCGAATAGCGCGTCTGTACCGAGACTACTCGCCCGACCGTTCACGACCTGCCGTGTGGCATAGTCGGCCCCCGTTCGAGTTTCAGAACAGGCGCACTGCCTTGCCGACGAGATTAGAGCGGCTCGCCGTTTGCATGAAACGGCACGACACCCTGACAAGCAGGGCGGACCGTCTCCCAAACGAGAAAACGAGAAAACGGGGCAAACAAAAAAGCGGGGCAAGCCCCGGGGCAAGCCCGCTCTCTTTCAGTCCATCGTAAGAGGCCGCCGTCAGGCCGGCAGCAGCGCGCCTTCCAACGTGGTGAGCTGGCTGAGAAACTGCTCGGCCTTGCTGCGGGCCTCGTCGTCCTTGGCGTCGGCGGCGTCTTCCCTGGCTTCCTGGATGCGGCGGGCGAGATCAGCGCGGTCGATGTCGCCGACGGCGACCGCCGATTCGGCCAGCAGCGTGCAGCCGGAGGGCAGGATGTCGGCGAAGCCGCCGAACACGACGTAGCGCTCTTCCTTGCCTGCCGCGGTTTTCACCGTGACGACGCCGGGCTTGATCGTGGTCATGACCGGAGCGTGCTGCGCCATCACGGTCATCTCGCCTTCGGCGCCCGGGATGACGACGGACTCGACCTGCTCGGAAACGAGCAGCCGCTCCGGCGAGACCAGTTCGAACTTGAAAGCTTCAGCCATGCCAATCTAGCGAGTAGGGAATAGCGGGTAGCGAGTAGTGAAAAACTCGGCCGGCCCACTGATCCCTATTCGCTACTCCCTATTCGCTATTCGCTTCTTTACGCCGCTTCAGCCGCCAGGCGCTGCGCCTTCTCGACCGCTTCCTCGATGCCGCCGACCATGTAGAAGGCGGCTTCGGGCAGATGGTCGTAATCTCCGGCGCAAAGGCCCTTGAAGCCCTTGATGGTGTCGGCGAGGTCGACCAGCTTGCCCGGCGAGCCCGTGAACACTTCGGCGACGAAGAACGGCTGCGACAGGAAGCGCTCGATCTTGCGGGCGCGGGCAACGGTCTGCTTGTCCTCTTCCGACAGCTCGTCCATGCCAAGGATGGCGATGATGTCCTGCAGCGACTTGTAGCGCTGCAGGATCGACTGCACCTGGCGGGCGACCTGGTAGTGCTCCTCGCCGACGACCATCGGGTCGAGCATACGCGAGGTCGAGTCGAGCGGATCAACGGCCGGGTAGATGCCCTTTTCCGAGATCGCGCGGTTGAGCACGGTCGTGGCGTCGAGGTGGGCGAAGGACGTGGCCGGCGCCGGGTCGGTCAAGTCGTCGGCCGGAACGTAGATGGCCTGCACCGAGGTGATCGAACCCTTGGTCGTGGTCGTGATGCGCTCCTGCAGCGCGCCCATGTCGGTGGCGAGCGTCGGCTGATAGCCCACGGCCGAGGGGATGCGGCCGAGCAGCGCCGACACTTCCGATCCCGCCTGAGTGAAGCGGAAGATGTTGTCGACGAAGAACAGCACGTCCTGGCCCTGGTCGCGGAAATACTCGGCGACGGTGAGGCCGGTCAGGCCGACGCGGGCGCGCGCGCCCGGCGGCTCGTTCATCTGGCCGTACACCAGCGCGGCCTTCGAGCCCTGGCCGCCGCCCTTCTTGTTGACGCCCGATTCGATAAACTCGTGATAGAGGTCGTTGCCTTCGCGGGTGCGCTCGCCGACGCCGGCGAACACCGAGAAGCCGCCGTGGGCCTTGGCGACGTTGTTGATCAGCTCCTGGATCAGCACGGTCTTGCCGACGCCGGCGCCGCCGAACAGGCCGATCTTGCCGCCGCGGGCATAAGGCGCCAGCAGGTCGAGAACCTTGATGCCGGTGACCAGGATCTGCGCTTCGGTCGACTGGTCGACATAGGCCGGAGCCGGCTGGTGGATGGCGCGCATTTCGACGGCGTCGACGGGGCCGGCCTCGTCGACCGGCTCGCCGATGACGTTGATGATGCGGCCGAGCATGCCCGGGCCGACCGGCACCGAAATCGGTCCGCCGGTGTCATAGACATCCTGGCCGCGCACGAGACCTTCGGTCGAGTCCATGGCGATGCAGCGCACGGTGTTCTCGCCGAGATGCTGGGCGACTTCGAGGACCAGGCGGTTGCCGACATTGTCGGTTTCCAGCGCATTCAGAATGGCCGGCAAATGATCTTCGAACTGGACGTCGACGACGGCGCCGATGACCTGGCGCACCTTGCCGGCGGCGCCGACCCGCTTCGCCGCAACGCTGGCCGCCTTCGCCGGAGCCGCTGCCTTGGCCGGAGCGGCCGCCTTCTTGGCCGGAGCGGCATTCGCGGCTGCTGCCGGAGCCTTTGCCGCCTTGGGGGCCGGTGCCGCCTTGGCGGCGGTCTTCGGGGTAGCTGCTTTCGCCATCGTCTTTGCCCTTTTCGTCTGTCTGTTGCTCACGCCGTCTGCCGCGAGGTCGATGGCCTCGGCGGCGGGGCGCGCCTAGAGCGCCTCGGCGCCCGAAATGATTTCGATGAGTTCCTTGGTGATCTGCGCCTGCCGCTGGCGATTGTAGGTGATCGACAGCCTGTTGATCATGTCGCCGGCGTTGCGCGTCGCATTGTCCATCGCGCTCATCTTAGCGCCCATCTCGCCGGCCGCGTTTTCCAGCAGCGCGCGGAAGATCTGCACCGCGATGTTGCGCGGGATGAGGTCGGAGAGGATCTCGCCCGGCTCCGGCTCGTATTCGTAGACGGCCGTGGCGCCGTTGCTCGTCTCGGCAGCGGCGGAAGCCGGGGCCGCCGGGATGATCTGCTGCGCCGTCGGAATCTGGCTGATCACCGACTTGAACTGCGAATAGAACAGCGTGCAGACGTCGAAGCCGCCCTGGTTGAACAGGTTGATCACCTTGCGCGCGATCGCATCGGCATTGACGAAGCCGAGCGTCTTGACCTCGCGCAGGTCGACGCGCTCGAGGATCAGCGAGCCGTACTCGCGGCGCAGGATGTCAAAACCCTTCTTGCCGACGCAGATGATCTTGACCTGCTTGCCGTCGGCGAGAAGCTTACGAATATGCTCGCGGGCCAGGCGCGCGATCTGGGAATTGAAGCCGCCGCACAGGCCGCGCTCGGCGGTGCAGACGATGAGCAGATGCACGTCGTCCCTGCCGGTGCCCGTCATCAGCGCCGGGGCATCGCCGCCGCCGCCGATCGCCTGGGTGATGTTGGCCAGCACCGCCCCCATCCGCTCGGAATAGGGACGCGCCGCTTCGGCCGCTTCCTGCGCGCGACGCAGCTTCGCCGCGGCGACCATCTGCATCGCCTTGGTGATCTTCTGCGTCGCCTTGACCGAGGCGATACGGTTACGAAGGTCTTTTAATGAAGGCATGCTTCAAACCTGATCCCGTGCGTCCGGCTGCTCGTTAAGCGAAGGTCTTGGCGAAGGCGTCGATCTCGGCCTTGAGCTTGCCGCGCAGGTCGTCCGACAGCGCCTTCTCCTTGCGGATGCCGTCGAGCACGTCCTTGCCGGCCGAGCGCATGTGGCTGAGCAGGCCATGCTCGAACTTGCCGACCTGGTTCAGCGCCAGCTTGTCGAGATAGCCATTGACGCCGGCGAAGATCACCGCGACCTGCTCTTCGGTCTTGAGCGGCGAGAACTGCGGCTGCTTCAGGAGCTCCGTCAGGCGCGAACCGCGATTGAGCAGACGCTGGGTGGCGGCGTCGAGGTCGGAGCCGAACTGCGCGAAGGCCGCCATTTCGCGGTACTGCGCGAGCTCGCCCTTGATCGAGCCGGCGACCTGCTTCATCGCCTTGACCTGCGCCGAGGAGCCGACGCGCGACACCGACAGACCGACGTTCACCGCCGGGCGGATGCCCTGGAAGAAGAGGTTGGTCTCGAGGAAGATCTGGCCGTCGGTGATCGAGATCACGTTGGTCGGGATGTAGGCCGACACGTCGTTGGCCTGCGTCTCGATGATCGGCAGCGCGGTCAGCGAGCCGTTGCCATTATCGTCATTGAGCTTCGCGGCGCGCTCCAGCAGGCGCGAATGCAGATAGAACACGTCGCCCGGATAGGCTTCGCGACCCGGCGGGCGGCGCAGCAGCAGTGACATCTGGCGGTAGGCGACGGCCTGCTTCGACAGGTCGTCATAGCTGATGAGGGCATGCATGCCGTTGTCGCGGAAATATTCGCCCATGGTGCAGCCGGCGAACGGCGCCAGGAACTGCATCGGCGCCGGATCCGACGCAGTCGCGGCGATGATGATGGAGTAGTCGAGCGCGCCGCGCTCCTCCAGCACCTTGACGAACTGCGCGACGGTCGAGCGCTTCTGGCCGACGGCGACGTAGACGCAGTAGAGCTTCTCCTTCTCCGGGCCGTTGTCGTGCACCGACTTCTGGTTCAGCATCGTGTCGAGGATGATGGCGGTCTTACCGGTCTGACGGTCGCCGATGACCAGCTCGCGCTGACCGCGGCCGACCGGGATCAGCGCGTCGATGGCCTTGAGGCCGGTCGACATCGGCTCATGCACCGACTTGCGCGGAATGATGCCGGGCGCCTTGACGTCGACGCGGCGGCGTTCGGTCGCCTGGATCGGGCCCTTGCCGTCGATCGGATTGCCGAGCGCGTCGACCACGCGGCCGAGCAGGCCGGGACCGACCGGAACATCGACGATGGCGCCGGTGCGCTTGACGGTGTCGCCTTCCTTGATGTCACGGTCGTTGCCGAAGATGACGACGCCGACATTATCGGCTTCGAGGTTCAGCGCCATGCCGCGGATGCCGCCCGGGAATTCGACCATCTCGCCGGCCTGGACGTTGTCGAGCCCGTAGACGCGGGCAATGCCGTCACCGACGGACAGAACCTGGCCGACTTCGGAGACCTCGGCCTCCTTGCCGAAATTCTTGATCTGGTCTTTCAGAATTGCGGAAATTTCCGCGGCGCGGATGTCCATCAGCCGACCTCTTTCAGTGCAAGCTTGAGCGAATTGAGTTTGGTTTTGAGCGACGTATCGATCTGGCGCGAGCCCATCTTGACGATCAAGCCGCCGAGCAGCGACGGGTCGACGGTCATGGCGATGGCCACGTCCTTGCCGGCGATGCCCGTCAGCGTCGCCTTGAGTTCGGCCTGCTGCGCATCCGTCAGCGCATGCGCGGAGGTGACTTCGGCGGACGCCTCGCCGCGGTGGTCGGCGGCAATCTGGCGGAACGCCTTGATCATGCCGGGCACGGCGAACAGGCGGCGGTTGCGGGCGACGACGCGCAGGAAATTGCCGACGAGGCCGGTGATGTTGGCTCTAGAGATGATCGCGCCGATCGCCTTGGCCTGATCGTCGCTGGAGAACACCGGGCTGTTGATGAGCCGGGCAAGGACGGCGCTGCCGTTGAGCATCGCCTCGAAATCGTTGAGGTCGGCCTCGACCTGGGCGACCGAATTTTCCTGCAGCGCGAGCTCGAACAGCGAGCTTGCATAGCGCTCTGCGACAGCTGAGATTGGCGATGACGATTGGGCCACGGACCGTCTTTTCTCTTGTCTGACAGGCCGCAGATTGTTGGCGCGAGCGAAAACTCTGGCTAAATCTTTGACCTTACTGCGATTTTTCCAAGCACGGAGGGATGGCTTCCGCTATCCCCGGCCGAAAGTCGATTGCCGTCTAGCACAGGCCTTTTGAGACCGCAATGCATCGTCCGGCATGGTTTTCAGGCACTTTTGTCGCATCAGGCGGCGAAGGCCGAGCCTGAGCGGCGGATTAGTCACGAATTCACGGCACGAAGCCGAAGGCGAAGGCAAGCGGCAGCGCCGCCAGGGCCAATTCAACCACGATGGAAGCCCAGTTGAAAGGTGTGTTGGCGCCGTCCGACATCATCGACAAAAGCCGGCCGAAAGCGGTGAACAGCCATGAGAAGCCGAGCGCCATATAGAGCAGCGGCTGCGCGAGCAGGATGCAGCACAGGCTGACGCCGAGGTAGAAGCCCGACATGCGGCCGCGCCCTTCGGCGATCGCCGCCGCTTTCTCCGGCTTCGCTTGCAGGCGCAGGATGCGGAAGGCGAGGTTCGGCGCCAGGAACAGGACGAGGCCGATGAGCAGCGTCACGACGGCGCTCGACCATGCCAGCCACTCGCCCTGGCTCGCCGGCCACGAAAACGCGAACTCCATCTGATCCCCCTCGGAAAGTCTTGTTCTGAAATTGCCGGCATTCTAGCCGAGGAAAATCCGCGCGCCAGATGGCGGCCGGCACATTTGAAAAGACGCAAGAGAAGAAGCGTCAGAAGAGCGCCCGATCAGGACAATGCGAACTCGATCGCTGCCTCGGCATGGATGCGCGTGGTGTCGAACACCGGCATGTCGAAATCGCCCTGGCCGATCAGCATGGTGATCTCGGTGCAGCCCATGATGAGGCCGTCGATCTTTTCGTCGCGCCGCAGACGGCCGACTTCCTCGACATAAGCGGACTTCGAGTCGGCTTTGACGATACCCTGGCAGAGCTCATCATAGATAATCCGGTGCACCATGTCGCGGCCGGCCTGGCCGGGCACGACCGGCTGCAGGCCGTATTTGTCGGCGAGCCGTCCTTTGTAGAAATCCTGCTCCATGGTGAAGCGTGTCGCTAGCAGCGCCGACCGCTTCACGCCTGCGGCGACAACAGCGTGTCCGGTTGCGTCGGCGATATGGATGAGCGGAATCGAGATGGCCGCCTGCACCGTGTCGGCGAGTTTGTGCATGGTGTTGGTGCAGATCACCAGGCCCTCGGCGCCGCCGGCCTCCAGCTTTCGCGCGGCTTTCACCAGAAGGACGCCGGCGCCGTCCCAGTCGCCGGCATGCTGGCGTTCGGCGATCTCGGCGAAGTCGAACGACCACAGGAGCAGCTTCGCCGAATGCAGCCCGCCCAGCCGCTCGCGCACGATCTCGTTGAGCAGTCGGTAGTAGATCGCCGTCGATTCCCAGCTCATGCCGCCGATAAGGCCGAGGGTTTTCATAAAGCGAGCACTCCGTTGGGGCAGTCTTTCTCGCTTATAGGAAGCTCTGCGGGTCGATGTCGACCTGCACCCTGACGGAGCCGCGCAGCTTCGGCCCCTCCGCCAGCATGGCTCGAATAAAACCCTGCATGTCGGCGCGCCGCTCGCCCTGGACAAGCAAGCGGAAGCGGTGGCGGCCGCCGATCAGCGACAGCGGCGCCTCGGCCGGTCCGAGCACGAAGAGATCGGAGGCTGTAGGCGCCGCGCGCCGCAAGCCCCGCGCATGGCTTTCGGCCTCCCCTCGCGTCGCGGCACTGACGATGATGCCGGCGAGCCGGCCGAACGGTGGCAGTGCGGCCCGCTCGCGCTCGGCGATTTCGCGCTCGTAAAAAGCTTCCGAATCACCGGAGACGATCGCCCGCATCACCGGATGGTCGGGCTGGTAGGTCTGCAGCAGGCCGAGGCTCTTCTTGCCGGTGCGGCCGGCGCGCCCGGTCACCTGGCTGAGCAGCTGGAAGGTACGCTCTGCGGCGCGCGGATCGCCATTGGCGAGGCCGAGGTCGGCGTCGACCACGCCGACCAGCGTCATGCCGGGGAAGTTGTGACCCTTGGCGACGAGCTGCGTGCCGATCACGATATCGGCCTCGCCATTGGCGACGGCCTCGAGCTCGAGCCGCAGCCGGCGCACGCCGCCCAAGAGATCGGACGACAATACGATCGTGCGGGCTTCCGGGAAATGCGCCACCACTTCCTCGGCGATGCGCTCGACGCCCGGCCCGCAGGCGACCAGATGATCGAGCGTGCCGCATTCCGGGCAGGCTTCCGGCCGCCGCTCATTGTGGCCGCAATGATGGCAAACGAGCTGGCCGCGAAAGCGATGCTCGACCAGCCAGGCCGAGCAGACCGGGCAGCCGAAGCGATGGCCGCAGACGCGGCAGAGCGTCAGCGGCGCATAGCCGCGCCGGTTGAGAAAGAGCAGCGACTGCTCTCGTCTCTCCAGCGTGCGCTGCATCTGCTCCAGAAGGAGAGGCGACAGGAAACCGCCGCGCGCCGGCGGCGCGCGCCGCATGTCGATCGATTTCAGGTCGGGGAGCGCTGCCTCGGCAAAACGCGCCGACAGCACCGCGCGGTGATAGCGGCCCTGGCTGGCGTTGACCCGGCTCTCGACCGACGGCGTCGCCGAGGCGAGCACGACCGGGAAAGCGCCGATATGGCCGCGCACCACCGCCATGTCGCGCGCATTATAGAAGACGCGGTCTTCTTGCTTGTAAGCCGGGTCATGCTCCTCGTCGACAACAATCAGGCCTAGCTCCTTGAACGGCAAAAACAGCGCCGAACGCGCCCCGGCGACGACGCGCACGCCACCCTCCGCCACCTGCCGCCAGACGCGTTCGCGCATCCGGGGCGGCAGGTCCGAATGCCACTCCGCCGGTTTGGCGCCGAAGCGGTCCTGGAAGCGTTCGAGAAAAGCGTGCGTCAGCGCGATCTCCGGCAGCAGGATCAGCACCTGCTTGCCCTTGTCGAGCGCCGCCGCCACCGCCTCGAAATAGACTTCCGTCTTGCCCGATCCGGTGACGCCGTCGAGCAGGGTGACGTTGAAGGCGTCGGCGGCGATCGCCGCGCGCAGCTTCTCGGCCGCCGCCTTCTGGTCCGGCATCAAATCCGGCACGGCATGGCCCGGATCGGGTGCGGCGACCACCGGCCTTGGCGGGATCATCACCGTCTCGAACACGCCTTGTGCCCTCAAGCCATCGACGACGGTCGAGGAGACACCCGCCGCATGGGCGAGACCGGAGCGCGTCCAGGCAAGCCCGCCTTCGGCCGTCTCCAGCACGCGGCGTCGCGCGTCGGTCAATCGGTCGGGCTCGGCAAGCGTGCGCTGCAGGCCTTCGATCCACGGCTCCGGGTCGAAAGCTTCCGGCGCCCTCAACAACATCCGCGCCACCATGCCGGGCGCCGACAGCGTGTATTGGGCGATCCAGTCGACGAAACGGCGCATGGCCTTGTCGATCGGCGGGCAGTCGAAGACCTCCTCAATCGGCCGCAGCTTTTTCGGATCGACGGATTCGACGACGGCGTCCCAGACGATGCCGGCGACCTGCCGCGGCCCTAGCGGCACGCGCACGATCGAGCCCGGCACCACGCGCATGCCTGGCGGCACGGCATAAGTGTAGGGCCGTTCGGCCGGCATCGGCACCAGCACCGGCGCGGCCGCGACAAAGGGCGAATCTTCGATCATCGGGCGTGACCTTGCCCCGACTTTGCTCTAGATCAAAGGGGACCCCCGCATCTGCCTGGCCGGCGTCAGGCAATCCCCAAGGAGACAGCCATGAAGTTTTTTGTCGATACCGCTGACATCAAGGAAATTAAGGAGCTGCACGATCTGGGGCTGCTCGATGGCGTCACCACCAACCCGTCGCTGATCCTGAAATCGGGCGGCAAGATCGCCGAGGTCACCAAGCAGATCTGCGACATTGTCGAAGGCCCGGTCTCGGCCGAGGTCGTGGCGACCGAGTACAAGCAGATGATGGCCGAGGCCGAGGTGCTGGCCAAGATCGCACCGAATGTGGCCATCAAGGTGCCGCTGACGCTGGATGGTCTGAAGGCCTGCAAGACGATCCGCACCGAGATGAACCGCATGGTCAACGTCACGCTCTGCTTCTCGGCCAACCAGGCGCTGCTTGCCGCCAAGGCCGGCGCCTCCTTCATCTCGCCCTTCGTCGGCCGCATCGACGACACCGGCTCGGACGGCATGGAGCTGATCTCGGAAATCCGCACCATCTACGACAATTACGATTTCAAGACCGAGATCCTGACCGCTTCCGTGCGTACGGTGAACCACGTCAAGCAGGCGGCTTTGATCGGCGCCGATATCGTGACCGCGCCGCCGGCGACGTTGAAGGCGCTGGTCAACCATCCGCTCACCGACAAGGGCCTCGCCGCCTTCCTCGCAGACTGGGCCAAGACCGGCCAGAAGATTGGCTGAGGCCGGAGAGCAGACAACAAAAGGCCGGGGGTAACCTGGCCTTTTTTATTGCCTCGAATAGGGGAATAGCGCGGCGGCGCCCAGAGACCAGCTCAGGCCTTCTTGCCATTCTTGGCCAGGTCCTGGGCGATCGCCAGCCTGAGCAGATCGGCGAGCTCGCGGGCGGCGCGGTTCTCGGCGTCGATCTGCGCCCGGTAGGCCGCAAACTCCTGGCGCGGCCGGTCGAAGGAGGAAGGAATCGAGCGCTTGCCGAGCGCGACCACAGTGCCGGTCGCGGCGTCTCTGAGCACATAATTGGCGGTGAGGGTCACGGTGCCCGCCGTCGGCTCGTCCTCTTCGGTCTGCACCTGAACGATGGCCGCCGACTCGACAAGCTCGGTGACGCCGAGGTCGAGCGTATAGGCAGGCGATGCCGGCTCGCCCGAGCCCTGGCCGAAAGCGAAGATCAGGTTGTTGCGCACCTGCTGTGCAGGGCGGGTGCTGACCGGCTTGATCGAGATCGAGGCCAACTCGGCGGCGGCCCCGACCTGCGAGCCGGCGGTGAGCGGCGCGCTGGAATAGAGCGGCCGCACCGTGCAGGCGGAGACCAGTGCCAGCGAGGCGACCAGGCCGCTGAGAGCAGCGCGGCGCAGCAAACGCGCCGCCTGTGACTTTTCCGGATCAGGCAACGACATTGACGATCCTCTGCGGGACGATGATCACCTTGCGCGGGGCTTTACCATCGAGCGCTTTCTGCACGAAGTCGAGAGCCAGCACCGCTTTTTCGACGGCACCTTGATCCGCGTCGCGGGCAATTGTCAAATCCCCGCGCTTCTTGCCGTTGACCTGCACCGGCAGCATGATCTCGTTGTCGACGACCAAGGCCGGATCGTAGGCGGGCCACGGCCGTTCGGCGACCATCTCGGTGCCGCCCAACGCCTCCCAGCATTCCTCGGCCAGATGCGGCATCACCGGCGCGATCACATGCACCAGGATCTCGACGGCCTCGCGGCAGGCGCCCTTCAGCGCCGCGTCAGCCTTGCCTTCGGCGACGTCGTTGAGCGGCACGGCCAGCGCATTGGCAAGCTCGTAGATGCGGGCGATAGCCCGGTTGAAGCCGAGCTTCTCGATGTCCTCGCCGATCGCCTTAAGGATCTTGTGCGCGGCCTTGGAAACGGCACCTGCCTCGCCTTCGCTCGCCGCGGCCGGCTTCACGTCGGCAAGCTGTTCGGCCGCGATCTGCACCAGGCGCCAGACGCGCTGCACGAAGCGATGCGCGCCGGCGGCACCTTCGTCGGTCCATTCGACGTCGCGCTCCGGCGGCGAGTCCGACAGCATGAACCAGCGCGCGGTATCGGCCCCGTAGCCGTCGGTGATCTCCTCCGGACTCACCGTGTTCTTCTTCGATTTCGACATCTTCTCGAGCGCGCCGATCGTCGCTTCCTCGCCGGTCGCGATCTCGATGGCGCGGCGCTTGCCGCCGGCATCCTCGATCCTGACCTCGCTCGGCGACAGCCAGCGCCCATTTGTCGACGGACCGCCGACGCGGTAGGTCTCGTGCACCACCATGCCTTGCGTGAACAGGCCCTTGAACGGCTCGGCGAGGTTCAAATGGCCGGTCTCGCGCATGGCACGTGTGAAGAAGCGCGAATAGAGCAGATGCAGGATCGCGTGCTCGATGCCGCCGATATACTGGTCCACCGCCAGCCACTCGTCCGCCGCCTTCGGCTCGGTCGGCTCGTTTGCCCAGGGGGCGGTGAAGCGCGCGAAATACCACGACGAATCGACGAACGTATCCATCGTGTCGGTCTCGCGCCGCGCGTCGCGCCCGCATTGCGGGCATTTCACGTGACGCCATGTCGGATGCCGATCGAGCGGATTGCCCGGACGGTCGAACTCGATGTCGTCAGGCAGTTTCACCGGCAGATCGGCCTTCGGCACCGGCACCACGCCGCAGGCCTCGCAGTGGATCATCGGGATCGGGCAGCCCCAGTAGCGCTGGCGCGAGATGCCCCAATCGCGCAGGCGGAAATTCACCTTCCGCTCTGCCATCGGCCGGCCGCCGATCGTCCTCTGTTCGAGCAGCTTCGCCACCTCGTCGAACGCGCGCTGCGGCTTCATGCCGTCGAGGAAGCGCGAATTGATCATCACGCCGTCGTCGACATAGGCCTCCTCGATGATCTGGAAAGTCTTGGCGTCGCCGTCTTCCGGCATCACTACCGGGACTACGGGCAGGCCGTATTTGTTGGCGAAGTCGAGGTCGCGCTGATCGCCCGACGGGCAGCCGAAGATGGCGCCCGTGCCATACTCCATCAGCACGAAATTCGCGACATAGACAGGCAGCGTCCAGCTGTCGTCGAAAGGATGGACGACGCGGATGCCGGTATCGAAACCCTTTTTTTCCGCCGTCTCAAGCGCCGCCACCGAGGTGCCCATATGGCGGACCTCGTCGATGAACTTGGCCAGCGCCGGATTGTTCTCGGCGGCTTGTTTGGCCAGCGGATGATCCGCCGCGACCGCCATGAAGGAGGCGCCGAAGATGGTGTCCGGCCTGGTCGTGTAGACTTCCAGCTCGTGCATGTCGCCGCCGATCTTGGCAGAGCTTGCAGCCGCCAGCGGCCAGCGGATCAGCAGCCCTTCCGAGCGGCCGATCCAGTTATGCTGCATCAGCTTGACCTTTTCAGGCCATTCCTCCAGCAGGTTGAGCGACTCCAAGAGGTCCTGCGCGAAATCGGTGATCTTGAAGAACCACTGCGTCAACTCGCGCTGCTCGACCAGCGCGCCCGAGCGCCAGCCGCGGCCGTCGATGACCTGCTCGTTGGCGAGCACCGTCATGTCTGCCGGGTCCCAATTGACCTTGGAGGATTTGCGCGTCACCAGCCCCTTCTCGACGAAGTCGAGGAACAGCATCTGCTGGCGGTGGTAGTAGTCGACGTCGCAGGTCGCGAATTCGCGCGCCCAGTCGAGCGACAGGCCCATCATCTTGAGCTGCTCGCGCATGACGGCGATGTTTTCGTAGGTCCAGTCCTTGGGATGGACCTTGTTCTGCATCGCTGCGTTCTCGGCCGGCATGCCGAAGGCGTCCCAACCCATCGGGTGCAGCACGTTGAAGCCCCTGGCCCGCTTGTAGCGCGCGACGACGTCGCCCATCGTATAGTTGCGGGTGTGGCCGATATGGATCTTCCCCGAGGGATAAGGGAACATCTCGAGCACGTAGTATTTCGGCTTCGGGTCCTCGTTCCTGGCCTCGAACAGCTTCTTTTCGGCCCAGGCCTTCTGCCATTTGGGCTCTGACGTGCGCGGATTGTATCGTTCGGTTGCCATCGGATGTTTTTCACTTAAAAGCGGGTGCGCGGCGCTGGGCAAGCCGGCAGCCGAGACAATGTCGTCGCGGTGTTCACCATGGATTGCCAGACCCGTCAACTGTGGCGATCCGGCGTTGGTGCTAAAACTATGGGCAGGATATGGACATGACGAGCCCCGTCGAACAGCTTCGCGCGGTCAAGGCGAAGATCGCAAGCGCCGAACGCGAGGCAAAGCGTGAGCCCGGCGCCGTCATGCTCGTCGCGGTCTCGAAGACCTTCGCGGCCGAAGATATCCGCCCGGTCATCGAGGCGGGCCAGCGTGTTTTCGGCGAGAACCGCGTGCAGGAAGCTCAAGGTAAATGGCCGGCGCTGAAAGCGGCGTTTCCCGACATCGAGCTGCACCTGATCGGGCCGCTGCAATCCAACAAGACGAAGGAAGCGGTGGCGCTTTTCGATGTCATCGAGACCGTCGATCGCGAGAAGATCGCCGCCGAGCTTGCCAAGGAGACCGCCAGGCAAGGCCTGGCGCCGAAACTCTATGTCCAGGTCAACACCGGCTCCGAGCCGCAGAAGGCCGGCATCGAGCCGCGCGACGCGGTCGCCTTCGTCAAACGCTGCCGCGACGTGCACGGCCTCGCCATTGAGGGCCTGATGTGCATTCCGCCGGCGGACGAGAATCCGGGCCCGCATTTCGCGCTTTTGGAAAAGATCGCCCGCGAGGCCGGCGTCGCGAAGCTCTCGATGGGCATGTCCGGCGATTACGAGACCGGGATCGCCTTTGGCGCAACCGGCGTCAGGCTGGGCTCGGCGATCTTCGGCAGTCGCTAAGCGCCTCGACACCTCCGTAACGATCTTGTTACCGACCCGACAATGATAACGCTTTCGCCGGCGCTTGAAATGAAGCGGGCCGTTCCTATTCCCCCGTCGTCATTCAGCTTGGCGGAACACAATGCTCGGGGCCACGTCATTACGGCCGTCCCTATCAGGGCAAGCGTGAACGTTTGCGATTAGCTGCAGCTCCTTGCTCCGCCCGGGGATAACGAGTAATGGGCGTTTCCGCCAAACGTTCGACGTCCAGAGAACCTCTGCGCCGCTCAGTGCAGCACGAACTCCCCGTCCACTTTCCGCCACTCGTTCGGCGCGATCAGCTTCTGGTGCGTGTACGTCACCGAATGCAGCGGGCCGTCGAGCTTGGTCTTCCAGAATTCGATGAAGCGGATCAGCACCGGAAACTCCGGCGCGATGTCGTAATCCTGCCAGATATAGCTTTGCAGCAGATGTGGATGGTCTGGGAAGTGATAAAGGATCTTGGCCGTGGTCAGCCCATAGCCGCTGAGCATCAAGTCCATTTCGAGATGATGGCGCATTGCCGTCCTCAGTTGATTCTCCTTTCCTCCCAACGCGAAACTCTGCGCCTCGTTGCTTAACCGTCTATTGATTTTCGCACATCAGACCCAAGTTTTCCATCGGAAAAACAGACGGTTAGCAGCCCTAGGGCGAGAGTGCTGACAGGCGTTTGGACTTGCCCCTGCGTCATCCCGCCGCGCGAATCCAACGTCTAATATTGCCGTCACGGCGGAACTGTTAATAATGCCGCGAATTCACGGCTGCTTCGCCGTGATGCCGTCGGCACATCAAGCCGGCGGAGCGGTTTCGGAGGAAAGCTAGAAAATGTCCGATGTCCATGTCCACCGCGTCCAGCCGGCGTGGAAGAAAAACGCGCTGATCGACAACGACACCTATCTCAAATGGTATGCCGACAGCGTGAAGAACCCGGACAAGTTTTGGGGCAAGCACGGCAAGCGCATCGACTGGTTCAAGCCCTTCACCAAGGTCAAGAACACTTCCTTCGACGGCAAGGTCTCGATCAAGTGGTTCGAGGACGGCCAGACCAACGTTTCCTACAACTGCATCGACCGGCATCTGAAGAAGCGCGGCAACCAGACCGCCATCATCTGGGAAGGCGACAATCCCTACGATGACAGGAAGATCACCTATAGCGAGCTCTATGCGCATGTCTGCCGCTTCGCCAATGTGCTGAAGAAGCACGGCGTCAAGAAGGGCGACCGCGTCACCATCTACATGCCGATGATCCCGGAAACGGCTTACGCGATGCTTGCCTGCACGCGCATCGGGGCCATCCATTCGGTCGTCTTCGGCGGCTTCTCCCCGGACGCACTCGCCGGCCGCATCGACGACTGCAAGTCGACCATCGTCATCACCGCCGACGAGGGCCTGCGCGGCGGCAAGCCGATTGCGCTGAAGGACAACACCGACAAGGCCATCGACATCGCCGCCAAGGCCGGCACCAAGGTGGAAAAAGTGGTGGTGGTGCGACGCACCGGCGGCAAGACCGGCTGGGTGCCGGGCCGCGACGTCTGGTACCATGACGAGGCCGCGACCGTTAAAGCCGACTGCAAACCCGAGAAGATGAAGGCGGAGGACCCGTTGTTTATCCTCTATACCTCGGGCTCGACCGGCAAGCCGAAAGGCGTGCTGCACACCACCGCCGGCTATCTCGTCTATGTTTCGATGACGCACCAGTATGTCTTCGATTACCATGACGGCGACATCTACTGGTGCACCGCCGATGTCGGCTGGGTCACCGGCCACAGCTACATCGTCTATGGCCCTTTGGCCAACGGCGCCACGACGCTGATGTTCGAGGGCGTGCCGAACTACCCGTCGCAGTCGCGCTTCTGGGAAGTCGTCGACAAACACCAGGTCAACATCTTCTACACCGCGCCGACGGCGCTGCGCGCCCTGATGGGCGCCGGCGATTCCCATGTGAAGAAGACCTCGCGCAAGTCGCTGCGCGTGCTGGGCACGGTCGGCGAGCCGATCAATCCGGAAGCCTGGGAGTGGTATTTCAACGTCGTCGGCAACGCCAAGGTGCCGATCGTCGACACATGGTGGCAGACCGAGACCGGCGGCATCCTGATCACGCCGCTGCCGGGCGCCACCGACCTTAAGGCCGGCTCGGCGACACGGCCCTTCTTCGGCGTCAAGCCGCAGCTGGTCGATGGCGAAGGCAAGGTGCTGGAAGGCGCGGCCGACGGCAATCTCTGCATCACCGATTCCTGGCCCGGCCAGATGCGCACCGTCTATGGCGATCACGACCGTTTCGTGCAGACCTATTTCTCGACCTACAAGGGCAAATACTTCACCGGCGACGGCTGCCGCCGTGACGCCGACGGCTACTACTGGATCACCGGCCGCGTCGACGACGTCATCAACGTTTCAGGCCACCGCATGGGCACGGCGGAAGTTGAATCGGCGCTGGTCAGCCACGACAAGGTCTCGGAAGCCGCCGTCGTCGGCTATCCGCACGACATCAAGGGTCAGGGAATCTACTGCTACGTCACGCTGATGTCCGGCACGACGTCGAGCGAGGATCTGCGCAAGGAGCTTGTCGCCCATGTCCGCAAGGAGATCGGCGCCATCGCAACGCCCGACAAGATCCAGTTCGCGCCGGGCCTGCCCAAGACCCGTTCGGGCAAGATCATGCGGCGCATCCTGCGCAAGATCGCCGAGGACGATTACGGCGCGCTCGGCGACACCTCGACGCTCGCCGATCCGGCCGTGGTCGACGATCTCGTTGCCAACCGACAGAATAAAAGGGCCTGATGAACGCGCAGGCCGCACTCGGCACCATCAGCCAGCTCTGGCGCTATCCGGCGAGCTCGCTCGCCGGCGAGCGGCTGGACGCCATCTCCGTCGGCACGTCGACTGTCGACGGCGACCGGCTGTTCGGCCTGGTCGATGCGTCGGATGGCGAGATCGCCAGGCCGGACCGCGGACCGAAATGGCACAAGGTGCCGCTGATCCGCACCCGGCTGACCGAAGACCGCCGGCTCGAAGTGGCCTTGCCCGGCGGCGACTGGCTGCCGGCGCCCGACCCGGAAAGCGACCGGGTTCTTTCCGGATTTCTTGGCTTCGACGCCTCGATCCGGCCTTACTTCCGCGAGCACGCGCCGGGCTATGTCGGCCCGCTGACGGCCGAGCGATACAGCAGGACGCCGATCCATCTGCTCACCACCGCCTCGCTGGCGCGGCTGAAGGCGCTGCATCCGCAAGGCGTGCCAGATTCGCGCCGCTTCCGCCCCAACATCGTCGTCGACATGGAGCCGGTGGAAGGCTCCTTCCCGGAGACGGAATGGCTCGGCCGCAAGCTCGCGATCGGCGATCTGCTGCTCACGATCTCCGAGCCCTGCCGCCGCTGCGGCTTCACCATCATCGCCCAGGACGGCTTCGACAACGACCCCGGCATCCTGCGCAACCTGGTCCGCTACAACGCCCACAATATCGGCGTTTATTGCACCGTCGACCGGCCGGCACGCGTCGAGATCGGCGCGGAAGTGCGGTTCGCCTGACCTGCCTGTCCCTACCGGTACAAATCCTCACGCGTCGGCGGCAGGCCGCTTGGTCCGCGCGCGCGCTTGGTGGCGACCGTCTGGAAAATCTGCGCCGAGGCGCGTTCGAAGGCGATCGAGCAGCCGGTGAGATAGAGCAGCCATAGCCGAGCTTTCGCCTCGCCGACCTCGGCGATCGCCTCGTCGAAGCGCGCATGGAGACGCTCGGCCCACAGCCGGCAGGTGCGCTGATAATGCTCGCGAAGGTTCTCGACATCATGGACGAGGAAGCCACGCGCCTCGAGATTGCCGAGCGTCATGCCGATCGTGTCGAGCTCTCCGCCTGGGAAAATGTATTTGATCAGCGCCTTGTATTCCGGGCCCTTGCGCAACGTCTTGCGGATGTCGCCCTTGCTGCGCCTGGTGATGGCGTGGTGCAGATAGACGCCGCCGGGCTTGAGCAGACGATGGACGGCCGAAAAATAGGCGTCGTGATTGGCGATACCCAGATGCTCGAACATGCCGATGGACGATATCTTGTCGAACGCGCCGGAGAGCTCGGCGTAGGATTTGATCTCGATGGTGATGCGGTCCTCGAGACCCTCGGCGCGGATGCGCTCGCGGGCAAGCTGCGTCTGGGCCCGCGACAACGAGACGCCATGGCCGACGACGCCGTAATGCTTCGCCGCGTGGATCAGCATCGCGCCCCAGCCACAGCCGATATCGAGCAGCCTTTCGCCGGGCTTCAGCCTGAGCTTGCGGCAGATATGGTCCAGCTTGTCGACTTGCGCCTGGTCGATGCCGTTGGCGAAATCCTTGAAATACCCACAGCTATAGACCATGCGCTCGTCAAGGAAGAGCCGGTAGAAGGCATTCGAGATGTCGTAGTGATGCTGGATCGCTTCCTTGTTCGACCCGCTGACATAGGGGTTGCGGCCGGAGAGGTCGCTGCGCGCCGTCATCTGTTTTCGCGAGAACAGCACCACCGGCAGGTCGCGCAGGATCTCCAGCTTGGGCAATGATCTGAGCTTCGTCTTGAGCCTGCCCTGCGAGGGCACGGCGTAGAAGTCGAACAGCGTGCCCTCTTCGATGTCGACGGTCTTGGAAATCCACATCTCGACAAGCGTCGAGAAGGCAGGACGCCGCACCAGTTGCCAGACGATGTCCTGATCGTTGATGGCAAGCACCGGACCGCCGGCGGGCCCGATCCGCTCGCCGGTCCAAAGCCTGACCGCAAAACCCGGCTTCAACGTCTCGACGACCCTGCGTACGATCCGCGCGGCTCTGTCGGCGGCGTCCATTCCCACCTCCCAATAGGCGAACCCCGCCCTCGAGCGCCACTGTCGTCCACCGGCCCGTCGACCGCAATCCCGATCTGTTGCGCAAAAGCATCGCGCGAGGATGATCCTCACCAGATGCACGGCCATTCCGTAGCGTCATCTTGTGTTTTGCCGCGACGCACCCCATCATTTGGCTGTGTTCAACAAACCGAAAGGAGGTGATCCGATGTCGAGTGATTTCGTTTTCCATAACGT
Organism: Mesorhizobium sp. WSM3873; assembly: GCF_001672445.1. Lineage (NCBI taxonomy): Bacteria > Pseudomonadati > Pseudomonadota > Alphaproteobacteria > Hyphomicrobiales > Phyllobacteriaceae > Mesorhizobium > Mesorhizobium sp. WSM3873. The sequence goes on along the minus strand of NZ_LYTM01000045.1, from coordinate 48,752 downwards.
GAGCTCAGCGGATTGCACTTCCGGGAAGCAGTCTTCCCGTTAAGGCGCGAGACGCGCGGCAGGTGACCCGAAGGGGTCGCCGCCAGGAGCCGCGTCATGGACGGAAACACGGAAGGCCGCCTGCTTCGTCAAGAAGCGGCGGCCTTTTCCTTTTCTCGCGGCCTGCCCTGTGGGTCAGCGATTGATGGTGAGCTTCTCGATATTGCGGGTGATCTGATCGAAGGCATCTGACAGTTCGGCGCCCGTGGCGGCCTCGTAAAAATGCTTCAGCGACGACGTGTCGTCGGCCGCACAGTCCTTCAATACGGATCTCGCTTGATCCCTCTCCGTCGTCGTCATCGACGGATCGTTGAGATCGAAGCCGATGGTGAAAACCTCTATGCCGTCGTGCTTCATATTCTCGCAAATGGCTTCGGCATTGGCGCGCGATCTCCGGCCCTCGTCGTCGGACGCGGACGTGCCGCGCCCGCGGGCAAAGGCGGTGTTGAACTGGCCATCCGTCATCAGGATGGCGATCTTTGCCACTTTCTTCGGATCGAAATTCGCCGGACCGGCGCCCAGGCGGGCATCGGCGATGGCCGAACGCCAGGACGGCGAAAGCATGTAATAGCCCCATTGCGCGGCAATGCCACCTGCCGTCACGCCCGCAGCTTGGAAATGACCGATGGCCGTGAGCAGCGTGTTCTGATCGGCCGTCAGCGGAACCAGCGCCGCGGATGGACACACTTTCATGCGGTAGTCGCGGTTGACCTTGGCCTGATAGGTCCTGCCATTGTTGTCCTGCCGCAGCGTATACGGGCCGTCGGACGAATAATCGGCATAGCCGTCCTTGTCCTTGCGTTCAGTGGCGCATTTGTCAGGCGCGGTCGTCACGGAAACGGCAAGGGGCGCATCGATCGGCGGCGGCAGCTTCGGTCCGGTCGACGTCTCGACGAAGACGGTGTCGGCGAGGCCGCCAGTGTTGACGGCCTCGGCATAGGGGACGATCGCCACCCGGACCCGAGGCTCGCTGGGATCCCGGTTCTGTCCGAGGAGATCCTTGACCGTCTGCGACGCGGCCGCCTGCAGGTCGCCGATCTTATTGGTCTTGGCGCGCTTGTTGGCCGCCATGGAACCGGTGATGTCGAGCATCAGCGCCACCTCGATCTTCTTGTCCGAATAGAGCGCGGTGGTCGAGGCGGCGACACGCTGCATATCGCCAACGCTGAACAGCGGAAAATAGAGGCCGACATCGGCATGCGCATTCACCTGCACGGTCTTCGATGTCCTGTCGATGGTGAGCTTGTCGAGCACGATCTGGTCGGCCTGCAAGATGCCGGCCGCGCTGTTGGCGTCGAGAAATGCCTGTACCGATGCGTTGGCATCGGCTTCCTTGATGATGCCTAGGGTGAGATCGCGTGCCGTCGAAGTCACAGCGGCATCGACGACGCTCTGCAGACTCGATCTCGCATTGTAGACCTGCGCGATATTGACTGCGAATCCCACCCCCAGCGCCAGCACCGATGCGGCAGCCCCAAACAGAACCGCGAAATTGCCTCCGCGATCCCGCGCAAAGCCGTCCACCCCACGAGCGAGACCTTTCAACTGCCGCATCCTCACCCCCGCCTGCTGCGGCTTCGGTGCCGCTCAACGGAAGCGCTGCAGGATTTCGGCCAGACACGGCCACCCTTCTGTTCGAAGGCGCGGAGCGACAGTTAACTCATTGTTTTTGCTGGAACACGGCAGACAGGAAGGTGAATGGCGGGTAAAATGGAAACGCAATAGGGAAATGCCGTTCATAAAGCGCTTACCATGAGTGGCGGAGCGATTGCGGCCCTTCCCGCTTCGGCACAGCGCGCCCTGTGCCAAAGCGGGTCAGCGCTGGTGCTGGCGCCGCAGTGAAACAGCCGCCTGGCTTAGGCGAGCATCTGGGCGCTCGCGGTCCTGTCGATGCCGTGATGCGGCGGCTTGAACAGGTTGCCTTCCTGCTCATAGGTCCACACCTTGAACAGGGTAAGCCGATGCGGGCCGAAGCTGTGCAGCAGCGGCACGTCGGTGGCGTCGCGGCCGCGCGCGATCACGACGCGGCCGATCCTTGGACGATTGTGGCGCGGATCGAACGCGTACCATTTCCCGTCGAGGAACACTTCCATCCAGGCTGAGAAATCCATCGGCGCCGGATCGGCCGGCACGCCGATGTCGCCGAGATAGCCGTTCACATAGCGCGCTGGAATGTTCATCGCGCGGCAGAGCGCGATCGCGAGATGCGCGAAGTCGCGGCAAACGCCGACGCGCTCCTCATGCGCCTGCGCCGCCGTGCGGGTGGCGCGGGCATAGCCGTAGCCGAACGAAAGCCGGCTATGGACATAGTCGACGATCGCCTGCGCGCGCGCCCAGCCGGGCGGCAGGTGGCCGAACAGCTCCCAGGCGAGGTTGCTGAGGTGGTCGGTTTCGCAATAGCGGCTGCCGAGCAGGTAGACGAGCACCTCGTCCGGCAGCTCGGCCACCGGCATTTCGCGCGCCAGCGTGTTGATCTCGTCGGCCTCGCCGCTGTCCTCGACCACCCCATCAAAGAGGATGCGAAAACCGCCGGCCGGCGCCGTGAAGCGGCGGCAGATATTGCCATGGCTGTCGCGATAGGTGGTCGTCGGCACCGAAGGCGAGGTGAGAAAGCGCGTCTGCCGCTTAATGTCGGCATGGCGATCCGGGTGGATGTCGAGAAGCGCGATGATCGGCGTCGCGGCATCGCATTCGATGGCGATTTCGTAGCCGAGCCTGATCAGCATCACTTCCCCTTGTAGGTGGTCTTGCCCTTGTTGGTGGTCTTGCCCTTGTTGGTGGTCTTGCAAGACTGGTTGGAGAACGCCGCAATGAGGAGCGTTGTTCCGGCGGCGAGTCGAAATGCCGGCATGCGCCTTTGCAGGCTCCGCTTCGGAGGTTAGGATAGCGGCGCGTTTCGCGCTCCCCGAAAACGATTCCCCAGGATATCCGATGTACCCAGGCAGAAAGTTTGCCGCTTTCCTTTTCGACATGGACGGCACGGTCCTCAATTCGATCGCCGCGGCGGAACGCGTGTGGACCAAGTGGGCTCGCCGTCACGGCCTCGACGTCGCGAGCTTCCTGCCGACGATCCACGGCAAGCGCGCGATCGAGACCATCGCCGCGCTGAAGCTTCCCGGCGTCGATCCCGTCGTGGAAGCCGATGCGCTGCTCGAGGCCGAGGCGGCCGACCTCGAGGGCATCGTTCCGATTCCGGGTGCTGTGGCGTTTCTCAAGTCGCTGCCGCCGGAGCGCTGGGCGGTCGTCACCTCGGCGCCGCGGGAACTCGCGCTGCTGCGTATGGCGGCGGCCGGCATTCCGGTGCCGGCCATCATGGTCTCGGCCGAGGACGTCACCCGCGGCAAGCCGGCGCCCGACTGTTTTCTTTTGGCGGCAAAGCGTCTCGGCGTCGAGGCGCGCGATTGCCTCGTCTTCGAGGATGCCCCGGCCGGCATCGCCGCGGGCGAAGCCTCCGGCGCCTCGGTGATGGTGATCAGCGCCACGCATGTCCATCCGGTCGTGACGCAGCACGCCAGCATCGCCACCTACGATGCCCTCGGCGTCGCCACGGACGACAATGGCTGGATGATCATCGAGCCGCAGCGCGACGCGGCCTGACGTATGTCGCGGTGTGCAGCGGTTTTGCGAAGACGGCAGCACAAACAAGCACTTAAAGCGCGTCGCCTGAATCCGCTTCAGCGCGACGCGCATCGAGTGTCATTAGAAATCGGTGGCCAGGCCCTTCACCTCCCAGTCGCCGTAGCGCCCGGGTTCCTTGCCGCCGCGGCCGCCGAGCTCTTTCGGCAGGCGGGCTTCCGCCTCGCGGTATGCCTTCCGCCGGGCTTCGGCTTCCGCCAATGCGCGCTGCGCCTCAAGGGTCAGCGTCCTTTGCGGCTTGTCGCCTTCGGCGGCTTCGGTTTTGTTGGGTTGTTCGGTCATGCGATGCTTCCTGCCGATTGAAACGGGGACCGGCCTTTCCCATGATATAGCTATGACAATGGCAGGATCGACCCCTATTCGCCACCACGCCAGACGGAAGAGACGATGAATACGCTTCGCACCGCCATGCTCCTTGCCGCGATGACCGCGCTGTTCATGGGCGTCGGCTTTCTGATCGGCGGCACCGGCGGCATGGTGATCGCCTTGCTGTTCGCCGCCGGCATGAACCTGTTCAGCTACTGGAATGCCGACAAGATGGTGCTGTCGATGAACCGCGCCGTCGAGGTCGACGAGAGGAACGCTCCCGAATATTATGCGATCGTTGAGGCGCTGGCCAAGCAGGCGGGCCTGCCGATGCCGAAGACCTATCTGATCGACAGTCCGCAGCCGAACGCCTTCGCCACTGGCCGCAATCCCGAAAACGCCGCTGTGGCCGCATCGACCGGCCTGCTGGAGCGGCTCAGCCACGAAGAGGTAGCGGCGGTGATGGCGCATGAACTCGCCCATGTGCAGCATCGCGACACGCTCACCATGACGATTGTCGCCACGCTTGCCGGCGCGATCTCGATGCTCGGCAATTTCGCCTTCTTCTTCGGCGGCAGCCGCGAAAACAACAATCCGCTGGGCTTCGTCGGCGTGCTTGTCGCCATGCTCGTTGCGCCCTTTGCCGCCATGATCGTGCAAATGGCGGTGAGCCGCACCCGCGAATACGAGGCCGACCGGCGCGGCGCCGAAATTTGCGGAAATCCGTTGTGGCTCGCCTCGGCGCTCGACAAGATCGCGCGCGGCGCCGAGCGCATTCCCAATCCGGATGCCGAGCGCAATCCGGCGATGGCACATCTGTTCATCATCAATCCGTTGCACGGTGAGCGCATGGACAATCTGTTCTCGACCCACCCGAGCACAGAGAACCGCATCGCCGCCCTGCAGCAGATGGCGCGCGAGATGAGCGGTGCCGCCCAAGCCGCGCGGCGCGAAGCCCCTGCGCCAGGCCAGCCGGACGAGCCGCAGGCAGGGCCATGGAGCCAGCCGGCCGAGCCGGAGCGGCCGAAGCCCAATCCCTGGGGTCGCAACCCGACCGGCCCTCGCGGCGGAGGATCCAAAGGTCCGTGGTCGTGAGCGGAGCGAAGCGCCGACCGCAAACCCAAGGCAGAGGTGACGCAAGTGCGAGCGAAACGGTCGCCGGCCTCGCGGCGCGCAAGGCGGCCGCCCGCCTGCTTGCCGCCGTCATCGATGCCCATACCCCGCTCGACGGCCTGACCGACAACGAGCACGGCCACCCGCAATACAAGGCGCTCGACCAACGCGACCGCGCATTGGTGCGCGCCATTCTGGTCACGGCGCTGCGCCACCGCATGACCATTGCCGGACTGCTTGCAAGGCGTCTGGAAAGGCCGTTGCCGGCAAACGCCACCGTGCTCTCGCACATCCTGCACGTGGCCGCCGCGCAGATCCTGTTTCTCGACATCCCCGACAGCGCCGCCGTCGACCTCGCCGTCACCCACGCCAAGTCCGACCCACGCACGCTGCGTTTCTCCGGTCTCGTCAACGGCGTGCTGCGCTCGCTGGCGCGTGCCAAGGGCGCCGAGCTGGCGCCGACGCTCGCCGCGACGACCGAGGCGCCCCAGTGGTTCGCAGACCGACTGGCCACAGCCTATGGCGCCGCCAGGGCGGAGGCCATTCTTGCCGCCCATCGCCATGAGGCTCCGGTCGATTTCACCGTTAAAACCGACCCTTCGCTCTGGGCGGAGAAGCTGGGCGGCATCGTGCTGCCGACCGGCACGGTGCGCGTCGAGAAGCTGCAGACCGGCGTCACCGATCTGCCCGGCTTCGCCGAGGGCGCCTGGTGGGTGCAGGATGCGGCGGCAGCCCTGCCCGCGCGCCTTTTCGGCGCCATCGAGGGACAACGCATCGCCGATCTTTGCGCCGCGCCCGGCGGCAAGACGGCCCAGCTGATCCTCGCCGGCGCGAACGTCACCGCCGTCGACAGTTCAAAGAACCGGCTGGCCAGGCTGGGTGAGAACCTAAAACGCCTCGGCCTTTCGGCCGAACTGGCGCACACCGACCTGCTCGACTACCGGCCGGCGGAGCCGTTCGACGCCGTGCTGCTCGACGCGCCCTGCTCCTCGACCGGCACCGTGCGCCGGCATCCCGACGTGCCGTGGACCAAAACCATGGCCGATGTCGAGAAGCTCGCCACGCTGCAGCGGCGCCTGCTCGCTCACGCCGTCACTCTCGTCAAACCGGGCGGACGGCTCGTCTTTTCCAATTGCTCGCTCGACCCGATCGAGGGCGAGGAGCTTTATCGCGTCTTCCTTGCCGGAACTCGCGGCGTGATCGCCGATCCGATCCAAGCGGGTGAATTCGCCGGCTTCGATCCCTTCCTCACGCCCGATGGCACGCTGCGCACCACCCCCGCCGATTTGGTGCTGAATTCACCGGGGGTTTCGGGGCTCGACGGCTTCTTTGCCGCCCGGATGAGAAGGACGATTTAGGACGTTATTGCATAAATCTTGCCGACTTTTTTAGCGACGCCCAGGTCATGGCCGCGTGAAGGGGTTCACTTCGGCGAAATCCGCCTTCGCATAAGTTCTTGAATCATATAAGCTTGTGCTTAGGGGCTGACGACTATCAGGAGGGGTTTTGGCACTTGCTGCCGGCAGCACGACGCGTCTTTGGACGCTTGTCGCGAGGGAGTTCTGGCGCAAAACGCGCCGGCGCCTTCGTGCCGGTCCTATCTATCGCTGGCGTTATTCCGGCCGCACGCCCGAGCGCGTCCTCATCGCGCCGCCGGATCTGAGGCTCGCCGACCCGCAGATCGCGCTCGAAATCTACTATGGCCGCTATCCGCTGTCCGGCCACATGGTCGAGACCGGCGGCAAATCGCCTTTCCAGATCAATGTGCCCAATCGCGGCTGGCAAAAGTCGCTGCACGGCTTCCGCTGGCTGCGCCATATGCGCGCCGCAGGCACCGAGCTCGCCGCCGCCAATGCTCGCGCCCTGGTCTCGGACTGGATCGTCATGCACGGCAACCAGATATCGGGCGTCGCCTGGGAGCCTGGCACGACAGCCAAGCGGGTGATTGCCTGGCTGCAGCATTCCTCGGTCGTGCTGCAAGGCGCCGAATTCCCGTTCTACCGCGCCTTCCTCAAATCGCTCGCCATGCAGATCCGCTATCTCAGATCGATGGCGCGCGAGATGCCGGACGGCAAGGACAGGCTGCGCGCTCGCATCGCGCTCGCCTTCTCCACCCTGTCGCTACCCGCGCCGGCCTCGGCGCTGCGCGCCGCCACGCGCAACCTGGCCGAGGAGCTCGACCACCAGATCCTGCCGGACGGCGGTCACATCTCGCGCAACCCGATGACGGTGCTGGAATTGCTGGCCGACCTTCTGCCGTTGCGCCAGACCTATGCCAACCAGGCCGAGGCGCCGCCGCCGGCGCTGATCAACGCCATCGACCGCATGCTGCCGGCGCTGCGCTTCTTCCGCCACCAGGACGGCAGCCTTGCCCGCTTCAACGGCATGGGCGCCACCATCCACGATCGCATCGCCACCATCCTGCGTCATGACGACACGGTCGGCGCGCCGCTGCTGCACGCGCCCCATTCCGGCTATGAGCGCCTGTCGATGGGCGGCGTCACGGTGATCGCCGACACCGGCCTGCCGCCGCCTGTCGACATCTCCAACGCGGCGCATGCCGGCTGCCTCGCCTTCGAGCTTTCTTCCGGGCGCCAGCATTTCATCGTCAACGCAGGCATCGATACCTATGGCGCCGCCGAATTCCGGCCGCTCGCCCGCGCCACCGCCGCGCATTCGACAGCCACCGTCAACGACACGTCCTCGGCGCGCTTCAGTCACTCGTTGCGGGTCAGCGACCTGCTCGGCTCGCCGCTGATCGGCGGCCCGCAGCACCTGCCCTGCAAGCGCATCGACCAGAAGGGTGTGCAGGGCTTTGTCGCGCGCCACGACGGCTATGCCGCGCGCTTCGGCTTGCTGCACGAGCGGGAGCTGAAGCTGGCGGAGAACGGCAATGTGCTGACCGGCCGCGACCGCTTCCTTCGTCCCGGAGGTGCGGCGATCCGCAACAATGGCCGCGACTTCGTCACCGTGCGCTTCCATATCCATCCCGACATCGGCCTGCTGCACGACGAGCAGGACCGCCTGACCCTGGCGGCCGCCCAGGGCGACACCTGGGTGTTCACTTGTGCCGAAGTGGCGCCGGAAATCGAGGAATCGATCTATTTCGCCGGGCTCGGCGGACCGCGCCGCAGCCGGCAGATCGTGCTTGCCTTCAAGGCCTCGGAGATCGCCGAGGTGCACTGGCAGCTGACGCGCGCCGCCGTCGCCGGCTATCCCGAGAACAACTGATTCGCGGCCAAGGAACCCGAGTTGCGCGCTTGATTTCCGAGCCTCATATGCTACGGCCCGCGAACGTTCCCAACCAGCCTTGAAAGGCCGCCAGCCATGGCCGTCCCCGCCAAGAACATTCCGGCGCCCGACCTCGTTCCGATTCGCCGCGCGCTGCTTTCTGTTTTCGACAAGACCGGTTTGATCGACTTTGCCAAAGCCCTTGCCGCCGCCGGCGTCGAGCTGGTCTCCACCGGCGGCACCGCGAAGGAGATCGCCGGGGCCGGCCTGGCCGTACGCGATGTTTCGGAGCTGACCGGCTTTCCCGAGATCATGGACGGTCGCGTCAAGACCTTGCATCCCTCGGTGCATGGCGCCCTGCTCGGCGTGCGCGACGACCCCGAGCACGCGAAAGCGATGCACGACCACCACATCCAGCCGATCGACCTCGTCGTGTCCAACCTCTACCCGTTCGAGGAGGTCCGCCGCTCCGGCGCCGGCTACGCCTCGATCGTGGAAAACATCGACATCGGCGGCCCGGCGATGATCCGCGCCTCGGCCAAGAACCACGCCTATGTCGCCATCGTCACCGACCCTGCCGACTATGCATCGGTGCTCAACGCGCTCGAGATGAATCTCGGCTCGCTGTCGCTCGATTTCCGCAAGAAGCTGGCGGCGAAGGCCTTTGCCCGCACCGCGACCTACGATGCGGCGATCTCCGGCTGGTTTGCCGACACGCTCGAAATCGAGCATCCGACCTGGCGGGCTTTCGGCGGCCGTCTCGACCAGGTGATGCGCTATGGCGAGAACCCGCATCAAGGCGCCGGCTTCTATCTCTCCGGCGACAAGCGCCCGGGCGTCGCGACCGCCAGGCAGCTGCAGGGCAAGCAGCTTTCCTACAACAACATCAACGATACCGACGCCGCCTTCGAGCTGGTCGGTGAATTCGATCCGACCCGATCGGCGGCGATAGCCATCATCAAGCACGCCAACCCGTGTGGTGTTGCCGAGGGCGCGACGCTGAAAGCGGCTTACGCCAAGGCGCTGGCCTGCGATCCGGTCTCGGCCTTTGGCGGCATCGTCGCCATGAACCGCATGCTCGACGCCGAGGCAGCGGAAGAGATCGTGAAGACCTTCACCGAGGTCATCATCGCGCCCGACGCCACCGATGAGGCCGCGGCGATCGTAGCGGCGAAGAAGAACTTGCGCCTTCTGGTCACCGGCGGCCTGCCCGACCCGCGCGCCGCCGGCACGGTCGCCAAATCGGTCGCCGGCGGGCTGCTGGTGCAAAGCCGCGACGATGCGGTGGTCGACGACCTCGAGCTCAAGGTGGTGACGAAACGCGCGCCGACTCCGGCCGAGATGGCCGACCTTAAATTTGCCTTCCGCGTCGCCAAGCACGTCAAGTCGAACGCCATCGTCTACGTCAAGGACGGCTCGACCGTCGGCATCGGCGCCGGCCAGATGAGCCGCGTCGATTCCTCGCGCATCGCCGCCCGCAAGGCGCTCGACGCTGCCGAGGCGGCTGGCCTGGCCGAGCCGCTGACCAGGGGTTCGGTCGTCGCTTCCGACGCCTTCTTCCCCTTCGCCGACGGCCTGCTGTCGGCCATCGAGGCCGGCGCCACGGCCGTGATCCAGCCCGGCGGCTCGATGCGCGACGAGGACGTGATCGCCGCCGCCGACGAGCACGGCATCGCCATGGTGTTCACCGGCGTGCGGCACTTCAGGCATTGAGTGCCACTACCCTCCCCTCGATGGGGAGGGTCGGTGCGCTCGCCTGCGAGCGCACCGGGGCGGGGTGATGGCGCCGACCCCACCCCGCTCCGCTTCGCGGATCGACCCTCCCCACAAGGGGGAGGGTAAATCACTCCACCGGCTTGTCCGCCGGATATGGCGTCCTGACCAGGATTGCCATGCCGAGGCCGAGGAACAGCGCGATCACCGCCATGCCGAGCCGTGCCGAGCCGCTGGCCAGCGTGATCGTCGACACCAGGAACGGCGCCAGGAAGCTCGTTGCCCTGCCGGCCAGCGCGTAGATGCCGAAATAGCGGCCGGACTCGGCGGCCGTGACGCTGCGCGCCATGTAGGAGCGCGAGGAGGCCTGCACCGGCCCGAAGGCGAGCCCGATCAGCAGGCCGTAGAGGATGTAGGCCTTTTCGGCCGCGGTGCCGAAGAGGCCGCCGGAATCGGTGGTGGGCAGTTGTATTAGGCCGAGCAGCGTGAAGCCTGGCCCGGTCGACACGACGCCGATCGTAGCCAGCAAAAGCAGCATCAGCGCAAACATCACCACGGCCTTCGAGCCGAGCGCGGTGTCGAGGCGCGCGGCGATCCAGCAGCCGAAGATCGCGACGACGTTGAGGATGATGCCGAACATGCCGATCTCGGTGATCGACCAGTTGAACATGCCGGCGGCAAAGGTGCCGCCGAGCGCCAGGAGCGCGTTGACGCCGTCCTGATAGATCATGCGGGCGACGAGGAAGCGGAAGATGCCGACGCGCTTGCGCACCTCGAAGAGCGTGGACTTCAATTCCGACAGGCCCTCGCGCACCGCCGGGCCCATTGAAAGCCCTTTGATGGCGTCCGGCGTGAAGATGAACATCGGCAGGATGAACAGGAAGTACCATCCGGCCGACATCGGCCCGGTGAAGCGCGCGTCCTCCCCAAGCTTAGGATCGAGCCCGAACAGCGGGTCGAGGCCGATGATCGTCTTGCCGGTTTCCAGATTGCCGGCCAGGAACAGCACCACGAAGATCAAGGCCACCATGCCGCCGAGATAGCCGAGCCCCCAGGCGATGTTGGAGATCTTGCCGATATCCTCCTTCGGCACCAGGCGCGGCATCATGGAATCGTTGAAGACGGTGGAGAATTCCGCGGCCACGGAGGCGAGCGAGAAGAGCAGCACGATCAGGAACAGGCTGGAGCCGGGCGCGGCGAACCAAAGCAGCGTAAGGCTGACGATCTTGACCGCCGCGAAGGAGGCGATCCATGGCTTGCGCGGCCCGGTCTGGTCGGCAATCGAGCCGAGCACCGGCGAAAGCACCGCAATGACGAGACCCGCGGCAGCGATGCCGTAACCCCAGGCCGCCTGCCCGGTTGTGGGGTCGCTCGCCATGCGCGAGACGAAGTATGGCCCGAAGATGAAGGTGGTGACGACGGTGAAGAAAGGTTGCGCCGCCCAGTCGAAGAACATCCAGCCCCAGATGCCGCGCCCCGTTGCCCGCTGCACTGCTACTTCGGCCATGTCCCCTCCGGCATCGTCCGCTCGCCCCGCGATCCGCGCATGTCTGCATGTTTTCGGGCGGCGATGCAAATGAACAAGCACGGCGCCGCCGCTCATTGGCTTGCGCGTTCCACTCCGCGTCAGCGGGAAAAAGAGCGCCGGCCGCGACCTCTTCCTTCTGGGAAGTCGCACCTCAGGTCCGCATGGGGGTCGGCGCTGCCTCCCACCCCGCTGCTTCGCAGCGACCCTCCCCGCAAGGGGGAGGGTAAACCTACATCCCCGTCAGGTCGCTCATCAGGCCGGACGCCACTGACAGCCGAGACACGGTGATGTCGCCGCCTTCGGTCAGCGCCTGCAGCCTCTCGCGGATTCGCCCGACCTGCTCGCCGCCTGCTTCCAGCCAGGCCGCCACCGGATCCACCGCCTGGCCGTGGGCGGTGAGCGCCGCGACCGCGATGCCGCGTCTTGCGGCGCCGATCGTGTCGGTCGCGCGCGATAGCGCCAGCTGGTCGTAATAGTCCGGCGGCATGATCGAGCGCGCGGCCTCCTCGACGCGTGGAATGCGAAAAGCGTCGCTGACGGCGAAGAAGGCCCTGGCGGCGCTGACGATATCGGCATTGGCCGTGCGTGCGGTGAGCGCGATGTCCGGGATCAGGTCGCTCACCTCGGCCAGCGCCAGCTTTTCGGCAAGTTTGTCGGGCGCGCCGCCCTCAGTCAGGTCATGGCGCCGCGCCTCGATCCGCTCGCGCGAGAAGGCCGGCAGCAGCGAGATGAGCTTCGGCTCCAAAGCCTTGCGCGCTTCCTGCAAGTCGGCGATACGCTGGCCGAGCCGTGCGGAGGATAGGTCGTTCTTCAGGTACCAGCCGCTGGTCATGAAGATGAGCCGGCTGACTGCCTGGTAGAGATCGAGCTGCGTCTGGCCGTCGATTTGGTTGTCGAGGGCATCGATCTCCTTGTAGAGCCAAGGCAGCGCGAAACCGTCGCGCACCAGGGCGAAAGTGCGCACGACGGCGCCCGCGGTGCAGCCCGTGGCTTCCTGCAGCCGGTTGACGAAGGACGGCCCGCCGCGATTGACGAGATCGTTGGCGACGACGCGCGCGATGATCTCGCGCCGCAGCCGGTGGTCACGGATCTCGCCGGCGAATTTCTTCGCCATCCGCTCCGGGAAATAGCCCATCAGATCGCGGTCGAAATGCGGATCGTCCGGCACGTCGCTGGCGACGATGTCGGAGAAGAGCACGATCTTGGCATAGGCAAGCAGCACGCCGAGCTCGGCCCTGGTCAGCGGCTCGCCGCGAGCCTCGCGCTCGGCGAGCGCCGCCGGCGAAGGCAGCGTCTCGACGGCGCGGTCGAGCAGGCCGCGCGCTTCGAGCGCCGTCATGAAGCGCGCCTGGTGCGCGATGTCGGCCAGCCCGCGCTTGCGCGCCAGCGACAGCGCCAGCGTCTGTTGGTAGTTGTTGGAAAGCACCAGCGTGCTCACCTCGTCGGTCATCTCGGCAAGCAGCTTGTTGCGCGCCTGCCTCGCCAGCGAGCCTTTGCGCATGGCCGACGCCAGCGCGATCTTGATGTTGACCTCGACGTCCGAGCAGTTGACGCCGCCCGAATTGTCGATGGCATCGGAATTGCAGCGGCCGCCCTTAATGCCGAACTCGATACGCGCCCGCTGCGTGACGCCGAGATTGGCGCCCTCGCCGATGACCTTGGCGCGCACGTCGAGCGCGGTGACGCGGATGGCGTCGTTGGCGCGGTCGCCGACATCGGCATTGGTCTCGCCGGAGCCCCGGACATAGGTGCCGATGCCGCCGAACCACAAAAGATCGACGGGCGCCTTGAGGATGGCGTTCATGATCTCGACCGGCGTTGCCGTGGACTTGGCGAGGCCGATCGCGGCGGCCGCCGCTGGCGGCAGCGTTATCGACTTCAGGCTGCGCGAGACGATGACGCCGCCTTCCGACAGCTTTGACTTGTCATAGTCCTGCCACGACGAGCGCGGCAGCCCGAACATGCGCTGGCGCTCGGCCAGCGAGGCCGCCATGTCCGGGTCGGGGTCGATGAAGATGTCGCGGTGGTCGAAGGCGGCGATCAGCTTGGTTGCCGGTGACAGGAGCATGCCGTTGCCGAACACGTCGCCCGACATGTCGCCGACGCCGACGACCGTGAAGGGCTCGGTCTGGATGTCGCGGTTCATCTCGCGGAAATGCCGCTTCACCGCTTCCCAGGCGCCCTTGGCGGTGATGCCCATCTTCTTGTGGTCGTAGCCGGCCGAGCCGCCGCTGGCAAAGGCGTCGTCCAGCCAGAAATTGTGCGTCTCCGAAATGGCGTTGGCCGTATCGGAGAAGGTCGCCGTGCCCTTGTCGGCGGCAACGACGAAATAGGGATCGTCCTGGTCGCGCCGCACCACGCCGGCCGGCGGGATGATGCCGTCGACACCGATATTGTCGGTGATCGAAAGCAGGCTGGAGACGAAATTCTTGTAGGCCGAAGTGCCGGCCTCGAAGATGGCGTCGCGGCCGGCGCTCATTGGCAGTTTCTTCGGATAGAAGCCGCCCTTCGCGCCGACCGGCACGATGACCGCGTTCTTGACCTGCTGCGCCTTGACCAGACCCAGCACCTCGGTGCGGTAGTCCTGGGCGCGGTCGGACCAGCGCAAGCCGCCGCGCGCCACCGGGCCGAAGCGCAGGTGCACGCCCTCGACCTCCGAGCCGTAGACGAAGATCTCGCGCCAGGGCCGCGGCGCCGGCAGCCCGTCGACTGCCTGCGAATCCAGCTTGATCGCCAGCGACTGTCCTTTGTCTTTCGTATCGGTAACGAAATGATTTGTGCGCAGCGAGGCTTCGATCAGGTTGAGGTAACGACGGATGATGGTGTCGTCATCGATGTTGGGCACCTCTTCCAGCGCGTCCTTGATCTTGGCCTTGAGGTGCTTGGCGGCGACCACGCCCTCGGTCTCGGCCGTAGGGCCAAGGCGGGCAACGAACAGCTGATGCAGGCCGCGCGCGATCTCCGGATAGCGGTTGAGCGCGGCGGCGATGAAATCCTGGCTCTGCGGGATACCGGCCTGCTGCAAATAGCGGCCGTAGGCGCGCAGGATCGTGATTTCGCCCGACCAGAGACCCGCGGTCTGGGCAAGGCCGTTGTAGCCGTCATTGTCGACGTCGCCGCGCCAGACCGACAGGAAGGCATCCTCGAACAGCGCGCCGTCGCCGAGGTCGATCGGCTTGCCGTAGCTGTTCTCCAGCTCCATGTCGTGGATGAACACCATGCCGGAGGCTTCGTCGCCGACCTCGAAGGTGCGCTCGCTGATGACGCGGAAGCCGATATTCTCCAGCACCGGCACGCGCCGCGACAGCGCCACCGGACTGCCGTGGTGATAGATCTTCAGCGCCGCCTGGTGCGGCTTCTGGTCGGCATGGCGGTAATAGTCGATGGCGATCGGATTGGCCGCATCGATCCTGGCGATGCGACCTGCGTCGGCCAGCGCCACGGCCGGCGAGAACGAATCGCGATAGCTTTCCGAAAAGCGCGAGGCAATGGCCGTGAGCGTTGCATCCGCGCCGGATTCCGACACTGCTTCGCGCAGCGCATCGTCCCAGGTGCGCACGATGTCGCGGATCGCTGCCTCGATCGTTGTCGGCTCGACCTTTGGCGTCTTGCCGCCGGAACGGCCGATGATGAAATGCACACGCGCCAGCCCGCCTTCCGGGAAGGCCGGATAATATGCCGACAGCCGGCCCTGGAATACCGTCTTCAGGTAGGTGCCGATCTTCTCGCGCACGACGCTGTCGTAGCGGTCGCGCGGCACGAAGACGAGAATCGAGACGAACCGGTCGAACTGGTCGACCCGCACCAGCGCCCTGACGCGCGGCCGTTCGACCAGCCCCAGGATGGCTTCGGCGTGCTTCCTGAGGATCGGCACCGGAACCTGGAACAGCTCGTCGCGCGGATAGCTCTCCAGCACGTTGATCAGCGCCTTGCCGGAATGGTCATGTGGATTGAAGCCGGACTTGGCGATGACCGTCTCGGCCTTCGAGCGCAGATAGGGGATCTTCATCACCGAACGCGTGTAGGCGGTCGAGGTGAACAGGCCGACGATGCGCAGCTCGCCTGAAAGCACGCCCTTGGCGGTGTAGGTTTTGACCCCGATATAGTCGAGATAGATGCGCCGGTGCACCAGGGACTTGGCATTGGCCTTGGTGACGATCAGCGGTTCCGGCCCATGCAGGAAGGCGCGGATTTCCGGCGTTGTCGACACCGCCTCGGTGCCGCGCCTGAGAACCAGGACGTCGGGATCCGCGAGGATGCCGAGGCCGGGTTTGTCGGCGCGCTCCAGCATGCCGCTCTTCTCGCCGCCGGTGTAGTTGAACTCGCGCATGCCAAGGAAGGTGAAATTGTCGTCTCGCAGCCATTCGAGGAAGGCGATCGCCTCGGTGACATGCGCCTTGTCGAGCGGCACCGGCGCGTAGCGGAATTCCGAGATGGCCTGATCGAGCCGGGCAAGCATCGGCTTCCAATCGGCGACGGCGGCGCGCACCTGGTCCAGCAGCTTCTTCAGGCGGCCGGCCAGGGCTTCGGCCTGATCGGCCGAAAGGCGGCCGATATGGACGTGGACGACGCTCAGCCGGTCATGGCTGGTTTCGCCCTTGACGGAGCCGCCGTCACCGAGGATCTCCTCGATGCCGCTCTTGCCGTGCCGGACGACGATGACGGGATGGGTGACCAAAAGCGGCTCGCCGGCGCTCTCGGTGATCTCGCCGAGGATGGAATCGAACAGGAACGGCATGTTGTCGTTGACGACGGTGATGACCGTCATCGGCCGGCCCTGGCGCGTCACGCCGGAATCCACGTCTATGGCAATGATGCAATCGCCCTTTCTGTGCCTGGCGACCGCCCGGCCGGCGAGATCGGCGGCGCGTTCGAGGTCGGCGACGTCATAGGCGGCGATGTCTTCGGCCGGCGTGCGGGCGAGGAGATAGTCGGCGAGCCTGCCGGGCTTTTCGCCTGCCCTTGCCGCGCCTCCTTTTGCCGTGCTGGTCTTTTTCGGCTGGCTTGCGGTTTTCAGGCTGGCCATGATGTGAAGTCCCTCCCGTCACATGCTTTTGGGTCTATGGTAGCAGATGAGCGCTATTTGGCGACAAAGGTTTGACGACGCTTTAAGAAAATCGAACCGACGCTCACCCTGCGAGGAGAACGGATATGACCGACAGGATTACGGCGCTCGACCTGGCCCGGGCGGAGCTGAGCGAAGCGACGAAGGCTTATTTCGCCAAATGCGAGGAAAAGCTCGGCCTCGTGCCCAACGTGCTTCTGGCCTACGCCTTCGACGAGAAGAAGCTGCGCGCCTTCACCGACATGTACAACGAGCTGATGCTGGGCGAGTCCGGCCTGTCGAAGCTGGAGCGCGAGATGATCGCGGTCGCCGTTTCCTCGATCAACCAGTGCTACTACTGCCTGACCGCGCATGGCGCGGCGGTGCGCCAGCTTTCCGGTGAGCCCGCTCTTGGCGAGATGATGGTGATGAATTTCCGCGCCGCCGGCTTGCCCGAAAGGGAGACGGCGATGCTGGAATTCGCGGTCAAGCTGACGGAGGAGCCGGCCAAGATCGTCGAGGGCGACCGCGCCGCGTTGCGACAGGTGGGCTTCAGTGATCGCGACATCTGGGACATCG
This sequence comes from Mesorhizobium sp. WSM3873, assembly GCF_001672445.1. Taxonomy (NCBI): domain Bacteria; kingdom Pseudomonadati; phylum Pseudomonadota; class Alphaproteobacteria; order Hyphomicrobiales; family Phyllobacteriaceae; genus Mesorhizobium; species Mesorhizobium sp. WSM3873. Next base: position 31,563 of record NZ_LYTM01000045.1, on the reverse strand, counting down.
CCTCGACTGCCGCCTTCTTCAACATGTCGAACCGGGTGGCCGCTGCGGTCGACATGCGACCGAACCCCGAATACCACGCCATGGCAAGGTGAGGCTCACCGGCCTCACATTAGCAACGTCGAATTTCTCGTTGCCCGCCCCGCCGTTTGGGTCGATGATCAACGATTGCGGCGTAGCCGCATATCGGATTGCGGCGTAGCCGCATACCGCCAGGCGGCGCTGCCGCATCCCGGCTCGACGCTGCCGAAAAGGGAGGAGAACATGGCGAAATTTCTCTATGTCTATCACGGCTCCGGCAAGATGCCGACCGAGGAGGCCGAGCGCAAAGCTGCGATGGATGCCTGGACCGGCTGGTACGACAAGCTGGGTTCGGCCGTGATCGACGGCGGCAATCCTGTCGGCATGTCGAGAACGGTGCTGCCCGGCGGCGTGGTCGAGAACAATGGCGGCAGCAATCCAACCGCCGGCTACACGATCGTCGAAGCGAAGGATATCGACGATGCCGTCGCCAAGGCCAGGGATTGTCCGATCCTGATGAACCCGGCCTTCAGCGTCGAGGTCGCGCCGATCATCGAGATGATGTAGCGCCAAAGCGCCCGAAGGTCGTCACATTGAAACACGGCGGGCGGCATACTCTTGCCCGCCCGCCGTCGCACGGCTAGAAGAGCCGATCCTTTTCCGATTTCGAGTTTCACTTTGCCTCAGTAACCGCCGGTCTCGTCTACTCCCGAAAGCACCGCAGGCGCGCTTTGGCGGCACCTGCATTCATTTCATGTGTTCTTCAGGCGGCGGCGCGAGACCGGTTTGGCATTGCTGAGCCGCCGTCGCGCAATCGCGCGGGGCCTGATTTTCATCCGCTACAGCCTTTCGCCACACCGTGCCCGCATGGGCATCTCGGACATTGCCGCGCTGACGGACTTCCCGACGGGAAGGGCCTATCGGCATGTCTCGAACTTTGCGCATTCGCTGGGTGATCGCGCCCGCGGTCGCGCCTCGACCTCTCATCAACTGCAATCGCTGCGGCGGCGTCAAACCTTATCAATGCAGCGGAAAGTTCCGCGTCAACGCCAACGGCAAGCGCATCGATGCCTGGCTGATCTATCGCTGCACCGACTGCAACAATTCCTGGAACCGCACCATTTTTGAGCGATGCAACCGTCGCGACATCGCACCGGCGCTGCTGGCTGCACTGGAGCGCAACGATCCGACGCTGGTCCGCCACTATGGCTTCGATGCCGTGGCGCTCAGAAATCGGCTCGGGCGGATCGAAGAATCTCCCGAAGTCACGGTGCGAAAGGAGCTGCTGGATGGCAGGCCGGAAGGCGCGACGGCGCTTTGGCTTGAGCTTCGGCTCGACGCCGCAACGCCCTTGCGGCTTGACCGCTTGCTCGCCGGCGAGCTCGGCATCTCCCGGTCGAGGCTGCAGGCCTGGGAAGCGCGGCGGTTGCTCGCCATCGAACCGTGCGGCGCCAAAGCCCTGCGCAGGCCGGTGCGCGACGGCATGGTGGTACGCGTCGACCTCTCCGGCGAGACCGGCCGTGACGCTGTCGTTTCGGCCGCATGTGCATGAAGTGAAAAGAGAGGGAGCGCTGCCCCCTCCCTTGAGTAACTGCCTGGGCTAAAACCCTACGCCGCGCCCATCACCTTGGCCGACTTCTCGAAGCGCTTGCGCTCGTTCGGGTCGAGATAGAGCTTCCTGAGCCGAATGGTCTTCGGCGTCACCTCGACCAGCTCGTCGTCCTGGATCCAGGCCAGCGCGCGTTCCAGCGTCATGCGGACCGGCGGCGTCAGCTTCACCGCCTCGTCCTTGCCGGCGGCGCGGATGTTGGTGAGCTTCTTGCCCTTCAGCACGTTCACTTCCAGGTCATTGTCGCGGGAATGGATGCCGATGATCATGCCCTGGTAGACCTTGACGCCCGGATCGATGATCATCGGGCCGCGGTCCTCCAGGTTCCACATCGCATAGGCGACCGACTCACCCTGTTCGTTGGAGATCAGCACGCCATTGGTGCGGCCGGGCAGCTCGCCCTTGTACGGCTCATAGGCATGAAACAGCCGGTTCATCACGGCGGTGCCGCGCGTGTCGGTCAACAGCTCCGACTGATAGCCGATCAGGCCGCGGGTCGGCGCGTGGAAGACAAGGCGCTGGCGGTTGCCGCCGGAGGGGCGCAGCTCGACCATCTCGGCCTTGCGTTCCGACATCTTCTGCACGACCACGCCGGCGTGCTCCTCGTCGACGTCGATGACGACTTCCTCGACCGGCTCCAGCAACTGGCCGTCATCGCCCTTCTGCATGACGACCCGCGGGCGCGACACGGCGATCTCGAAGCCTTCGCGGCGCATCGTCTCGATCAGCACGGCAAGCTGCAACTCGCCGCGACCGGAGACGAAGAAGGAATCCTTCTCCGGCGATTCCTCGATCTTGAGCGCCACATTCCCTTCGGCCTCGCGCAGCAGCCGGTCGCGGATGACGCGGCTGGTCACCTTGTCGCCCTCGGTGCCGGCAAGCGGACTGTCGTTGACGAGGAAGGACATGGTCACCGTCGGCGGGTCGATCGGCTGCGCATGCAGCGGCTCGCTCACGCTCGGATCGCAGAAGGTGTCGGCGACGGTGCCCTTCGACAGGCCGGCGATGGCGACGATGTCCCCCGCCTGGGCTTCCTCGATCGGCTGGCGCTCGAGCCCGCGGAAGGCGAGGATTTTCGAGATCCGTCCGGTCTCGATCTGCGTGCCGTCATGGTGCAGCACCTTGACCGCCTGGTTTGGCTTCAGCGAGCCCGACTCGATGCGGCCGGTGATGATGCGGCCGAGGAACGGATTGGCCTCGAGGATGGTGCCGATCATGCGGAACGGACCGGGATGCACCGTCGGCGCCGGCACATGCTTGACGACGAGATCGAACAGTGGCGCAAGGCCCTGGTCCTTCGGGCCTTCCGGATTTTCCGACACCCAGCCGTCGCGGCCCGAGCCGTAGAGGATCGGGAAGTCGAGCTGTTCGTCGGTCGCATCGAGCGCCGCGAACAGGTCGAACACCTCGTTGACCACCTCGATGTGACGGGCGTCAGGCCGGTCGATCTTGTTGATGACGACGATCGGCCGCAGACCTACCTTCAGCGCCTTGCCGACGACGAACTTGGTCTGCGGCATCGGCCCTTCGGCGGCGTCGACGAGCACGATCGCCGAATCCACCATCGACAGGATGCGCTCGACCTCGCCGCCGAAGTCGGCGTGTCCGGGCGTGTCGACGATATTGATGCGGGTGCCCTTCCAGTCGACCGAGGTCGCCTTGGCCAGGATGGTGATGCCGCGTTCTTTTTCGAGGTCGTTGGAGTCCATGGCGCGCTCGGCGACGCGCTGGTTTTCGCGGAAGGCGCCGGACTGTTTCAGGAGTTGGTCGACGAGCGTGGTTTTCCCATGGTCGACATGCGCGATGATCGCGATATTGCGGAGGTTCATTGTCTGGTCTCGGGAGCGTTGCAGGCAGCAGGCCCGAAAGCGCCGCCTTTTTTGGTTGGGCGGCTCATACAAGGTTTTTCGCAATTGCGAAAGGGGAGGCCCCGCCCCAAATAAATGGTCACTGATTCTTAAACGTCTTGGTGTGAACTGATTCTGTTAACCAAGGCGGAACCTTTGAGGGGCCGGGCAATTTCATGTTCATGACCGATCAGATGTCCAGATTGCGTCCGGTTTTCGCGTGGGGAGCGCTTGGCGTGCTTGTCGCGGCTGGCGCCGCACAGTCGGCGGCTGCCCTGAGAGAAGCCGACCCCTCGGCCCCTGATGCCAAAACCGCGCAGCAGATGTTTGCCGACGCCCCGGACGGGGTCGACCCGATCGTCACCGGCCCGGTCAGCGCCGCCTTCAAGCAGCGCCAGAAGGCAGCCAACTGCGACACCGCCGTCTGGCCGAACATTCCCGCGACCTGCTATCCGGAATAATATTGCGACGGCTACCTAACAAAGGCGGCACTCCGGCACACCCCCTGTGCCCTGCCGGACTGTCCGGCAGGAAATAGGGGGGTGCCTCGTCCCGACCCTAAGCCGACCGCACCGGATCGAGCGTGACCTTGTAGAGCTCGTTGTCGTCGCGATCCATCAGCCGCACCGTTAGTTGCTCGGTGGCGCCGGAAATGTCGACCAGGCCGAAGAACTGCAGGCCCGCTGATGGCGGCAGGTTCTGGCCCTGCTCGGCGCTCGGCGCCTTGATGAACTTCAGCTCGGGCCCGAAGGTCATGTCGAGATCGTTGGGACCGAAGGTGCCGGCGTGGATCGGGCCGGAGACGAATTCCCAGAACGGGTTGAAATCCTGGAACTGCGCCTTGTCCGGATTGTAGTAATGCGCCGCCGTATAGTGGACGTCGGCGGTCAGCCACACCGTGTTGGTGATGCCGGCGTTCTTGATGTAGCGCAGCAGGTCGGCGAACTCGAGCTCGCGGCCTTTTGGCGTGCCATTGTCGCCGTTGCTGACCGCCTCGGCGCCGGCCTTTTTGGCCGCGTCGTTCCAGACGACGAGGCCGAGCGGCATGTCGGCGGCGATGATTTTCCAGGTCGCCTTGGAATTCGCCAGCTCGCGCTTCAGCCACTGCGTCTGCTGCTCGCCGAGCATGCGCGACTTCGGCGTCAGCGTGTCCTCCATGTCGGGGCCGTTCGGGCCGCGATAGGAGCGCATGTCGAGGAAGAACACGTCGAGCAGCGGCCCGTGGGCGATCTTGCGGTAGACGCGTCCCGGTTCCGAAGGCTCGTAGCGGATGGTCGTCATTTCATGGAAGGCGCGCGCCGCGCGGGCCGCCAGCACATGGATGGATTTTTCCGTGTAGCGGTTGTCGGCCGTCAGGTCCTTCGAATCCGACCAGTTGTTCACCACCTCGTGGTCGTCCCACTGGTAGAAGGTCGGGCAGATGGCGCTAAGCGCGAGCACGTGCTTGTCCATCATGTTGTACTTCCACTGGTCGCGATACTCGTCCAGCGTTTCGGCGACCTTGCGCTTGCCGTCGATCATGACGACGTTCTTCCACTTGCCGCCGCCGGGCAGGTCGACCTCGTCCTTCATGGCGCCGTCGGCATAGATCGTGTCGCCGGAATGGAGGAAGAAGTCAGGCGTGTGCTTGGCGATGGTGGAGTAGGTCTTCATGCCGGTCTCGTCGATGCCCCAGCCCTGGCCGGCGGTGTCGCCCGACCACGCGAAGCGCACGTCGCGCTTCGACGCCGGCGCGGTGCGGAAACGGCCGACGATCGGCTCGGAGACGGCGTTGATGTCGGAAAGATCGGCGGCCGTCATCCGGTAGAAAATGTCCTGGTCGGCGGCGAGGTCGGTGAGCAGCCGCTTCACCGTATAGTCGCTGGCGGGCGAGGTATCGAGCGGCGCCAGCCTGACGGCGTCGGCGAAGCTTTCGGTGGTCGACACTTCGTACATCACGCGCGCCGGCCTGTCGGTGCGGGTCCAGATCACGCCGGAGGTGGCGTCGATATCGCCGGACTGGACGCCGTGGGTGAAGGCCGGGCGCTGATTGGCGCGCGAATAGTAAGGCAACGCGAGACCGGAGGCGCCGACTAGGCCAAAGGCGCTGGCCGAGGTGACGAAAGCGCGGCGGGTTAACGAGAGCTTGTTCATGGCTGTCTCCGGATGGCGTTGAACGGGACCGCAACCCTCCGGCCTCAATGTTTCAGGCGCATATCGGAACCATGAAATTTTGATAACAGGTCACATCTCTCCCTTCTCCTCTTGCGGGAGAAGGGGAAGTCGCGCTTTAGGCCGCCTGCGGTTCCGGCTCAAAAGCCGGCTTGCTCGTGTTGATCAAGAGCGAAATACAGGCCGCGGCTATGCCGGTCATGCCGGCGATCAGGAAGGCAAGCTCGTAATTGCCCTGCAATTCGCGCATCGTGCCGCCGAAGGCCGCCGCCGCCGCGGCGCCCACCTGGTGGCCGGCGACGATCCAGCCGAACACGATCGGGCCGCTGCGGTCGCCGAAAGCTTCGTTGGCGAGCCTGAGCGTCGGCGGCACGGTGGCGATCCAGTCTAGCCCATAGAGCACGGCGAAGATGATCAGGCTGACGGCCGAGAACCCGGAATAGGGCAGATAGATCAGCGACAGGCCGCGCACGGCATAATAGACGCCAAGCAGCTTGCGCGGATCGAAACGGTCGGTGAGCCAGCCGGACAGCGTCGTGCCGATCAGGTCGAAAATGCCCATCATCGACAATAGCCCGGCTGCCTGCACCTCGCCGATGCCCATGTCGCCGCAAAAGGCGATGAGATGCGTGCCGACGAGGCCGTTTGTGGTGAAACCGCAGACAAAGAATGTGGCGAACAGGTACCAGAACACCCTGGTTCCCGCGGCACGGCGCAACGTGTTCAGCGTATGCGCCAGGAAATTGCCTTGCGCGGCCGGCGACACCGGCGGCACGTCGTCGGCATCGGCGCCATAACGCACCTGGCCGATGGAAGCCGGGCGCTCCGGCACCAGCAGAAAGACCAGCGGCACGAGAGCCGCCGTGGCAATGGCGATGGCAACGGCGACCGGCTTCCAACCTCCCGACTGAGCCAGCGAGGCGAGCAGCGGCAGGAACACCAGCAGGCCGGTCGCGCTGGAGGCGGACATCAGCCCCATCACCAGGCCGCGATTGGTCTTGAACCAGCGATTGACGATGGTGGCGCCGAGCACGGTCGCGACCGCGCCCGAGCCGATGCCCGAAAATACCCCCCATGTGATCAGCAGATGCCACGGCTTGGTCATCAGCAGGCTGAGCGCTGTGGAGCCCGACATGATCAGCAGCGCGGCAAGCAGTGTGCGGCGTAGCCCGATCCGCTCCATCAACGCCGCGGCAAATGGCCCGGTGAGGCCATAGAGGAAGATGCCGACCGCGGCGGCAAGCGAGACGACATCGCGCCGCCAGCCGAAGCTCTCTTCCAGCGGCAGCATCATGACCGCCGGCGCGGAACGGAGACCGGCGGCGATCAGCAGGCAGAAGAAGATGACTGCGACGACGACGAAGGCGTAGCGCTGGCCAAAGGGGCGGGAATGAGTTATCATGTTACTGACCGGTACGTTGCAATGGAGCGGCGCCATTCATACGTACCGGTCAGTAACATTGTCAAGCGAGTTTGTTGAATGCCATCGGACAAAAAAATTGAAGCGTCGATCAGCGGAGCCGGCACGGCGCCGGCGCCGAAGGCTGCCGACAAGATCCTCGACGTGGCGCGCGACCTGTTCTATCGCGAAGGCATCCGGGCGATCGGCGTCGATGAGATCGTCAGGCGCGCCGGCGTCACCAAGCCCAGCCTGTACCGGACCTTCCCGTCCAAGGACGAACTCGCCGCTTCCTATCTGCGCAAGTACGACCTCGAATTCTGGCAGCGGTTCGACGAGGCCGTGGACGCGCATCCTGGCAATGCGCGCGCGCAGATCATCGCTTTCCTCACTCGCGTCGGCAAACGCACGCAGAGGCCGGACTATCGCGGCTGCGGCATGACCAATGCGGCGGTCGAATATCCCGAGCACGGCCATCCTGCGCGGGTGGTGAGCGAGAACAACAAGCAGGAATTGCGCCGGCGCCTGCGCGCCATGGCGGCCGCGATGGGTGCGAGTGATTCCGAGACGCTCGGCGATGGGCTGCTGCTGCTGATCGAGGGCGCCTATATCAGCGGCCAATTGTTCGGCCTCGGCGGACCGGCGGCATCAGTCGCCCGCAACGCCGATCTGCTGATTGAAGCCAGCTTGAAGAAATAGTGGTCCGCACCGTCCGACTGCCCAGTTCCGGGCGTCGGTGGCCTAGACAATTGACCCTTCGCGCCAACCCAGCTTCCTAGGTTCACGCGGGTTTTAACGCTACGCTGCTGCACCAAACGGAGGTCTTCGGATGCGCGCCTGGCTTGCTCTTACTGCCTTTGTCATCCTTGGTGGCTCGGCCCATGCCGGCGACATTTCCAGTGCCTATACCGACCTCGACTGGAAGAAGGACTGCGTGACCTACGCGCAATCGGAAGAAGGCGACGGCGACTGGGCGAACCTCGCCTGCGCGGGCTATCGCGGCTATCCGGTGCTGATCGGCTATGACGACGCGCGCGAGTCCGTCTACTACGGTTTTCCCTCCGACGACATGACCGCCATCTGGGAGAGTTTCTCCGGGTTCAACACCGCTGGCCCGAAGATCGAGTGGCGCATCGAAACCAATGGCGACAAGGCGGTGCCCTTCGCCGTCATTCATCGGCGCGAGATCAGCAATCCCGAAAACGACAACAAGCCGACCGAGGTGCTGGTCGTCGCCAAGGTCGCGCAGCCGGAGGAGCATGAGGGCTGCACAATCGGCCTCGTGCTCGCCACCGGCAATCCTCAGGCCAACGATCAGGCGCGCAAGCTCGCCGATCAAAGGGCGAAGGGTTTTGCTTGCGGCAAGGACAAGCGCGAGGTGATCGGCAACGTGCCGGACTTTGGGCGAGTAGATAACTAGAAATTAGAGGGTGTTCGACGAGTGCGAGACGGCGAAGGTTGCGCATTCGTCATCCTTGGGCGGAGCAAGGAGCGAAGCGACGCGGCGCAGACCCAAGGATCCATGCCGTTACATCAAGGCGTTGCCACGGTGCAGTAATTCCGTTCCGTAACGATCTTTCGCGCGACCTCACGGCATGGATCCCAGGGTCTCCGCGACGGAGCTGCGCTCCTGCTTCGCCCTGGGATGACGACGTTGAGGGCTTCGCCCAAGCCCCATCGCCCAGGCGTTGGCTGCCGCTTACCTACTTGACCGCCTTCGCCCGTTCGATCGCCTCGACGATCATCTTCTTGGCATAGTTGGAATCGTGCCAGCCCTCGATCTTGACCCATTTGCCGGGCTCGAGATCCTTGTAGTGCTCGAAGAAGTGCTGCACCTGCTGGCGGGTGATTTCCGGCAGGTGCGTGTATTCGGTGACATTCTCGTAGCGCAGCGTCAGCTTCGGCGAGGGAACCGCGATCACCTTCTCGTCCTGGCCGGCATTGTCTTCCATGATCAAGACGCCGATCGGCCGCACATTGATGACGCAGCCCGGCACCAGCGCGCGCGTGTTGCAGACGAGCACGTCGATCGGGTCGCCGTCGCCGGAGAGAGTGTGCGGCACGAAGCCGTAATTGCCGGGATAGCGCATCGAGGTGTGCAGGAAGCGGTCGACGAACAGCGTGCCGGCCTCCTTGTCCATCTCGTACTTGATCGGCTCGCCGCCGATCGGCACCTCGATGATGACGTTGATGTCCTCTGGCGGATTCTTCCCCGTTGGTACGGCTTCGATGCGCATGCTCAAATCCCTCTCTCGATTTGTGAGATCGATAGCGGGCGGCGCTTCATGGTGCAATGCGGCGAATAGCACTGGACGCTAATGGAAGCGCACAGTTTGTGATGGATTGTAACCCAATGCATGTCGCCCAAGACTGCGCAGCGGTTTTGGGCGAACGATATGTATCAAACGAAGACTTGAAGCACGTCACCGCAAACGCGTTTTAAGTGGCGGCCATCATTCCCAGACGAAGGCAACCTTCTTCAGCGCCTTCTGCTCGAAGACCTCGACGCCTTCGGCGACGTCGCGGCCGCCATTGCCGGCATAAAAGGCCAGCGCATTGTAATTGTCTTCCAGCGCCCACACCACCAGGCCTCTGAGGCCGTGGTCGGCAAGGCGCGTCCGCGCCGCCTTGAACAGCCTGCTGCCAAGGCCGATGCCCTGATATTCCGGACGCAGGTAAAGCTCGTAGATCTCGCCTTGCTGCCTGAGCTCGCGGGCGCGGTTCCTGCCGATCGTGGCATAGCCGGCGATCGTGCCCCCGATCTCGACCACCAGCACGGTAGCTGCCTTGCGAATTGCGTTCGCCCACCAATCGGGGCCGCGGCGATTGATCATGGCCGTCAGCGTGCGATGCGGGATGATGCCGGAATAGGCGCCGCGCCATGCCTCCTGGTGCACGTCCGCGATAGCTGTTGCATCGCGAGGGTCGGCTTTCCGGATGTCGATCGTCAGCGTGTTCATGATTTGTTAATCATAAACCCGCTTGGCCCGACTGCAAAGAGTCCCGCGCTGTCGCGCCCGCGCTTTCTCACAAATGAGCTTGGCGGCATCGGAGGCACCGAAAACCAACCCTCACCCGGCCCCGGCAGAGCAGATTTTCAGCAAGTTCCGTCAGATCTCGACGAGATGGTCATCCAATTCATTGGTGTCGCCGGCGGTAACCGGGAAATGCTCGGCCAGCACCGCGCCGACCGCTTCGATCGCCTTGGCGAAACCGTCGGCGAGTCGATCGTCGCCCGCGTGCTTCGTCAGGTCCCGCACCACGCCATCCCAGACATGCTGGCCGACCTTGGCATCGATGCCGCTGTCGGCCACCACCTCGGCATAGCGCTCGGCGATGGAGACGAAGATCAGCACGCCCGTCCTCGCCTGGGTGCGGTGGACGTTGCGGGCGAGAAATTGCTTCATCGCATTGGCATGCGCCGCCTGGTAGCGCAGCCGTTTCGGCACGAGGTGAATGCGCAAGCCGGGCAGCGCCCAGAGGAGCGCGAGCATGCAGCCAAACGCCAGAAGCTGAGCAAGCACGAAATGCGGCAAACGGATGGTCAGCCACAAGGCTTCCAGCCCGTAGGCCACTGCGAGGCTGACGACAATCGTGGCGAGCGCCGCCGCGAACGCAGCCGGGAAGAAATAGCCGTCGCTGGACCCCGCGACGACGCAGTATATCTCGCCGTCGGTCCTTGCTTCCGCGGCACGGATGGCCTCGGCGATGCGGTCATGGTCCTCGGGACTGATCGGTCGCGTTGCCATGGTTTCTCACCAGCTTCCAGAGGAGCCGCCGCCGCCCGACGAACCGCCGCCGCCGGAAAACCCGCCACCGCCGCCACCGGAGGACCAGCCTCCACCGCCCGACGACCAGCCGCCGCCACCGGACGACCATCCGCCGGATGATCGCCGGCTGGGCTCGAAGGTCATGCCGAGCCAGCGGTAGCGGCCGGGCCCGATCTTCTGGCCGAAGATCGGCGGCAGCACCGTCAGCGCGATGCCGCCGAAGAAGATCAGCGCCCATATGGTGATGAAGATGGCGAAGAACAGGTCGTCGGAGTTGAACGGCGCCTGCTCGTTGCGCTTGCCGCGCGCCTCCAGCTCCTCCGGATTACCCTCCAGCACCATGATGATGTCGTCGACGGCCTTGCTGATGCCGCCGGAGAAGTCTCCGGCGCGGAAGGCCGGCACCATGTCGTTTTCGATGATCAGCTTGGTGTGCAGGTCGGTCAGCGTGCCTTCCAGCCCATAGCCGACCTCGATGCGCATCTTGCGATCGTTCGGCGCAACCAGGAGAAGAACACCATTGTTCTCTTTGGCCTGGCCGAGCTTCCAGAAGCGGAACAGCCGGTTGGCGTAGGGCTCGATCTCCTCGCCGCCGAGGGTGGGGATGGTCGCGACGACGATCTGGTCGGAGCCTTTCTTCTCGAAATCGGCGAGTCTCTGGGTCAGCGCCGCGCGCGTGCCGGCATCAATAATGCCGGCATTGTCGACCACGCGGCCGGTGAGCGGGGGCAGGTCGGCGGCAAGGGCGGCGATGGGGAAGAGGAGGCAGAAAAGAACGCCAAGGAAGCTGAGGTAAGCGTTCCTTCGCGCCCCCCTCTGTCCTGCCGGACATCTCCCCCACTTGGGGGGAGATTGGATATCGCGTCCACCCTCGCCACTCTCCAACGTTGGAAGCGGAGATACAGCGGTCGAGCTGCCAATCTCCCCCCTTGCGGGGGAGATATCCGGCAGGACAGAGGGGGGCGCGAAGGAACGCAAGGCCTGCAAGCTCGATTAAATTTCAGTCGCGCCGCTCACCCGCCCTGCTTGGTGCTCGTGCCGAAATCCACCTTCGGCACCTGCATCTTGTCTTCCTCTACGGTGAAGTTCGCAAACGGCTCATTGCCGCGGAACCAGAATGTCGCCCACAGCACCGACGGGAAGGTCCTCAGTGTCAGATTGTACTCCCTGACCGCCTGGATGTAGTCGCGACGCGCCACCGCGATGCGGTTCTCGGTCCCTTCGAGCTGCGCCTGCAGCGCGAGGAAATTCTGGTTGGCCTTGAGGTCGGGATAGTTTTCCGAGACCGCGATCAACCGCGACAGCGCGCCCGTCAGCCCGGCCTGGGCATCCTGAAATTTTTTGAGGGCTTCCGGATCCTTCAGCGTCTCCGGCGTCACCGTGATCTGCGTCGCCTTGGCGCGCGCCTGGACCACCGCGTCGAGCGTGTCCTTCTCGTGCGAGGCATAGCCCTTCACCGTCTCGACCAGGTTGGGGATCAGGTCGGCGCGGCGCTGATACTGATTGAGCACCTCGCTCCAGGCTGCCCTGGCATTCTCCTCCGCCGTCGGGATGGTATTGTAGCCGCAGCCGGCAAGCAGCGGCAGCACGAAGGCCATCATCAGCAAGGCCGGCAAATTGCGGAAAGCGGAGGGTAGAAGAAGGCGCTCGGCGAACATGATTGGTCCCCTCGACAGAAGTTGTGATGCGAAGCATTACCACAATCCGTGCGCAAGAAAACGACCCGGTGATGACGCAGCCTTGGTCCGGCCGCTCGCCCCCTGTGAATACGCGATCGAACAGGCTAAGCTCCGGGCCGGAAAGGACATTCTCCATGGCCGAGCGCCGGGACGACGAGAATGAATCGCGCCGCATCCTTGAGCGCGTGGCGCGCGAAACGACGCCGGGCGGCGCTTCCTTCGTCGCCCGCACCGCGAAGGACGCACGCGACCACGTGACCGCGGCCGATGCCGACCGCTCCGATCCGATCGAAGTTTGGGGCACCCGCATTGGCCGAACGCTCGGCCTCATCATCGCCATTGGGCTGTTGGTCTGGCTGGTGTATGCCGCCACGCAGGGTGGCTAGGAACCGAATTTCATGATTGCTGAAAAAACCGACGCGCCGCGCGCGGTCATCGTCATCTCCAGCCATGTCGCCCGCGGCTCGGTCGGCAACCGCGCCGCGGTCTTCGCGCTGGAGACGCTGGGTTTCCCGGTCTGGGCGGTGCCGACCGTGATCCTGCCCTGGCACCCAGGCCACAGCCGCGCCACCCGCATCGTGCCGCCGCTCGATCAGTTCAAGGCGCTGATGGCCGATCTCGAGCGCGCGCCGTGGTTGGGCGAGGTGAGCGCGGTGCTCTCGGGCTATCTCGGTGAGGCCGGCCAGGCGGAGGCCGTCGCTTCGCTGGTTGCGGCCGTCAAGGCGAGGACGCAGGATGCCCTTTATGTCTGCGACCCGGTGATGGGCGATTCGGGCGGGCTCTATGTGCCGGAGCCGACGGCCGTCGCGCTGCGAGACCGGCTGATGCCGATAGCCGACATCGCCACGCCCAACCGCTACGAGCTCGAATGGATGGCCGGCGCGCCGCTGCCCGACATCAAGTCGGTGACGGCGGCCGCCCTGCACGCCGGTCCCTACACCATGCTGGTCACCTCGGCACCCTCGATGATGGCGGGCGGCACCGGTAACTTCCTCCTCGACGACCGACAGGCGCTGCTTGCCGAGCACCGCCTGATCGAGAAGCCGCCGAACGGGTTGGGCGACCTGACGGCCGCCGTCTATCTCGCCCGCATCCTTTCCGGCCAGCCGGCGGCGAAGGCGCTGCAGTCGACCACGGCCGCCGTCTACGAGATCCTGGCGCGCACGGCGAAACGCGGCGGCGACGAGCTGCAGCTCGAGACGGACGCGCAGAGCCTGTCGCATCCGATGGCCATGGTGCAGCTTCGCCATCTCCTTCACCCCGGGCGGGACAAGCGGGCGTGACGCCAGGCGGCGGCGTGCTGGCCGGCGTCGACGGCTGCAAGGCCGGCTGGATCGCCGTCCATCGCGAACCTGGCGCGCCGCCATCGGCATCGGTCTTCGCGACTTTCGAGGCTCTGCTACACGCCCTGCCCGACGCCACGATCGCCGTTGACATGCCTATCGGCCTGCCTGATTTTTCCAGCCGCGGCGGTCGCGGGCCGGAGGCGCTGGTGCGGCCGCTGCTCGGAGCACGGCAGTCGAGCGTCTTTGCCATACCATCGCGCGCAGCGCTCTACGCCGATACCGGCAACTTCACCACGGTCGAAGCCTGGTATGCCGCGCACCGGCGGGCAAGCGAGGTGGCGATGACGACTTCCAATCCGCCGCGCGGCGTTTCCATCCAGGCCTTCGGCATTTTTTCGAAGATCCGCGAGATCGATCAGCTGTTGATCGCGCGACCGGATTTGCGCGGCCGCATCTTCGAATCGCACCCGGAAGTCGCCTTCTGCCGGCTAAACGACGGCACCGCGATGATCCTGCCCAAGAAGATCAAGGGCGCTATCAACCCGGCCGGCATGGAGGAGCGCAAGGCGCTGCTTTCCCGGCAAGGCTACGACAAGACCTTCCTCGACCAGGCCCCGCCGAAGGGTGCCGCCGGCGACGACTTCCTCGACGCGGCCGCCATGATGTTGATCGCAGGCCGCATCGCCAGCGGCGAGGCGCGGCCCTCGCCCGATCCGCCGCTTGCCGACCGCTTCGGCATTCAGATCGCCATCTGGGCATGACCGATCGGTGCGGCCGGCATGCGTTTGCGACGCCGCCATCCGCAATTCGGCATTGCCCGCGACCGGCTTTTGCCGCTAGAGGCTTTTGTCGATCGCAACGAGCTGCCGCCCCAAACCCTCGGAAAGGCTCTAGCCGCCAATGCCTCACCTTCCCGAACATCTGCTGACCGGCTATCGCAACTTCATGAGCGGCCGCTATCCCGCCGAAAGCGACCGCTACCGCTCGCTGGCGCGCGAGGGCCAGGCGCCCGAGACCATGATCGTCGCCTGCTGCGATTCCCGCTCGGCCCCCGAAGCGATCTTCGATGCCGGGCCGGGCGAGCTCTTCGTGCTGCGCAATGTCGGCAATCTCGTGCCGCCCTATGAGCCGGACGGCGAGTTCCACTCGACCTCTGCCGCGCTCGAGTTCGCCGTGCAGAGCCTGAAGGTTAAGAACATCGTGGTGATGGGCCATGGCCGCTGCGGCGGCATCCGCGCCGCGCTCGATACCAATTTTGCGCCGCTGTCGCCCGGCGATTTCATCGGCAAATGGATGAGCCTGATCGCGCCGGCTGCCGAGACCGTCTCGTCCAGCACCTTCATGACAGCGACCGAGCGCCAGACGGCGCTGGAGCGCATCTCGATCCGCTATTCGATCGCCAATCTCAGGACATTCCCTTGCGTTTCGATCCTCGAGGGCAAGGGCAAGCTTACCCTGCACGGCGCCTGGTTCGACATCTCGACCGGCGAGCTCTGGGTGATGAACAAGGAGACCGGCGATTTCGAGCGGCCGGAGCTTTGATAGAGGGCTGATGGAGCGGATCTGGTGTAGGTTTCTCCTTGCGGCAGCGCTGCTGCTGTCCGCGACGATCAGCGCCAGCGCCGATGACAGCGCCGTCATCGATCGTTGGTATTCGGCACTCCTGGTCGCCGACCGCACCGAACTGTCCGAATTGCTTTCTGAAGAGGTGCACATGAAGCTCGACGATGTCGGCGTCGTCCAGGACAAGCAGGAATTCCTCGCGTCGATCGACGAATGGCAAGGCGCGGTTGCCGGCGCCGCCATTCGCCATCGCATCGAGAAGAGCAAAAAGGGCGAGACCACGGTGCTCGCCTGCTACGATTTCCCCGAGAACGACACGCTGATGCGCGAGACCTTCACCGTCGTCGGCGGCCGCATCACCGCCAGCACCCAGACGGCGGTCGCGCAGGACTGCAGCGCCTACTGATCCTGTTGTTGCGCGGTGCCGAGCACCGCCCTACATCGGGATAACCCGCCTGCATTCAGCCCCACCAAAAGCGCCTATGGATTTGCCCATGTCAAAGACCGTCGACCTCGCCGCCCATCCGCTGACGCTTTGGCAAGGCCCGCTCGGCCTGCCCGATTTCACCCGCATCGGCGACAATGATTTCGGGCCGGTCTTCGACGCGGCGCTGGCAGCGCACCAGGCTGAGATCGACGCGATCGCCGGCAACAGCGAGGCGGCAACGATCGAAAACACGCTGGCTGCACTTGATCTCGCCGGCGAGCCGCTCGACCATGTCTCGTCGATCTTCTGGTGTCGTGCCGGCGCCCACACCAACGACACCATCCAGCAGCTGGAGCGCGAGATTTCGCCCAAGATGTCGCGGCACTTCTCCGCGATCTCGATGAACGAGAAGCTGTTTGCCCGCATCGACGACCTCTACCAGCGCCGCGACAGGCTGAGCCTCGATCCCGAGACGTTGCGTGTGCTGGAAAAGACCTGGAAAGGCTTCGTCCGCTCCGGTGCGAAGCTCGATGCGGAAGGCAAGAAGCGGCTGGCGGCAATCAACGAGGAACTCTCCTCGCTCGGCACCAAATTCGGCCAGAATGTGCTGGCCGACGAACGCGACTGGGCGCTGTTCCTCGACGAGGCTGATCTCGTCGGCCTGCCGGATTTCTTGAAGAGCTCGATGGCCGAGGCGGCCGAGATGCGTGGCCAGAAAGGTCGCTATGCGGTGACGCTGTCGCGCTCGATCTACGAGCCGTTCTCGACCTTCTCGGAGCGCCGCGACCTGCGCGAGATCGCCTTCCGCGCCTTCATCATGCGTGGCCAGAATGGCGGCGCAAGCGACAATACCGATGTGGTGCGCGACATGCTGAAGCTGCGCGCCGAGAAGGCGAGGCTGCTCGGCTATGAGTCTTTCGCGGCGCTTAAGCTCGACGACACGATGGCGAAGACGCCGAAGGCGGTGCACAACCTGCTCGATCCGGTCTGGGAAAAGGCGCTGGAAAAGGCGGCCGCCGATCAGAAGCAGCTGGAGCGGCTGGCCACCGAGGCCGGCAGCAACGAACAATTCGCGGCATGGGACTGGCGCTTCTACCAGGAGAAGCTGCGCGCCGAGAAATTCGCCTTCGACGAGGCCGAGCTGAAGCCCTACCTGCAGCTCGAGCGCGTCATCGACGCCTGCTTCGACGTCGCGACCAAGCTGTTCGGCATCAGCTTCGAAGAGAAGAAGGGCATTGCCGCCTGGCATCCCGACGCGCGCGTCTTCGTGGTCAAGAACGCGGACGGCAGCGAGCGCGGCCTGTTTCTGGCGGATTACTTCGCGCGACCCTCGAAACGCTCCGGCGCCTGGATGAGCGCGCTGAAATCCGGCTACAAACTTGGGAAAGGCGCGAAGCCCGTCATCTACAACATCATGAACTTCGCCAAGCCGCCGGCCGGCGAGCAGGCCCTTCTCTCCGTCGACGAAGCAAAGACGCTGTTTCACGAATTCGGTCACGCGCTGCACGGCATGCTGACCGACGTCACCTGGCCGTCGGTCTCCGGCACCTCGGTCAGCCGCGACTTCGTCGAACTGCCCTCGCAGCTCTATGAGCATTGGCTGACGGTGCCGGCGGTGCTGGAAAAGCATGCGCTGCACGTCAAGACCGGCAAGCCGATGCCGAAGGACCTGCTGGACAAGATGCTCGCCGCCCGCACCTTCGGCGCCGGCTTCGCCACGGTCGAGTTCACCGCCTCGGCGCTGATCGACATGGCTTATCACGCAAGGCCGGACGCGCCGGCCGAGCCGCTTCCGTTCGAGGCCGAAACGCTGGAAAAGCTGCATATGCCCGACACCATCGCCATGCGTCATCGCACCCCGCATTTCGGTCATATCTTCGCCGGCGAGGGCTATTCAGCCGGCTACTATTCCTACATGTGGTCGGAGGTGCTGGACGCCGACGCCTTTTCCGCCTTCGAGGAAACAGGCGATCCCTTCAACCCGGAACTGGCCGAGCGGCTGAGGAAGAACATCTACGCCGCCGGCGGCTCCAAGGACCCGGAAGAGCTTTACACGGCCTTCCGTGGGAAAATGCCTTCGCCCGAGGCGATGATGGTGAAAAGAGGGTTGGTGTAGCGCCAGCAAATCTCCCCCTTCAGGGGGAGATGTCGCCGAAGGCGACAGAGGGGGTCACCCGACCGCCGCGACGCCTTCAAAAGGTCGGCGCTTCACGCGCGGCAACCCCCTCTGGCCGCTTAGCGGCCATCTCGGGGGGAGATCATCGGCGCCACGGATCCTTCACCCTCGGCCATATCGGTCTCGTCAGCTTCCTGTAATCCGTCGCCGCCGGATTGCTGGGATAAGAACTCGGCGCCGCGACATAGATGATCTCGGCGGCGATCGGCGCGAAGCCGGCGTAGAAATGGTTGGTCGACTTGATCAGCAGGATGTCCTTTGACATCGGATCGACGCCGATATTGGAAAAGATGTCCGGCTCGAAGGTCTGGGTGCGGTTGGTGTTGAGGATGACGTCGACCTCGGTGTCCTCGATGCGAACCACCGCAGCCGGCCCAAGCGTCACCCGGCTCGGCCCGAAGCTTTGCCAGCCCTCGCTGACGGCCTTGAGCACCGTGACGCGCGCGTCGATCGGCTCGCCGGCCTGCGGCCCGGCCTTGCCGCCGAAGCGCAGGTCGATGACGGCGCCATCGCCGGCCGCCTGGCAGAAGGTCACCGCGATCGGATCCCAGATCGTGGCGACGCCGACACTGTCGATCCCGCGCGCCAGCAATTCGGAAAGCACGATGGTGCCGTCGCCCGGCACGCCTCCGCCCGGATTGTCCCAGATATCGGCGATCACCACCGGCTTGTCCTTCTGTGCCGCACGCACGGCAAGCGCCCGCTCGATGCCGGCGGAGGCGGAGAGCATCGTCATCGCCGTCTTTTCGCGCAGCGCATAGAGCTCGCGTCCCAGCGTCTCGGCGAGTTGGTCGCCTTTTTCCTTGTCGTTGTCGGTGACGACCAGGATGCGCGTTCCCATCTCCGGCACGTCGGCGGCCATGAAGCCGTGGATGACCGAGACCGACAGCACGCCGTCCTTGCCGTGCAGCGCTTTGATCTTATCGACGAAAGAGCGCATCGGCTCGCGGCTGGTCGGCAGCACCTGGATCATGCGGCAATCGAAGGTCGAGATCACCGGCTTGATTTCGCCCCGCGCCGCGGCAAGGCCGAGCTCGACCACATGCTCGCCGCGCTCATAGAAATCGGTGTGCGGGAATTCGAGGAAATAGGCCATGATGTCGGAGGCCGCGACGCGCTTGGGCGTCAGATGGCTGTGCGGATCGAATTCCGAGGCGATCACCACCTTCGGCCCGACGATTGCGCGCACACGCTCCAGCAGGTCGCCCTCGCAGTCGTCATAGCCCTGCGCCACCATCGCGCCGTGCAGGCCGAGGATCACCGCATCGACCGGCAGGGCGGCACTGAGCTGGTCGAGGATCTCGTCGCGCAGCGCCTCAAAAGTCTGCCGCTGCACCAGCCCGCCGGGTTCCGCCCAGGTGGCGGTGCCCTCGATGACCGTCAGGTCTTCGCTCGTCGCGCGCCGGCGCAGCGCCACGATCGGCGAGGAGCACAGCGTCGGCGTCTCCGGATGTTTTCCCGGGCCGGCATAGAAGGCCATCTCGAACGAGGCCCGGTCGGTCGGCACCGGCGAGAAGGTGTTGGTTTCCGTCGCCAGGGAGGCGGTGAAGATGCGCATCAAAACTCCGTGGACTGTTTGTTTTTGGCAATTCCCAAGGGAAAACCGCTGCACAGTTTTCCTGGAATTGCCGGGATTGCTATTTGACCGCTCCTAATGCCAGCCCGCGGACCAGGTAGCGCTGGAGCCAGATGAAGAGGATCGCCACCGGCAGCGTCGCCAGCAGCGTGGCCGCCATGACATGGTGCCATTCGATCGTGTAGCGCCCGGCGACCAGCGAGAAAACCTGGATCGGCAGCGTGTAGCTTTCCTGGCTGCGCAACATTGTGAGCGCCACGACGAACTCGTTCCAGGCGTTGATGAAGGTGAAGATCGCCGTCACAGCGATTGCCGGCAGGCAAAGCGGCAGGAACACTTTTCGCAGCGTCAGCCAGCGGCCGGCCCCTTCCATCCAGGCGGCCTCCTCGAGGTCGCGCGGAATGGTGTCGAAATAGCTCTGCAGCATCCAGACGGTGAAGGCGACGTTGAAGGCCATGTAGATGAAGCCGAGTGCCGTCGTGCTCTCGACCAGCCCCCAGGCGGCCATCAGCCTGAACAGGCCAAGCACCAGCACGATCGGCGAGATCATCTGCGAGATCAGAAGGAACTGGCGGAACGCGCCATAACCGGCAAAGCGGAAGCGCGACATGGCATAGGCCGCCGGCACCGAGATCAGGATGGCGCCGATCGTGGCGAGCGCCGAGACATAGAGCGAATTGAGAAGCGCCTGGCCGAAACCGGTCGCCACCCACATATCGGCGAAATTCGACCAGCGGAATTCGCTCGGCCACCATGTTGGCGTCAGCACTTCGGTCCGCGGCTTGACCGCGGTGAGGAACATCACCGCGAAGGGGAAGATCGTCACCACGATCAATGGCGCAAGCAGCAGCCAGGCGATGATCGAGCGTTTCAGCTTGCCGTTTCTCATGCGCGTTGCTCCCGCATGGCGAGCCGCACATAGATCATGGTGAAGATGAGCAGGATGACGAACATCACCAGCGACACCGCCGAAGCCTCGCCCAGCTTGCCGATGCGGAAGGCGAGCTTGTAGAGATGGGTGACCAATATGTCGGTGGAGTTCGCCGGTCCCCCTTGAGTCATCACCCAGATGATCGGGAAGGAGTTGAAGACGTAGATCGTGTTGAGCACGATCGCGATGTTGATGAACGGTTTTAGGAGCGGAAAGGTGATCTCGCGGAACTGCTGTAAGGGGGTCGCGCCCTCCAGCGCCGCGGCTTCGTAGAGATCGTCGGGGATCGACGACAGGCCGCCGAGGAAGATCGTGGTGGTGAACGGCACCGTCACCAGAATGCCGATCAGCACCTGCATCGGGAAGGCGGTCTCGGCGCTCGCCAGCCACTGGATGTTCTGGCTGATCAGGCCGAGCTTCATCAGCCCCGAGTTCAGCATGCCGCTTTCGCCGTTGAGGGCCCAGCGCCATACCACCGCCGTCATGGTGAGCGACACCGCCCAGGGCAGCATGATGATGACGCGGGCCAGCCCACGGCCGTAGAAGTCGGTATTGAGGATGATCGCCACCGGGATCGACAAGAGCAGCGCCCCGCCGACCACCAGCACGGTCCATAGGCCGGTGCGCCACAGGGCGGCGACAAAATCGGGATCGGCAGCAAGCGCCCGGAAATTGGCCAGTCCGCTGAAGTCGCGCAGCTGGCCAAAGCGATTCACGTCATGCGTCGAGATCTGCACGAGATCCCAGACGGGCCAGAAGATCACCACCGCCGCCAGCAAAAGGCTGGGAAGCGTCAGCAGATACGGCACGATACGGCTTTGCATCTGCTGGCTTGCACCGCGTTGCGGGTAGATGGCAGTGGCATTGGTGCTCAAGGCACGTCCCCGCATTCGAATTTCGCTGGCCTGCCGGCTTGGCTGTCGTTCTTCCTGGGCAATTGCTTCAGGATTTGCATTCCTCGCCGGCGTTTGAGCCGACATCGATGATTGTCCTTGCCTGAACCGATTGCCCGGTCGTTCTTAAACCGCGCCCATTCTCCTGGGATTGCCACACCGGACAGATGTGGCGCGCCCCGACGGGGTGGGGCGCGCCACGGGCGCAGGGAGATACGCCCTATTTCTTCAGTACGCCGTTGGCCTTGTCTGCCGCCTCCTTCAAAGCGGCCTCCGGCTCGGCGCTGCCGAGATAGATCTTCTGCATGGCGTCGGAAGTGATCTGGGCGATTTCTTCCCAGCCCGGGATGACCGGCGCGAAGCGAGCGTCGGGCAACAGCGCGGTGAAGGCGGCGAGGTCGGCGTTGTTGACGTAATAGTCCATCTTCGCCTCTTCCTTGTTCACGGGCAGGAAGCCTTCGCCTTGCGTGAACTTGGCGCGCTGCTCCTTGGTGAACAGGAAGTCGAGCAGCTTCCAGGCCTCGTCCTTGTTCTTGGAGTTCTTGAACATGATTATGGAATCGGTGACGCCATAGGTGCCGCGCGCGCCGGTCGGCCCGGCCGGAATGGCGGCGACGCCGTATTTCAGGCTCGGTGCCTCTTCCTTGATCTGGTTGGAGAGGAATGGCGCGGTGATCATCATGCCGACCTTGCCCTGCTTGAACAGGTTCTGCACGTCCTCGCGGTTGTTGGAGGTCACGCCAGGCTCGGTCAGGCCCTCGTCGATCATCGACTTGTAAAGCTTGGCCGCTTCAAGCGCGCCCGGCGTGCTCAGGCCCGACGTGCCGTCCTTGTTGAGGATCTCGGTGCCGAATGACCACATCGCGTAGTAGTAATAGACGTCCGTCTCGATCTCCTTGCCTTGCAGGCCGTAGCCGAAGGCGCCGACCGCCTTGATCTTGCGCGCGTCCTCCTGCAACTCGGTCCAGGTTGCCGGCGGCTTGGCTATGCCGGCCTTCTCGAACAACTCCTTGTTGTAATACATGGCACGCGCCGAGGCGGCGATCGGCAGGCCATAGGTATGGCCGTTCATGATCGAGGGCTGCAGGAAGGTGTCTATGAAGCGGTCCTTGAACTCGGGCTTAATGTAGCTATCGAGCGGCTCGGCGACGTCTTGCTGCACGAAGTCGATCAGCCAGCGCGTGCCGATGATCGACAGATCTGCATTGGTGCCGGCAGTGATGTCGGTGGTCAGCTTCTGCAGGAGCACGTCCCACGGCACCACTTCATATTTGATGGTGATGCCGGGATTGGCCGCCTCGAACTCCTTCTTCACCTCTTCGAAATAGGGGCCGGTCTTGGCGCTGTATTCGGCGACGGTGACGCGCACCTCGCCCGCATCGGCCGGCGCGGCAAGCGCCAGCATGCTCATTCCGGCCAACAGGCCGACAGTCCATTTCGCAAGGCTCATCTGATCTCCTCCCATGATGCGCATTCGCGCCTGGCCCGGTGGGCACAGGATTTATGTTACTTTCCTACATTATCGATGGTTTTCGGGGAAGCAAGCAGTTTATCATGTTGCTTAATTACATTTCGTTGAGTAGCGTTCTCTCCCTGTCTGAAGAGGCGAGGAGCACTGATCGTGGTGTCGCAGGGCGATTTCGAGGGCAAGACAATTGTCGTCACCGGCGCCGGCGGGGGTCTTGGCTCGGCGATCGTGGCGCTGATGGACGAGCGCGGCGGCCGCATCGTCGGCTGCGACCAGTCGGCCGAGGCGCTGACCAGCCCGTACATCGCCTCGTGCCACGTTTTCAACCTGCTCGACCGCACCTCGATCGAAGCGGCGATCTCAAGCCTGCTCGACAAGGACGGCGTGCCGGATATCCTTGTCAACAATGCCGGCTGGACGCGCGCCGAGACGCTGAAAGCGTTGACGCCGGACAGAATAGAACAGGAGCTCGACCTCAACCTCGCCGGCGTGATGAGTTTCGCCGATCCGCTGGTCAAGGCGATGGCCGCGCGCGGCTCGGGCAGCGTCGTCTTCATCTCCTCGGTCAACGCCATCGCGCATTTCGGCAATCCGGCCTATGCCGCCGCCAAGGCCGGCATCAACGCTTACGCCAAGTCGATCGCCGTCGAACTTGGCCGCAGCGGCGTGCGCGCCAACGTCGTCTGCCCTGGCTCGATCCGCACCGCCGCCTGGGATCATCGCCTGGCTAAGGATCCCGAGATCCTCGGCCGGCTGAAGCGGCTCTATCCGCTCGGCCGCATCGTGAATGCGTCGGAAGTGGCCGAGGCCGTGGCTTTCCTTGCTTCCGACCGCGCATCCGGCATAACGGGCGCCGTGGTGCCGGTGGACGCCGGACTGACAGCCGGCTACCTGCCTTTCATCGACGACATTTTGGGAGCGTGACCATGACCGATGTCCAGTTTCGCAACCTGTCGAAATCCTTCGGCCAGCATAAAATCCTCGAGGACATCAACCTCGAGATCAAGAGCGGCGAGTTCGTCGTGCTGGTTGGTCCGTCCGGCTGCGGCAAGTCCACGCTCCTGCGCATGCTGGCCGGGCTGGAGACGATCTCCTCCGGTGATCTCGTGATCAGCGGCACCCGTGCCAACGACCTGCCGCCGCAGAAGCGCAACATCGCCATGGTCTTCCAGTCCTATGCCCTGTTCCCGCATCTGAGGGCCGCCGACAATATCGGCTTCGGCCCGAAGATCCGCGGCGAGACGCGTGCCGCGATCGACGACAAGGTGAAGAAAGCGTCCGGCGTGCTCAACCTCTTCTCCTATCTCGACCGCTATCCCAGGCAGTTGTCCGGCGGCCAGCGTCAGCGCGTCGCCATGGGCCGCGCCATCGTGCGTGAGCCCTCCGTCTTTCTGTTCGATGAGCCGCTCTCCAATCTCGACGCGCAGTTGCGCGTGCAGATGCGCACCGAGATCAAGGCGCTGCACCAGCGGCTGAAATCGACCATCGTCTACGTCACCCACGACCAGATCGAGGCCATGACCATGGCCGACCGCATCGTCGTGATGGATCGTGGCCGCATCCAACAGGTCGGACAGCCGCTCGAACTCTACGACCGGCCGGCCAACAAGTTCGTCGCCGGCTTCATCGGCTCGCCGTCGATGAGTTTTGTTTCCGGCGCGCTGAAGACCGCCGACGCCAAGTCCTGGTTCGAGACCAAAGGCGGCGGCCGGCTGGCGCTTGCCGGCAAGACAGCGTCCGGCGGCGACACGGTCGAGGCGGGCATCCGCCCCGAGCATTTCATCATCGGCGCGCGTGACGATGCCATCGCCATCGACGTCGACGTGGTCGAGCCGACCGGCTCAGAGACCCATGTCTATGGCTCGATCGGCGACGATACGGTACGCGCCGTGTTCCGCGACCGGCTGCAGGTGAAGCCGGGTGACCGGCTGCCGGTGAGCGTCGACCCGCGCAACATCCATCTCTTCGACAAGGCGACGGGCCTGCCGCTGTGAGATGAAAGGATGAAGACCCCGGCCGACATCATCACCCGCCTGCAACTGATGTCGCAGGACGGCACCAAATCGGACCGCCGGCTGGCCGGCTTGGTGCTTTCCGATCTCGATTTCGCCTCCAAGGCAGCGATTTCGGAGATTGCCGCGCGTGTCGGCGTCAGCGAGCCGACCGTCACCCGCTTCTGCCGCAATCTCGGCTGCGAGGGCCTGCGCGATTTCAAATTCTATTTGGCGCAGGCGATCGCCATCGGCGGTCAGTACCTGTCGCCGGAACCGCTCAGCCGCGACGCGCGCGAGCAGCGCATCGCTTCCGCCATTACCGAGGCAGCGGTCGCCGCCATCCAGCGCGCCAGCGAAAATCTCGACATGACGACGCTGATGGCTGTCGGCGCCCGCATCGCCGGTTCCGGCAATGTGCTGTGCATCGGCTCCGGCGGCATCTCCTCGATGATGGCGACGGAGATGCAAAATCGGCTGTTCCGGCTGGGCCTCTCGGCGCTCGCCCAGGTCGACGGCCAGTTACAGCGCATGTATGCGGCGGTCGCGACACCGGAGACGACGCTGGTCGCCTTCTCGGTCTCGGGCTATGCCCGCTCGGTCATCGAGGCGGTCGAGGTCGCGCAGCAATATGGCGCAGCCACCGTCGCCATCACCGCGCCCGATTCGGCTTTGGCCAAGGTCGCCGACACGGTCATCCAGCTGCAGTCTTTCGAGGACGGCAATATCTACAAGCCGACCTCGTCGCGCTACGCGCTGCTTGCCATTCTCGACATGATCGCCACCACTGTGGCGGAATCGCGCGGGCCGAAGGTGCTGGAGAACCTGCGCCGCATCAAGCAGAGCGTGAACACGCTGAAGGTCGACGATCCGAAGCTGCCGCTGGGAGATTGAAGCGCCGGCGCTGAACTGCCGATCGCCACGAGTGGGAACCCAAGCAGAGGAAATGTCCGGCAGGACAAAGGCGGGCGCCGGCCCGCCTACCTCTCAAGTTTGGATTACCCGGAAAGCGCCTCGACGCTCTTCGCCAGTTCGGCCGCATCACCCCCTATCCGCAGCGTCTTCAGCCGGGACGTGCCCCCAGCCACTACCGAAACCGCCGATCCCGGCACGCCAAGCGCCTTCGCCACCATCCGCTCCAGCGCCGTATTGGCGGCGCCGTTCTCCGGCACCGCGCGCACACGGGCCTTGAGATGGCTGCGCCCGTCGGCGGCCATCTCAATGCCTTCGATCCGATCCACCGCCGCCTTCGGCGTCAGCCGCACGAAAAGGTCGATGCCGTCGTCGCGCGGACGGAACGGCGAGGCCATGGAACAGCCTTAAGCGACCCAGGAGAAGACGGTGGTGATCAAAAACTGGCGGATGAAGAAGATGATCAAAAGAAGAATGATCGGCGAGATGTCGATGCCGCCAAGATCGGGCATGTAGCGACGGATCGGCCGCAGCGCCGGCTCGGTCAGACGGTAAAGCATATTGCCGACGGTGCCGACGAACTGGTTGCGCGAGTTGACGACGTTGAAGGCATAGAGCCAGGAAAAGATCGCCGAGGCGATGATGATCCACCAGTAGATATCAAGCGCCATGACGATGGTTTGAATAAGGGCGATCATGCCGGTCTCCAAATTGTCGCCGACATGTAGCCATTGCGCGCGGAACCGGCAAGACCCGGCCGTTTCGGCGCTCGATGCCGGGCAGCCGTTTCGCCTTGACATCAAACCGCCGCGACCGATACAAGCCGATCCGCTGGAACGGGGCTGTAGCTCAGCTGGGAGAGCGCATCGTTCGCAATGATGAGGTCAGGGGTTCGATCCCCCTCAGCTCCACCAGCCGAAAGCAGGGGCGGGCTCTGGGCCCGCCAGTCGCTCAGTCATCCCAATCGTCCCAATTGTCTTCATCCTGCCGCGGATAGCTGGGGATGACGCGGACAATCGGCCGCCGGCGCTCGTAGCGCCAGTAATACTCGTCCGACGGCTGCGGCTCGTAGGTGCGATAGATCGGCCGGTAGTGCCGCTCGCGCTTCCAATGCTTGTGCTTCTTGTGCGGGCGCACGCAATAGCCGTCTTCGGTCAGGTACGCGCATGTCACATGCGCCTGCTGCACGAGGCCGTCTCCAGCCGGGATACCGATCATCGGCGCCGCCTGAACCGCGGGCGCCAGCGCCAGCATGGTGCCGGCAAGGGTAAGGACGGACAATTTCATCGACCTCTCCATCGTCTCGAATTGGGCGGCCGAAAGACCTTCGGATTCAGGACGATTTGCGGCGACCAGCATCACTTTTCTTTCCCGCCGCACATATGAGCGTCAGATCATGTTTCCACTAGCATCCTGCGTCCTGCACGCCGGCGGCTCTGTTTCCAGGTCACGAATTGGCAACGAGAAGCCATCTTCCGCGTCATTCCCACGAAACAGACGGGGCGCATTCGGTTGGGCGTCCCGCCGCCGACGTATCCGCCATCCCAACGGAGGAAGTATCAATGTCAGTGGTGGGAATCCTGCTCCATCTCGGCCGAGCCATCATCCATGCGCACAACAACGCCAAGGTCAGGAACCTGATGGACGCCTCGCCGCCCGAAACCCGCAGAGACATGGGCCGGCAAGTTTCACCCGGCGCCTCCGAAAAAGAGCACGGCGCCATTCATCCCGGCGGACGCTAAGGCACTTCCAGGACAAGTGCGAATTGGACGCTCCGCGTGGCCGGTATTGCCCGATCATCTGGAGACCGCCGTCGCTTTGCGATTGCGCTGTCGCGCATAGGCCACGCAGGCGTCCACCGTGCTGACGCAGAGCGCATCGATGCTGTTGGGCAAATTGTTGTCGCCGGCATAGGTCACTTCCGCGACACGGCCGCCGAGCATGCGAATCTGCGTGTTGCAATAGCCGCCGGGCGCGACGTTGACGGACCCTCCAACCGCGGGGATAGCGCCCAGGGCCATGGTCGGCACCGCGATGTTGAGGTTGCCGCGCTGCACGCTGCGCTGATAGGTCCAGATCTGGCCGGAAGGTCCCACATCGGCGGTCGCGGTCGGAAAGCCGGCGCACATGCGGACATCGGCCTCGCTGAGGCCGACCATTTCCCGGCGGGCGGCGGCCGTGGTGGCATCCTCTTTCGCGACCCGCGACGTATCGTCGGGGATGACGCAGGACGACAGGATGGAGATGCCTGCCGCAACAAGGGCAAGTTTTCGAATGCGCAAAGATGTCATGCCGTCGGTCGGAGTTGCGTGCCGCCCCAGCGCCTCTTGCCTACCTAGGCAAGCGGGCAAGGGCGTCAACCCGTCGAGGTCCGCGAATTCCGGGCAAAGGCGAGGGCGCCTATCGCTCCATGCGCTCACGTCACCCGCAAATAGCTCGTCATGCCCGTCTTCTGGTGCTCGATGATGTGGCAGTGGAGCAGCCAGTCGCCGGGGTTGTCGGCGACAAAGCCCAGCTGCACCTTCTCGTCGGGCTGGATCAGATAGGTGTCGGAGATAAGCGGCTGGACCGCGCGCGTCGAGGACGACAGCACCTTGAAGCTCATGCCGTGCAGGTGGATCGGGTGCGCGTGCGGCGTCAGGTTTTCCATGTCGATGATGTAGCTTTGGCCGAGTTTCAGCTCGGCCAGCGGCGCGGTCGGGTCCGGCGTGTCGCCCGGCCACGGCACTTTGTTGATCGCCCAGAAACTATAGCCGAGCGACCCACAGATGCTGTCGGCCGCGACATTTTCGGCCGTGGCGCTCAGCGCCAGCGGAATGCGCCTCGCGGCGGCGACGTCCACCTCCGCCACCGGATTGGGCTCGAGCGGGCCGAGATCGCGAAGATCGCGCTTGAGCGATTGGCCGACCGCACGCAGTGTCGCCAGAACCTTTGGCTTCGTGCCCCTGACATCCCGCAGGCTGACGATCGCGCCTTCGTCGTCGGGCATGCGGATGGCAAGCTCCAGCCGTTGTCCGGGCCCGAGCTGCAGGGCGTCGGGCGCAAAGCGCTGCGGCACCGGATTGCCGTCGAGCGCGATGACGGCGGCCTCGGCGCCGTCGACGCGGAAGCCATAGATGCGCGTGACGTCGGTGATGGCGGCCCGCAGCCGCACCAGCCCGCCGGCCGGCGCGTCATATTGCGGCTGGTCGAGCCAGTTGGCCGTGCGCACCGTGCCATAGGTGCCGCTGCGCGCCGCATCGCGCGGCCGGAACTGCGCGATGAACTGGCCGTCATCGCCGAGGCGCCAGTCGCGCAGATTGAGCGCCACTTCGGCATCGAAGGCAGGATCGTTCGGGTTTTCCACCACGATGACGCCGGTCAGCCCATGGCCCATCTGTTCCAGCGTGTTGCAATGCGGGTGATACCAGAAGGTGCCGGCGTCTGGCGGCGCGAAGGCGTAGTCGAAATGATCGCCCTGATACACATAGGGCTGGATCACGAACGGCACGCCGTCCATCTTGTTGGGAACGCGGATGCCATGCCAGTGGATGGTAGTCGGGTCGTCGATGCCGTTGACGAGCCGCGCAGCGAATGGCTTGCCTTTCTTCATCCTGATGACCGGCGGCGGGCCGGCCTCGCCATAGGTCAGGACATTCTTCGTTGGCGCGCCGGCCATCAGCTGCGCTGCAATGCCTGCAGTCTTCAAGATCAGCGGTTCGGGTTTCGCCCAGCCGGCTAACTTGCCGGCGGTCGAGAGGCCGATGCCGGCGGCGCCGGCCGCCGCGGCGCCCTGCAGGAGTCTGCGGCGTGTGAAGACCGACATTGAGAATCCGAAATGGGTGAGTGGCGGCTTCAGGCTCTACCACCATTCGCGCATATCCCGAAACGGACAGATCGCCGCTCCCGAAAGCCAAATCGAATCCCAGGCTGAATGCGGCAGGCAGTGATCCTGATCAATCTCCTACGGCGGCGAAATGTCCGCCGCCGCAATCCTTGAGCACCAGTTTCGGCACGCTCTCCCCGATCCGCCGCGTCGCGCTTGGAATTTCGCGCTCGAGACGGGCAAAGCGTGTCCGGCGCAATGACGGATCGGGAACAGGCACGGCCTCGATCAGCCGCCGCGTATAGGGATGGCGCGGATTGGAGAACACCTGGTCGCGACTGCCGATCTCGACGATCTGGCCGAGATACATGACGGCGACACGATCCGAGACGTTTTCGACCACCGCCATGTCGTGCGAGATGAACAGATAGGCGACGCCGAATTCGCGCTGCAGCTCCTTCAGGAGATCGAGCACGCGCGCTTGCACCGAAACGTCGAGCGCCGAAACGCTCTCGTCGGCGATGATCAGCTTCGGCCTCAGCGCGAGCGCCCGCGCGATGCAGATGCGTTGGCGCTGGCCGCCCGAGAATTCATGCGGATAAAGCTCCATCTGCTCAGACGACAGACCGACCCGCTCGAACAGCGCTGCCACGCGTTCCCGCCGTTCTTCCTTCGAGCCGATGCCGTGGATCAGCAACGGCTCCGCCACCAGTTCGCCGACGCGCATGCGCGGATCGAGCGAGGCATAAGGATCCTGAAAGACCATCTGCACGTCGCGCCGCACCGCCTTGCGCTCGTCGCGCCCGAGGCGGGACAATTCTCGTCCGCCGATCGTCACGCCGCCGCTATAAGGAACGAGGCCGGCCAGCGCCTTGGCGGTGGTCGACTTGCCGCAGCCGGATTCGCCGACCAGCGCCAGCGTCTCGTTCGGCGCGATCGAGAAGCTGATGCCCTCGACGGCATGCACCCTTCGGTTGACGCGGCCGAAGAAGCCGCCACGCAGATCGAAGCGGACATGCAGGTCTTTCACGACCGCCACCTTGTCTTGCATTGCCGCCATGTCGGACTCGCCGGAAGCCCGGCGTCGCGCGCCCGAGCCGATGCGCGGAACGGCGGCAAGAAGCTCGCGCGTATACGCGGCTTGCGGCCTCGCAAAAATAGCCGATGTCGTCCCCTCTTCGACCATGCGGCCGTTGCGCATGACGATCACCCGATCGGCCATTTCGGCGACGACGCCCATGTCGTGGGTGATCAGGATCACGCTGGTGCCGTGCTGGCGCTGCAGGTCGCGCAGCAGTTCAAGCACCTCGCCCTGCACGGTCACGTCGAGCGCCGTCGTCGGCTCGTCGGCGATCAGCACGGCGGGTTCGAGCGCCAGCGCCATCGCGATCATCACCCGCTGGCGCATGCCGCCGGACAGCTCGTGCGGAAATTGTTTCAGCCGGCTTTCGGCCTCGGAGATGCGCACCGCCTTCAGCGCCGCGACCGCGCGCAGCTTAGCCTCCGTGTGGGATACACCGGTATGCGCCTCGATCGATTCGGTGAGCTGCCGGCCGATCGACAGCACCGGATTGAGCGAGGTCATCGGCTCCTGGAAGATCATGGCGATGCGGTCGCCGCGAATGTCGCGCATGCGCCGTTCGTCGAGCACCGTCAGCTCGACGGCACTGCCATCCTTATCGCGAAGCCGGATCGTGCCGGCGGCGATGCGGCCGGCCGGCTGCGGCAGCAATTGCATGATTGCCAGCGCGGTCATCGACTTGCCGGAGCCGGACTCGCCGGCGATGCACAGCGTCTCGCCGCGTTTGAGAGACAGCGACAGGCCGGATACCACCTCGCGCTCGCCATCCTCGCCGCGCACGCTGACGCTGAGGCCGGCGATTTCCAGCACCGCCTCGCCGGCCAGCGCTGATGGAACTTCGCGAACGCTTTGAGTCATTGCTCTCCCCGAGCAAGTCGGAGCGCCGGTCCCCACCCGGACCTTTGGTCCGACCTCCCGACGACGGGGAGGTACGGCGCTGGCGTTTTACCCTCCCTCTTGTGGGGAGGGTCGCTGCGAAGC
>NZ_LYTM01000044.1:0-6135 GCF_001672445.1 Mesorhizobium sp. WSM3873 | reverse complement strand
GGCGACGCCACCACCACCGGTGGCGTCGCCGGCGAGGCTCTTGGCGTCGCCGCCTTCACCGTAGTTCAGCAGCGACAGCTTTCCGTCGACATCGAGGCCATCGCCGCCGTCCGACTTGGCATCGCCGCCGGTCACGTCGCCGCCATCACCGCCATTGCCGCCATTGCCGCCATCGGCCTTGGCATCGCCAGCATCCGCCTTGGCGTCGCCAGCATCCGACTTGGCGTCGCCGCCGTCGTCAGACTTGGCATCGCCGGCTTCCGCAGCGCCGACACCGAGGCCCAGTCCGAGGCCGAAACCGAGGCCGAGGCCATCGCCACCGTTGGCGTTGCCGCCGTCGCCGTAGCCGCCCTTGGCGTCGCCTGTGTCGACTTCGCCGCCCTTGGCGTCGCCGCTATCGCCGTCGCCGGCCTTGGCGTCGCCCGCGTCGGCCTTGTTGTCGCTCTTGGAGTCGCCGCCGATAGCCGCGCTGAGAGCCAGGCCGCCCTTGCCGTCGCCGGCTTCGACGTCGTCGGACTTGGCGTCGCCGCCATTGCCGCCTTCGCCGCCATTGGCCTTGGCGTCACTGCCGCCGTCCGCGGTCCCACCACCTGCCGAGATGCCGTCACCGGCTTCGGAGTGGCCGCCCTTGGCGTTCAGATCAAGCTTGAAATCGGCGTCGTTCTTGACGGTCGCGTTGTCGAGCTTGTCGTTGTCATACATGTTCAGGGTCTGGTTGATGATCGACGCGGTGTTGGTGCCGGCGCCGGTCATCGAATTGTTCAGGATGTCCTTGAAGGTGACGTCGTCGCCAGGATCATAAGTGACGTTGCCGTCCTTATTGTTGATCATGGTGTCGATCTTCATGTCGTCGTTGGCATAGATATCGGCGAAATCATCGTCGGAATTGCCGAGCTCACCTTCGAGCTTGACGCCAACGTCGACGTCGACGTCGACCTTGGTCTCGTTGACGTTCTTGTTCTCGTTCGAGTTTTCGTTCTTGGACTCGTTCGAGTTTTCGTTCTTGTTCTCGTTCGAGGCCTTGTTCTCGTTTTCGTTCTCGTTCGAGGACTTGTTCTCGTTCGAGTTGTCGTTGTCGCTCTTGTTTTCGTTCTCGTTCGAGGCCTTGTTCTCGTTTTCGTTCTCGTTCTTGGCGTCGTTGGTATTGTAGTTCTTGTTTTCGTTTTCGCCACCGCCGTCACCGATATCGAATTCGCTGTCGACGATCTGCAAACCGAATGCGTTGATGTTGTTCTTGTCGAGGTCGAGAGACATGGTCGTGTCCTCTGTTTGAAGGCCGCGACTGCCGAACCGCATTCTTCTCTTACGCGGCTATGGGCTGTACGCGGACGTTGCGTTTAATGCGGTGAATGGACTGCCGGACCGAGGGGACTGAGGTCCGCAATCCGAATTTCGTCATGACTTGCTTGAGTACCTCCCTTTGACTTCGGGAGAGGCGGCCGTCCCAAGGCAAAACCCGGGGGAGCGCCGGATCACCAAGGATCCGGTCGTTCAAACGGAAGAGTCCTGGATATGCCCCAATCCCACATGGAACCCGGGAAAGTCTGGAACCAGAGGGCGGTGATTGTAAGCTGACAGTTCGGGCTAGCCCGTTCGGCCGGACCGCTGCCCGGACGTGCTCCGGCCGCGAAAATGCCGAGATTCCTGCCCAGATCAGGTGGCGGCGACTCTGTCGAACGTCTCCAGTCGGCAGCGACGACGAGAAAATTAGCTATAGCTCATCCGAACTATATCAGTCCGGTCTAATTTGGTGTATAAGTCGTTAAGGCTAGCTGTTTACGGGGGTGGCGGCCCCTGAAAATTTGAAGAAGGGAAAGAACTAAACCGACAGTATTCGTCTAGGGTGGGGTGGCAACCATGTCCAGAGTTAACGTGCACAGCACCGTAGGTAGCGGTGCCGGAGAGAGTTGGGCGGCGCGTAGAATTATCCTGACTGTTTCCTCTACTGACAGCTTTCCAGAATGTCTAGTATACGCCATCGAGAGGGAATTTCCCTCGATAGTCGTCGAGCAGGCTACAGGCATCGAAGCGGCCTGCGCGCCGTTCGAGCATCCCGTCTGCCTGGTCCTTATCGACACCGAGCTCCTGCATAAGATCGACGGCTATGCCGCCGAACTGATGCGGCATCATCCGGCAGCGCCGATCGTCCTGGTGCAGCACGACAGCCGAGCTTCCGTCTCAATGCACGACGTTCTCGATCTCAAGATCGTGCGCAGCGTCCTGCCCATGGATTTGAAGCTTGATGTCTGGCTTTCGGTCATCCGGCTTATGCTTCGCGGCGGCGAATATTTCCCCTTGGCGATGTTCCAGTCATACGCACGCAGCCTCTCGCAAAAGGCGTCGGATCATTCGACGCCTGCCGAACAACCAAGGCCGGACCGGTCCGGTTTCGAGGAGATGGGCGAACTGACCGACCGTGAGTTCCAGATCCTGGAAATGGTCGCTCGCGGATTGCAGAACAAGATCATAGCCGCGACCCTTCGCCTGTCGGAGCACACGGTCAAGATCCATCTGCACAACATCATAACCAAGCTTGGGGCTCACAACCGGACCGAGGCGGCCGCGGTGTTTCATGCGCGCAAGGATAGCTTTCACGGCGGCTTGGAACGATCCGGTTCGCCACAGTCCGTCCAATCTTCGCCGTGAGCCGATGATGCCTCGGTTTCAGGAGATACTGCTCCTCGTTGGCCAACTGAATTACACATGGACCAACACCGAGAGTCTGCTGATCTATCTGATTGCCGGTCTTGCGAAGGTCGACAAGGAAACGGCGATCATCATTTTCCTGACGCTGAACACGACCCGCGCGCGCATCGAGCTGGTAGAGCGGCTGGCGAAAATCCCGAAGACGCCGGCCGCCTGCCGTCGGGCGGTGCTGACAGTCACCGGCAAGCTCACGCGCCAGGCGAAGCTGCGAAACAAATACAGCCACTGCATCTATTCGTTCGACGAGGCCGGAACCCACGGAAGCACGCAGCTGATGCGAATCGTGGACGGCAAGGACGAGGTCAAATACGGAAAGATCGAAGCGCTCGATGACGAGGAGATGAGAAGAATCCACGGTTCCATCGAGGACATCAGAGAAATAAACAAGGATATCTGGTCGATTGTTATCGACAATTCGTTCCCGAGATAGGCCGCGGATCTCGTCCGGATTGGTTGCTCCCTGCTAATGCATGTCGCCCGGAAATGTGCGCAGTTCTACGACGATCACATGCATCAAAACAAAGACTTGAAGCAGGTCGCCGGAATCCGTTTCAGCGCGACGCGCTTCAAGCAACCGAGGCAGGGATCCGCCCGATGGCTTTCAGCGCCTCGGTGCGAAGCGCCAGGGCCCGGCTGTGGCCCGGCTCCAGCGCGATGCATTCGTCAAGGCTTGTGAGCGCGTCCTTTATTCGGTCGAGCTTCATCAGCGCCAGGCCGCGATTGTAGTGCGCGGCAGCGATGTTCGGATTGATCTCGATCGCCTGGCCGACCTGCCGCTCCGCGTCGCCATAACGGTGCTGCTGCAGGCAAATCACGCCGAGAAGGTAGCGCACGTCAAAGCGCCTGGGTTCGACGTCCAGGATCTCGCGGTAGATCTTTTCCGCCTGGGCCAGGTTTCCGGCCTGGTGCAAACGGGCGGCAACGCTGAGCTTTTGCGGCAGAAGGGCCTGTCGCGCGGCATCCAGTTGTCGAAGCAGCGATTGCGCCTCGGCATGGGCCGGATCGGCAGCCAGGATCTGCCGGCAACCACGCAGAGCCGCCTCAAGATCGCCGGCCTGATGAAGCGCTTTGGCGCGCGCGAGCACGACCGGCAGGCTCCGGCTCTCCAGGCGGTCGCGCAGATTGCGGCGGCTGGCCGTGCTGACGAGAAGGCATTCGACCCGGCGCTCGAGCCCGCCGAAATCATATTTGTAAGAGAAATCCCCGGTCTGCAGATCATAGACGGCAAAGCCGTTCTGAATGGCCCAGCGTATGCTGTAGAGATGAAGCGCGAAGCCGGGCGCGGGCTTCTTGACCGCGAGATCGCGCCCGTTGAGCATCCCGATCAGTGCCCGGTTCTTCCGGTCGATCAAGGTGGCCTGCACGCCGATCGGGTTGTCGTCCCGCCACAGGACTGGGAGATAGAGGGCATCGTCCTCGAAGGCACAGCGCAGCATGTTACGGAAGTTGTTGATCATCGCCTGCGGCAGGCCTGGGTGATATCGCGCCGCCAGTTTCGCGCCCCACTGGCTTTCCCAGAACCGGAGTAGCGTCTGCAGATCGCGCTCCAGCGTTGCGGCGGTCACGTTGGTGACGTGATACTCGGATGCGTCGTCGATTGCCCTTAGCGTCCGCCGCGCGGTCTTGCGGGTCGCCGCGCCAAGCCGGTCGTTGAGAAAGTCTTCCCAGTCGCCCGGCAGGTTCACATAGACATAGATGTCGTGGTCGATGCCGTCGCCGTCGTCGGGACGCCTCATCTTGCCGGTCAGGAATTCCGGCGCGGAAAATTGCTCGAGGAACGTACTCAGCCGCGGCGGCGATGCAAAGATGTTCTCAAGATGCAGCTTGGCCCAGTTCAGCCGCTTCGTATGATCGGCGAAGGCCCGGACAACGGCATCCTGAACCTCCGGTTTGCAAAGGAAGCCGGCATATCCGGCGAAGTAGCCGCCGCCCGTCCGCAATTCGTTTTGGAACGCACCGTCCCTGGCTCGTTCCGTTCGGAGCTGAAGCGGGAAGAAACCGACATAGCTGGCTGAATCGTCTTCCTTGGCGGCCAGGACGAGCCATTGGTAGCGAAGCCGCTTGAACCAGCCCGCCATCCATGGCCAGGACATGAAGTACTGAGCCTCCGGGTCAGCAGCGTAGACGGCATCCCAGTTGTCCCTCAGCTCAACGAGAGCATCGAAACTGTCGATGACATCCACACGCATGGCGTTGCCCTTTGCTCGTGGAGCGTCGGCAATAGTCGATGGTCCTTGTATCGGCCATTCCCCAATCCTTGGACCAAAGCCAAGGAATGCCCCCGATGATGGTTCCATGACGGAACCGGCCGTGCAAGCCGATCAAAGGATTGATGGATCTCTGCGCGGCGCGAAATTGCGCCGGCGGTCAAGGCGCGGCACTGCGCCGACGGGGACAATCGATCAGGAATCGATCCGCAGCCACTTGCCGTTTTCGGACTGGGATTGCCGCGCAAAATAGCGATAGGAAGTCTGCGCCCAGTTCCTGACGGCGTCGGTTCGGTTGTCGAGGATCAGGTCGCCCTTGTCGGTGCGAACGGTAAGCACGGTGTGGCCCGCGCCGCCCGATGTAACGACCGTCAGCAGCAGGGCTGAAGCCGGCCAGCCGCGCTTCATGAACTCGCTCTTCTTCAGGATCGCGATATCCTCGCAATCGCCGGCGTTTGTCGGTATCCGCCAATCGTCGCCGAGGCCGGTGGAACGGTCGTCACGTTCGATGATCCTGGCATTGACGGAACTGTTGACCGCCTTCAACTCGGCCATGCGCCTTTCGGTGAGCTTCACCTGCTTGACGTGTCCGCCTGGGCTGCAGAGCCTTGGCTGCCTGGCGCAGAAGCCGCGGGCGGCCGGCGGGGCGAAAGCGTAACCCTTGGTGACCATCATGGACGCAGTGCCGGAAGTCTGCATGGTTTCGCTGCAGCCAGCCATAGCCATGACTGCGGCAACGAGCGCTGCCAAACGAATCACGTTCCATCCCCTCGGATCGATAGACCGAGATCATCTTCGCCGGTTTGGTAAATCAAGACTCGCTATTAGCGTTTGCACAGATTCTAAAACAATGTATGCTTAACAAATTGTTTCCGATGGTCGGAAACTTTGACATAGCGCCCAGTTTGGGGACGGGAGCGCCTTTTTTCCCTTCTTAGGAGGAAGAAATGCACCTGTACCCAAGGTGCGCGAGCAGCGCTCGCGCAATTCTGCTTGTCTCATCCGCCCTTATGGCGGTGAGTTTGACGCTTCCGGCATCGGCACAGAGCAATGTTCGACCGCGTTTGACGGCCGCCCAATGCCAGCCGCTGACGGAATCCAACTACGCGCTTTGCTGCATCGCCAGCAACCGCGCAAGCATCCTCACGCGCGCACAAATCGCAATGTGCCCGCCAATCACAACGGCTCTCATCGCTTCCGTCCTTGCCAGCGACGGCGAGGG
>NZ_LYTM01000043.1:0-9341 GCF_001672445.1 Mesorhizobium sp. WSM3873 | reverse complement strand
AGGACAGAGGGGGGTGGGCGGGAACGCCGGCCTTCGAAAATTTGCGATCGGCCCAACACTAATGGCCAAATCGCGCGTTCAGTTCATCTGTCAGAATTGCGGCTCGGTGCATCAGCGCTGGGCCGGTAAATGCGACGCCTGCGGCGAGTGGAACACACTGGTCGAGGAAGGCACCGCGGGCGGCATCGGCTCGGGGCCGGCCAACACCCGCAATGCGCGCAAGGGCCGCGCCGTGGTGCTCACCAGCCTCTCCGGCGACATCGAGGACGCGCCGCGCATCGTTTCCGGCATCGGCGAACTCGACCGCGCCACCGGCGGCGGCTTCGTGCGCGGCTCCGCCCTTCTGGTCGGCGGCGATCCCGGCATCGGCAAGTCGACGCTGCTGACGCAGGCCGCAGCCGCTTTGGCCTCGAAAGGCCACCGCATCGTCTATGTTTCAGGTGAGGAAGCGGTCGCGCAGATCAGGCTGCGTGCTCAGCGCCTCGGTGTCGCCTCGACGCCGGTCGAACTCGCCGCCGAGACCAATGTCGAGGACATCCTCGCGACAATCGCCGACGGCAAGCGGCCCGATCTGGTGATCCTCGATTCCATCCAGACGCTGTGGACCGATCTTGCCGATTCGGCGCCCGGCACGGTCACCCAGGTGCGCGCGGCCGCCCAGGCGATGATCCGCTATGCGAAATCCACCGGCGCCGCGATCGTGCTCGTCGGCCATGTCACCAAGGAAGGCCAGATCGCCGGCCCTCGCGTCGTCGAGCACATGGTCGACGGCGTGCTCTATTTCGAGGGCGAAGGCAACCACCACTTCCGCATCCTGCGCACGGTGAAGAACCGCTTTGGGCCGACCGACGAGATCGGCGTCTTCGAGATGTCGGACAAGGGCCTGCGCGAGGTCGCCAATCCATCCGAGCTGTTCCTCGGCGAGCGGCATGCGAAGTCGCCCGGCGCCGCCGTCTTCGCCGGCATGGAAGGCACAAGGCCGGTGCTGGTCGAGATCCAGGCGCTGGTGGCGCCCTCTTCGCTCGGCACGCCGCGCCGCGCCGTCGTCGGCTGGGACGGCGCGCGGCTCTCTATGGTGCTGGCGGTGCTGGAAGCGCATTGCGGCGTCCGTTTCGGCCAGCACGACGTCTATCTCAACGTCGCCGGCGGCTACCGCATCTCGGAGCCGGCGGCCGACCTCGCGGTCGCCGCAGCATTGGTTTCGTCGCTCACCGGTCTTGCCCTTCCCGCCGATTGCGTCTATTTCG
This sequence comes from Mesorhizobium sp. WSM3873, assembly GCF_001672445.1. Classification (NCBI taxonomy): domain Bacteria; kingdom Pseudomonadati; phylum Pseudomonadota; class Alphaproteobacteria; order Hyphomicrobiales; family Phyllobacteriaceae; genus Mesorhizobium; species Mesorhizobium sp. WSM3873. The sequence continues at coordinate 8,094 of NZ_LYTM01000043.1, read as the reverse complement.
GCGAAATCAGCCTTTCGGGCGCGGTGAGGCCGGTTGCGCATGCGCAGCAGCGCCTTAAAGAGGCCGAAAAGCTGGGTTTTGGAAGCGCGGTGCTGCCGCTCGGCAGCGAGGAAGTCGTTGGCGGTAATGGGGCCGGGGGAATCGCGGCCGGCGCTTTCCAGCCCACCGAGCTTGCCGACCTGGTGGCGCGCATAGCCGGCTCACGGCGCAGCCGCGCCGACGAGGGGGAGTGATGCAGCTCATGATGTGGGGCGAAAGACATGCCGATTACGCTGCTTGACGGAATTCTCGTCGGCTTCACCCTGGTCTCGGCGATGCTTGCCATGGTGCGCGGCTTTTCCCGCGAAGTATTGTCGGTGGTGTCGTGGGCAGCGGCGGCGGCGGCGGCCTTCTTCTTCTACAAGCCGGTCCTGCCCTACGTTCAGCCCTATGTCGACAACGACAAGATCGCCATGGCCGCGGCGGCCGGCATCGTCTTTGTCATCGCGCTGATCGTCGTCTCGGTGATCACCATGAAGATCGCCGACTGGATCATCGATTCGCGCATCGGCGCGCTCGATCGCACGCTCGGTTTCCTCTACGGCGCGGCGCGCGGCATCCTGGTCGTCGCGGTGGCGCTATTGTTCTTCAACTGGCTGGCCGGCGCCAAGGCGCCCGCCTGGGTTGCCAACGCCAAGTCGCGGCCGCTGCTCGAGACGATCGGCGCCAAGCTCGAAAGCGTGCTGCCCGAGAACACGGAAGAGCTGGTCAACAAATACACGCGTAAGGTCACGCCCCAGGCCGGCGCGCCGGCGACCACCGACCAGCCCGCGGCCGAGCCGCCGGCGACCGGCGACGACAGCGCGACGGCGCCCGACGACAGCGAAGGCGAAGCGCCGGCCGACAATGAGCCGGCCCCAGCCCCCGCCCCGGCTCCCGCCGCTCCGGCGCCGGCAAACTGAAATCCAGGCCAGTTCCGGCACTGGCCTGCATTTTATGAATGCGGCATCGCATGCGTTGCGTTCGATGAGCGATCGCCTTATATGGCGGTTTTAGCGGAGCTTGAGCCCCAGATGGCAGACTCAACGGCAGACGCAGGCAAAGTCCTTTCCGCCGAGGCCGATGACCATTTCCATGACGAGTGCGGCGTGTTCGGCATTTTCGGCCGGCAGGACGCGGCTGCCATCGTCACACTCGGGCTTCACGCGCTCCAGCATCGCGGTCAGGAAGCCGCCGGCATCGTTTCCTATGACGGCACCCAGTTCCATGTCGAGCGTCATGTCGGGCTGATCGGCGACACCTTCACCAAACAGAACGTCATCGATCGCCTGCAGGGCAACCGCGCCATCGGCCACACCCGCTACGCCACCACCGGCGGCGCTGGCCTGCGCAACATCCAGCCCTTCTTCGCCGAGTTGGCCGAAGGCGGCCTTGCGGTCGCCCATAACGGCAACCTCACCAATGCGCTCACCGTCCAGCGCGCATTGCAGAAACAGGGCTCGATCTTCTCCTCCACTTCCGACACCGAGACGCTGCTGCATCTGGTCGCGACCAGCAAGGAACGCGATTTGAACTCGCGCTTCATCGATGCCGTTCGCCAGGTCGAGGGTGCCTTCTCGCTGGTCGCGATGACGGCCAAGAAGATGATCGGCTGCCGCGATCCGCTCGGCATCCGTCCGCTGGTGCTCGGCGACCTCGACGGCGCCTGGATACTCGCTTCGGAAACCTGCGCCCTCGACATCATCGGCGCTCGTTTCGTGCGCGACATCAAGCCGGGCGAGATGGTGGTCATCACCGCCAAGGGCATCGAGAGCCTGTTCCCGTTCGAGCCGCAGAAGACCCGCTTCTGCATCTTCGAATATGTCTATTTCGCGCGGCCGGATTCCTCGGTCGAGGGCCGCAACGTGTATGAGGTCCGCAAGCGCATCGGCGCCGAGTTGGCGCAGGAAAACCCGGTCGAGGCCGACATCGTCGTGCCGGTGCCGGATTCCGGCACGCCGGCCGCGATCGGCTTCAGCCAGGCCGCGGGCATTCCCTTCGAGCTTGGCATCATCCGCAACCACTATGTCGGCCGCACCTTCATCCAGCCGGGCGATTCCATCCGCCACATGGGCGTGAAGCTCAAGCACAATGCCAACCGCCGCATGATCGAGGGCAAGCGCGTGGTGCTGGTCGACGATTCCATCGTGCGCGGCACCACCAGCCAAAAGATCGTGCAGATGGTGCGCGACGCCGGCGCGAAGGAAGTGCATATGCGCATCGCATCGCCGCCGACCAGCGCATCGTGCTTCTACGGCGTCGACACGCCGGAGAAATCGAAGCTTCTGGCATCGCGCATGTCGGTCGAGGAGATGGCCGAGTTCATCCGCGTCGATTCGCTCGGGTTTTTGTCGATCGACGGGCTCTACCGCGCCGTCGGCGAGGCGCGCCGCGACAACGACCAGCCGCAATTCTGCGACGCCTGCTTCACCGGCCAGTACCCTACCCGCCTGCTCGACTTCGAAGGCCACGACAACGTGCGCACGCTGTCGCTGCTGGCGAGCGGCGGATCATAAGCCGGTCCACCCCACGGAATCCCTCACATGACCCTCGACCTTTCCGGCCGCGTCGCGGTCGTCACAGGCGCCTCGCGCGGCATCGGTTACTTCATCGCCAGGGAACTGGCTGCCGCCGGCGCGCATGTCGTCGCGGTCGCCCGCACCGTCGGCGGGCTGGAAGAGCTTGACGATGCGATCAAGGCCGACGGCCGCGGACAGGCGACGCTGGTGCCGCTCGACCTCGCCGACATGGCGGGCATCGACCGGCTCGGCGGCGCCATCCACGAGCGCTGGGGAAAGCTCGACATCCTGGTCGCCAATGCCGGTATACTCGGGGTGATCTCGCCGATCGGCCATGTCGAAGCAAAAACCTTCGATAAGGTAATGACCGTCAACGTCACCGCGACCTGGCGCCTGATCCGTTCGGTCGATCCGTTGCTTCGGCTCTCCGACGCCGGACGCGCGATCATCATGTCCTCCAACGCGGCGCACTCGGCGCGCGCCTTCTGGGCGCCCTACGCGGCTTCCAAGGCCGCGGTGGAGACGATGATGCGCTCCTGGGCGCATGAGACCGAGAGCCTGCCGCTTCGGGTCAACGCCGCCGATCCGGGCGCCACCCGCACCGCAATGCGCGCTCAGGCCATGCCGGGCGAGGATCCCGAGACGCTGCCGCATCCGTCCGAGATCGCCAAACGCATCGTGCCGCTGGCAAGCCCGGACTTGAAGGAAACCGGGCTGATCTTCCAGGCCAGGCACAACCGTTTCGTCGCCTATCGGCAACCGGAATAAACCTGCCTCAAGGCGGATGAAACAGGCCTCCGGCTACGTTCTTCGAATGTAGAACATTCGAAACCGGAGGACCGACATGCGCAGACTTCTTCTCGTTGCCGCCACCGCCATTACCGCCGCACTCGCCGCCACGGCAGGCGCGGCCCTGTCGCAAGACGCCAAGATGAGCTTCTTCGTCACCAGCGTCGGCTCCGGCAAGGGCGCCGATCTCGGCGGCCTCAAGGGTGCGGACGCGCATTGCGCCTCGCTGGCAGAAGCGGCCGGTGTCACCGGCAAGACCTGGCACGCCTATCTGTCCTCCAGCGCCGAGGATGCGCGCGACCGCATCGGCAAGGGTCCCTGGTTCAATGCCAAGGGCGAGAAGATCGCCGACGACGTCGCCTCGCTGCACAGCGACGCCAACTCCATCAGCAAGCAGACGGCGCTTACCGAGAAGGGCGAAGTCGTCAACGGCCGCGGCGACAAGCCCAACCGCCACGACGTGCTGACCGGCTCCAAGCCCGATGGCACCAAGATCGCCGACCAGACCTGCGGCGACTGGACGATGAGCGGCGCGGAAGGGGCGGCCATGACGGGCCATCACGACCGCGCCGGCCTCGACGAATCGGCCGCGGCGAAGTCGTGGAATTCCTCACATGCTTCGCGCGGCGGCTGCAGCCAGGAGGCGCTGAGAGGCACGGGCGGCGACGGCCTGTTCTACTGCTTCGCTGTCGAATAAGCGTCCGGCCAGCGGTCGTTCACGGGTCTGTGACCAGGGCGGGGCAGCGTATGCCGCCGCCCCGCTTTCGCCTTTTGCTGGGAGTTGCTAGCATCGACCCGACTCCGACATCCAGCAAAGAGGAATCCCCATGGCTGCCACCCCCAGCGTAGCGTTGGTCTGGTATCTTGTTATCGCCGGCCCGCAGGGCGGCATGGCGGTGCTGCCCAGCACCTTCGACACCCGCGAACAGTGCACCAACGCGATTGCCGAATATCAGAAGCAGCCGACGCCGCAGGGTTGGGCCGTGCAGTGCGTGCCGAGCGCCTCGCCCTTCACCGACGAAGGGGATGCGGAAGTGCCATCGGCACAGTAGCGCCAGCTGATCTCCCCCCTTGTGAGCCAATCTCCCCCGCGACGGGGGAGATCGCAGTTCCAACGCAGCGCCAAGCCTATGCCCTTTGACTTCGGCCGCCCCGGCCATACCTTTGCGGGGGTCGTTCCCGCGGAGGTCGCATGCGGTCCAAGTTGAAGCTCCTGCCCTTCATCCTCCTGGCGCTCACAGCCTTTGCGCAGCCAGCCGGCGCCGAGACACCTGAACGGCCGGCGCCGGCCGGCGGCGTGCTGTCGCTTCTGCCGCCGCCGCAGGTCACCGAGCATTCGATCACCCTTGGCGGGCGCAAGCTCGACTACCAGGCCAAGGCCGGCACGCTGTCGCTGCTTTCCGGCAAGGGCGAGGTCACGGCCGAGATCTTCTACGTCGCCTACACGCAGCAGTCGCCCGCCCTGGCCAAAGAGCGGCCGATCACCTTCGTCTTCAACGGCGGGCCGGGCGCGGCTTCCGCCTACCTGCATCTCGGCGCGATCGGCCCGCGCATCGTTGCGACCGCTGCCGACGGCCAATTCCTGCCGCCGCCACAAAGGCTCGTCGACAATCCGGACAGCTGGCTCGACATGACCGATCTCGTCTTCGTCGATCCGGTCGGCACCGGCTACAGCCGCGAAGCGCCGGGCCAGGACACGAAAGGGTTCTGGGGCGTCGACCAGGACGCCAGCTCGGTCGGCGCTTTCATACGGCTCTATCTGGCGCAGAACGGCCGCACCGCTTCACCGCTCTTCCTCGCCGGCGAAAGCTATGGCGGCTTTCGCGCCGCGCTGCTCGCCAGGACGCTGCAGGAGGATGTCGGCTTGAGCCCCTCCGGCATCGTGCTGATCTCGCCGGCGCTGGAGTTCATGCTGGTGCGGCCGGACCAATTCGACCAGTTGCACTGGGCGCTCGAACTGCCTTCGCTGGCGGCAGTGCGGCTTCGCGCCGACGGCGTCAGCGGCGAGGCGCTGCGCGACAGGCTGGCCGAGGTCGAGCACTATGCGCTTGGCGACTATCTGACGGCGCTCGCCAGCGGGCTGGAGCAAGGCGGCAAGCTCGCCAGCGGGCGCGTGGCGGAAATCACCGGCCTGCCGCTCGAACTCGTCGAGCGCAATTTCGCCCGTGTCCCTACCGGCCTGTTCACCCGCGAGTTCCAGCGCGCCAAGGGCAAGGTGCTCAGCCCGTACGATGCCACGATCAGCACCGCCGATATCTCGCCGGGAAGCGCCCGCATAGAAGGCCCGGACCCGGTGCTTGACCGCAGTGTGCCGGTGCTGACCTCGGCCTTTGTCGCTTACGCCCGTAACGAGCTGAATTATCGCACGGATGTCAGCTACCGGCTGCTCAACGGCGAGATCAGTCGCAATTGGGAGTACGGCACCTCGGGGCAAGGCTATGCCGGGGCGATGAACGACCTGCAGCGGGCGCGTTCGCTCAATCCCTCGCTCGGTGTCGTCATCGTCAACGGCTATACCGACCTCGTCACGCCCTACCTGGCCTCGCGCTATCTGGTGAACCAGCTTCCCTCGCTCGCCGACGCCAAACCGATCCGTCTCGATGTCGTCGAGGGCGGCCACATGATGTACCTCAGGCCCGACGGAAGGCGCGCGCTGAAGGAGGCAGCCTCCGAGCTCTACCAGGCGACGCAGTAAGCGCTTCTCGATCGGCCACGAGGGCTCTGCCCCAACGCAAGCGCCGCGCTGGAACAGCGCGGTAGAAGCTTTCGCCCGTATAGCTGGCAGAAGTGGATCCGATGGGGCGGAGCCGCCTCCACGCTGGCAAATCGATACCGCATGGCCGATGTCGTCGTCCTCGAAAGCCGCGAAAGGGTGCTGGCCGGCATCCTGTTCACCGCGGCCGCCTATTTCTTGTTTTCGGCGCAGGATGCCTCGATCAAGCTGTTGGTGGCCGGCATGACGGTGTGGCAGATCATGTTCTTCCGCTCGGTCACCGTCCTTGCCGCCTGCGGCGCGATCGGCGGACGGACGCTGTTCGCCGACACGGTAAGCTCGCCCATCGTGCGGCCGATGCTGGTGCGCAGCGCGTTCACGCTCGCGGCCTGGCTCTGCTACTACAACGCCGCACGCTCGCTGCAGCTCGCCGAGCTCACCACCATCTACTACGCCGCGCCGATCATCGTCACCGTGCTTTCAGTGGTGATGCTGGGCGAGACCGTGCCGCTCTTGCGCTGGGCGGCGGTGTTCGTCGGATTCGTTGGCGTCTTCATCGCCTGCGACCCGGCGCGTCTCGGCTTCTCCGTGCCGGTCCTGCTTGTGCTGGCGGCAGCGCTTTTGTGGGGCATCGCCGTGGTGCTCTTGCGCAAGACCGCGATGCAGGAGCGCACGACGATCCAGCTGGTGCTCAACAATTTCTACTTCCTGCTTTTTTCGGCGGTGCCGGCGCTGATCTGGTGGCGCATGCCCGACGCGCCGCAACTCATGCTTCTCATGAGCGTCGGCGCGCTCGGCGGCGTCGCGCAATACATGCTGTTCGAGGGCATGAAACGGGCGCCGGTGTCGATCGTGGCGCCATTCGAATACACCTCGCTGGTCTGGGCGTTCGCGCTGGGCTTCGCCATCTGGGGCGACGTGCCGAGAACCGAAGTTTTCATGGGCGCGGCTTTGATCATCGGCGCCGGCCTGCTGATCGTCGGCAACGAGCGTTTCCGCAAACGGGTCGAGGACTCATGACAGAAGGCTGTCAGCACGAGCGGCATAGTCTGGTGCCATGACGGATACGGTCGACATGCCTGAAAAGCTTGCCAAGGGCACCGCCGACGCCACAGCCGAGCGCATGCTGGGCGTCGTGCTGGTCTCGGCCTCGGCCGTCGCCTTCGCGCTCACCGGCGTGCTGACCAAGTCGATCCATGCCGATCCGCTGACCATCACCTGCTGGCGCGGCTTCTTCGGCTCGATCCTGATTGCTCTTTACGTGCTGTGGCGCCGCCGCCGCTCGGGCGGGCGCGAGAGCCTCAGGCTCGGCTGGCGCGGCTGGCTGCTTGCGGTCGAGGGGGCTGCCGCCAGCATCGCCTTCATCGCGGCGTTCAAATACACCTATGTCGCCAATGTCGCGGTGATCTACGCCACCTCACCCTTCATAGCCGCACTGCTTGCCTTGCTGCTGGTGCGGGAAAAATTCCGGCTGCAGACGATGCTGGCGGCGGCCGTGTCGCTATGCGGCGTCGCCGTCATGGTGGGCGGCGGCTTTGGCAGCGGCCACCTGTTCGGCGACGGGCTGGCGCTTTTGATGACCACCGGCAGCGCGCTCTACATGATCATGGTGCGCGCCTTTCGCGACTCGCCCGTCGTCTGGGCCGGCGCGGTGTCGGCCTTCCTGCTCTTCGTCCTCGGCTGGTTCGTCACCGACCCGGTTGCCGTTTCGACCCGCGATATGGTGCTGCTTGCCACCTTCGGCTGCTCCTTCGCGCTGGCCTCGATCCTGTGGACCGAAGGTTCGCGGCTTATCCCCGCCGCCGAATCCGGCCTGCTCGGCTCGGGCGAAGTGCCGTTCGCCATCCTGTTCGCCTTGCTGTTCCTCGGCGAATTCCCACCGCTGGCCAGCATCGTCGGCGGCGCGATCGTGCTTTGCGCGGTTTTCGCGCACGCCGCACGCGACTGGTCGAGAGCCAAATCGACGCGTTCATAAATTTTTTTCGCGGTCACGGAACCATCACCCGACTCAGGCATTGTTAGATCGACGGGTCACCCCCCAAGTCCCCCCAAACC
>NZ_LYTM01000042.1:0-11648 GCF_001672445.1 Mesorhizobium sp. WSM3873 | reverse complement strand
GGGAAATGGGGCTTGGGAGGAGAGGGGCAAGGCGTCGAAGCAGCTAATCTCCCCCCTTGCGGGGGAGATGCCCGGCAGGGCAGAGGGGGTCGTCTCACGTCGAGCGCCAACGTCCTCGCGCGTCGCGCGCCAGCAAGGCGCTTCACGCGCGGCGACCCCCTCTGTCGCCTGCGGCGACATCTCCCCCTCGAGGGGGGAGATTAGGCGCTTACCCCGTGACATACCGCTTGCCCTGATTATATGATAAGACAACTCCACTAAAACGGAGGCGCCTCCGTTTATTTACGTGGGGGCTGACCCGCATGGGTTCAAGCCCCATATTGCGACAGTGGAGAAAAAACTGACTGAACAGCCTTCGGAGCCTGCCGAAAAGCCTGAAACGCCGGCGCCAAAGCCGCTGCGCGCCGACGCGCGGCGCAACCGCGACAAGCTTGTCGAGGCGGCGGCGCAGGCGTTTGCCGCCGAGGGTGTCGATGCCTCGCTGGAGGAGATCGCCAAGCGGGCAGGAGTCGGCATCGGCACGCTCTACCGGCATTTCCCGACGCGCGAGCATCTGGTCGAGGTGGTCTACCGCCGCGAGGTGGAAGCGCTCTGCCATGCGGCCGAGGAACTTGCCGGCGCTCATCCGCCCGATGTGGCGCTGGAACTCTGGATGCAGCGCTTCGTCGACTACATCGCCACCAAGCGCGGTCTGGCGACAAGCCTGCGGCTGTTGCTCACCACCAACTCGACGCTGTTCTCCGATACCTCGGGCCGCGTATCCGGCGCGCTGAAGGGGCTGGTCGAACAGGCCGCAGCTGCGGGGAAGATCCGCGCCGACGTCGATGCGTCGGACGTGCTGCATGCGCTAGGCGGCATCTACTCCGCCCCCAACACGCCCGACTGGCGGGACCGCTCGGGGCGGCTGGTGAAGCTCTTGATGGATGGGCTGAGGTTCGGGGCATCGGAGGCGGCGAAAGCCGGCTGAAGCACCGCTAGCTGAGCGCGCTTCGTCTGTCCGGTTCCAAGCTGGTGATCCAGTCCGCAAAGGCCGACATCGCGGCGGTCGGTTCCCTGGACTTCAACTTGGTCAGCCAATAGCTGCCGAGCGATATTGAGGCCTGGAAAGGGCGCCTTATCGACCCCTTGCTCAGTTGTCGCGAAAACATCAGCGCCGGAGCCAGCGCAACGCCTGCCCCTTGTTCGGCGGCTTCCATCATCGCCAGTGAAGAATCGAAGACGATCGCGCTCGCGAAGTTCGCAGGCGCTTCCATGCCGGCGGCCTCGAACCAGCGGCTCCATTCGTCCTGACGGTAGCTGCGCAGCAAGGTAAGCGCGCCGAGGTCCTGCGGCGCGTGAAGCGTCGCCGCCAGTTCCGGCGTGCAAAGCGGCGTCAGAGGTGCTTCGAAAAGTTCCGTCGCATCAAGTCCATGCCAGGCGCCGTTGCCGAAGCGGATCGAAAAATCCAATCCCTCGGCCGCCAGGTCGACGCGGTTGTTGTTGGTGGACAGCCGCAGCTCGACGAACGGATGGGGTGCGCCGGAAGTCTTCCAGTCTCGGAAGCAGCCAGCCGACGGCGAAGGTTCCGACGGCGCCGACGACGAGCGGTTCGCGCAGTTTTCCAGATCCGACCCGCTCCAGCGATCGCCCCAGGCGGTCGAAGGCGTCGCCGACGATCGGCAGCAGAGCCTCGCCTTCCGCCGTGATCTTGAGGCCGCGAGGCAACCTGCGAAACAGCTGCACGCCGAGCCGCTGTTCGAGCGATCGAACCTGCTGGCTAACGGCGGCCTGCGTCACCGCCAACTCGATGCCGGCGCGTGTGAAGCTGAGATGCCTGGCCGACGCCTCGAAGGCCCGCAATGCATTGAGCGGCAGGTAAGGTCGAACCATCGATGCCCAAGATTATCTTATAGCTGTTGCGATTTATCATCGTTTGTAGCCGGTTCGAAGGGGTCATAAACCCGCAATCGTCCGATCCAGAGGGAGCAGATCATGTGCAGCCGGCTTCGCTTCACCATCGCTGCCGTCGTCCTCGCCTGCGCGCCGGGCAGCCTGTCGGGCGCTCGCGCCGCCGATCAGGACGCCAAGATAAGGCACCTCGTCGATGAGGCGGTGAAGCCGGTGATCGCCCAGTACGACATTCCGGGGATGGCCGTCGCCGTGTCCGTGAACGGCGAGCGTTTCTTCATCGACTATGGCGTGGCCGAAAAGGACACCAGGGCCGCCGTCACCCGCGATACATTGTTCGAGCTCGGCTCGATCAGCAAAACCTTCACCGCGACGCTCGCGGCCTATGCCGAGGTCGAGGGCAAGCTCGCGCTTGGCGACAAGGTCGGCAAGCACATGCCCGAGCTTCAGGGCAGCGCGCTGGGCGATGTCAGGCTGCTCGACCTCGCCACGCACACGGCCGGCGGTTTCCCGCTACAGCTGCCCGATACGGTGAAGACGCAAAAACAGCTCATCGCCTATTATCGCCAATGGAAGCCGCAATTCGCGGCCGCCACCACCCGCACCTACGCCAACCCGAGCATCGGCCTGCTCGGGATGGCCACCGCCAAGGCGATGGGCGCGAGCTTCCCGGCGCTGATGGAAAAACGGCTGTTGCCGGAACTCGGCTTGCGGCGAACCTACGTCAACGTCCCGGCCGCACAGATGAAATCCTATGCCTGGGGCTATAACCGCAACGACAAGCCCGTCCGCGTCACCCCGGCATTGCTCGCCGAAGAGGCCTACGGGATCAAGTCGAACGCAGTCGACATGATCCGCTTCATCGAGGCCAACATGGGCATCGGCAAGGTGCCGGACGATGTCGCACGCGCGCTCGAAGCCACCCACACCGGTTATTTCCGCGCTGGCGAACTCATCCAGGATCTGATCTGGGAGCAGTATCCCTATCCGGTCGACCTGGCGAAGATCGTCGCCGGGAATGCGCCCAGTATGCTTCAGCCGATCCCTGCAACTGCGATCGAGCCGCCGATGGCGCCACGCGCCGACGTGGTGCTCAACAAGACCGGCTCGACGAACGGCTTCGGCGCCTATGTCGCCTATGTCCCGTCGAGGAAGATCGGCATCGTCATGCTGGCGAACAAGGCTTACCCGAATGAGGCGCGAGTCAGGGCGGCCTACCAGGTGCTGTCGCGGCTCACCGACTAGCCGCGCGTCCGATCGCTTCGGCGCTCCTTGGCCAATGCACTTTTCACCGGCGCTCCGCCTGCGCCCCAAAAAAACCTGCCCAAAATGGAGAAACAGATGACCTCGATCACCCGGCGTTCAGCGCTTGCCGGCGCATTCGCATCCTTGCCGATCGTCCGTATCCAGGCGGCGACGCGGCCGGGCAAGGCCGATGTGGTGGCCGCGACCAAGGCGGTCGAAGCGCTCGAAGCCAGGAATGGCGGGCGCCTGGGCGTCATGATTCTCGATGTCGGGACCAACGCCGCGATCGAGTACCGGGCGGACGAACTGTTTCCGATGACCAGCACCTTCAAGTTCCTCGCCGCCGCGGGCGTGCTCAAGGCCGTCGATGACGGCAAGGCCAAGCTCGACGACCGCATCGTCTATGCCGCATCCGATGTCGAACCGGGCTATTCGCCGATCACGAAGGACCACGTCGGCGATGGCATGAAGCTCGAGGATGTCTGCGCCGCGGCGGTCGTCTGGAGCGACAACACCGCCGGCAACCTGCTGCTCAGGGTGCTCGGCGGGCCGCAGGGCCTTACGCGCTTCGCACGCTCGCTCGGCGACGATGTCACCCGGCTCGATCGCACCGAGCCGACGCTGAACACGGCCATCCCCGGCGACAAGCGCGATACGACCAGCCCGAGGGCGGCGCTTGGCGACGCCAGGCGCATCCTGCTGGGGGACGCGCTGTCGCCGGCATCTCGCAAACGGCTCGAGGCCTGGCTGATCGAAGACAAGGTTGGCGCGGCGCGAATTCGTGCCGGGCTGCCCGCAACGTGGGGCATCGGCGACAAGACCGGCAGCGGCGACAACGGGACGACCAACATCGTCGCAATCCTTTGGCCGCCCGAGGGCGCGCCCATTCTCGTGGCCGTCTATTACACCGGATCCACCGCGCCGCGGGCGTCGCGCGAGGCAGTCCACCGCGATATGGCCCGCATCATCGTCGAGACGTTCGCGGGATAGTGCGGCCTGGGCGGCGTCGCCGACGGCCGTACGGGACCAAACTCGGCGACGGCAGCGTTTATGTTTTGAGGCGTTGGAGCGCCCTGCTGGAAACCGGCGCTGAAGCTGCCAATCTCCCCCCTCGTGGGGGAGATGTCCGGCAGGACAGAGGGGGGCGCTGTCCCGCCGGCGTCTCAGGTCGGTCCAGCCAATCCCGCCGCGATAACAATGTGCTGACAGACATTGTCGATGTCGCGGAGGACATCGTCGTTCCAGAAGCGCAGCACCGTCCAACCGTCCTGTTCCAGTCGCTTCGTCCGGATCGCATCAGCATCCGCACGCCCAGCATCGCCATGCTGCGATCCATCCACCTCGACGATCAGCCTCTTCTCCGGGCAGGCGAGGTCGACGATGTAGCCTGCGATCGGAAACTGCCTGCGGAAGCCCAGGCCCATCAGCCGATGCGCGCGAAGTTCGTTCCAGAGCTTCAGCTCTGCGTCGGTCATAACCTTGCGCATCGATTTCGCATTGGCGCGATGTCTGGGTGGTAAGGGCGTATGCGGCATGCTCGAGCGGTGGGACTGAGGTTTGTTTCGCCAAGGCTTCTACTCTACGGCGCCCCCCTCTGTCCTGCCGGACATCTCCCCCACGAGGGGGGAGATTGGCAGCTTCGCCGAAGGCGACATCTCCTGATGACCGGCAGGGCAGGGGGCGCGCTACCTGTTCTTGGAAATCGATTGGCGCCTGGATATTTTGTCTTCTTACCAACTCAGCACCCCCAGGAGCCCGCCCATTCCAAAGCCCACCTTTCTCGAGATCGCCCGCCGCGCCGGGGTCGGCACGGCGACGGTGGAGCGCGTTTTGAACGGCAGGGGCGGGGTGCGCCCCGAGACCGTCGAGAAAGTGGTGGCGGCGGCGCGCTCGCTCGATTATCCGCGCCGGCTCCCCGAAGCGCATCGGGGCGTCATCCGCATCGAGGTGATCCTGGTCAGGCCCGACGCCACCTTCTTCGCGCGCCTCTCCCGTGCCTTCGAACGCATCGCCGCGACGCTCGACCGCTCGATCGCCGTCCACCGCACCTTTCTCGACGAGGCCAATCCGGCGGCGATCGCCAAGCGCATCCTCGAACCGGAAATGCGGCGCGCCGCGCTGATCCTCGCCGTGCCCGACCATCCGCTGGTGAGCGCGGCGGTGGCGAAGCTGGAGGCGGAAAACATCCCGACGGTGCAGATCGTCACCCAGATCTCCGGCACCAAGAGCACCTATGTCGGCATCGACAATTACGCCGCCGGCCGCATGGCGGGGCTGCTGATGGCGAAGATGCAGCGGCGGCCGGGCAAGGTGGTCGCGATCTGTCACAGCCAGATCTATCGCGTCCACCGCGACCGCGTGCGGGGCTTCTTCGACTATCTGATCGACGAGGGGCGGGATTTCGAACCCATCGCCACCCTGTTCGGTTTCGACAACGGCGACCGCAATGCCGAGCAGCTGCATGAGGCGTTTGTGCGCTGGTCCGACCTTGCCGGCCTGTACAATGCCGGTGGCGCCAACACGGCGCTGAACGAAGTGCTGCGCCGGCACCCACGCGGTCGCGACGTCTTCTTCGTCGGCCATGAACTGACCGAGCGCAGCACGCGCGGCCTGCGTGACGGCACGATGGACGTCGTGCTCGACCAGGCGCCGGAGGCGCAGGCGCGCCGCGCCATCGACCTGGTGTTGGCGGCGCTCAACCTGCACGACCTGCCGGTCGACAACCCGCCGATCCGCTTCATCACCTTCACTGCCGAGAACCTTTGATCTGATTTGATCAAGGTTGCGCGAGCCTTGGCCGGCATCGCGGTGCTAACTCGACCGCGAACGGGAGACGAGCATGTGCGAATTCTCCCCCTCATCCGGCCGCTGCGCGGCCACCTTCTCCCGAGCGGAGAAGAGGGCCGGCACCGACGCAGCCTGGCTCCTCTCTCCCTGGGGAGAGGTCGGATGGCCCCGAATTGCGCTTCGCAAATCGGCTGCCAATCCGGGTGAGGGGGACCTTTCACAAGCCTGATCGTCTGCCCGCGAACGGGAGGATCATCGGTGGCAAGACGCTTGACGGCCTACGACCTGCAAAGCGCCAAGGGCAGCAGGAAATGGCTGCAGCTGCATGTCGACACGCCGGCCGAGGCGGCGGCCGCGGTCGCCTGCGACATCGTCATCCTCTCCTGCGAGCCCGACCACAATCTGGAATCGATCCGCCAAGCGGCGCCTCACGCGTTCCTCTCCGTCGGCATGCCGCATGGCGCGGTCGCGTCGCCGGACGAGGCGGTGCGGCTGGGCTTCGCCATGATGAAGCGCGGCGCCGACGCGGTCTATTCATCGCACTCGCCGCGCTTCATCGAGGCGATGGCGGCGGAAGGCATTCCCGTCACCGGCCATGTCGGCCTGGTGCCGAACCGCGCCACCTGGACGAATTTCCGTGCCGTCGGCCGCACGGCGGAAGAGGCCTTCAAGGTGCTGCGCGCGGCCAAGGACCTGGAGAATGCGGGTGCGGCCTGCATCGAGGTCGAGGTGGTGCCGGTCAGGCTCGCCGACCACATCACCCGCTCGACGCCGCTGATCACCATGGGCATGGGCTGCGGCACTGCTTGCGACACGCAGTATCTCTTCTCCTGCGACGTGCTGGGCACCCACACCGGCCACTATCCGCGCCATGCCAAGCGCTATGCCGACTTCGTCACGCTGGAGGCCGAGCTGCAGGAAAAGCGCATCAATGCCTTCCGCGCCTTCGGCCGCGACGTCGCCGAAGGCAGCTACCCGGAAGCGAAGCACCAGGTGGACATGGACGATGCCGCCTATGACCGCTTCCTCACGCTTTCTCAATCGCTGTGAGACCAGCCATGGACGACCTGCAATACGGCACGCGCAACAAGAGAGGCGATTGGGCCCCGAACGAACCGGCCGGCACCGCGCCGCTCTTTGCGTTTCCGCCGCGACCGCTGGCGCTGCTGAAGTGGCTGCCGCATTATTTCCTGCCCTACAACGTGCTCTTCGCCCTCTCGGCAGTGGTGTGGTGGCGCTACGTGCTGCCGGACGTCGAGACGATGAAGACGCTCGCCATCGGCTGGATCCTGCGCCTTTTCATCGTCAACTGCGCGGCGCTGCTTGTCTTCTTCGGCGCTTTCGAGCTTCGACTCTACATTTTGAGAACCCAAGGCAACCGCTTCAAATACAACGGCAAATGGCCCTCGGAGCAGAAGAGCAAAGCCTTCTTCTTCGAGAACCAGAACATCGACAACATGCTGCGCACCTTCGGCACCGGCATGCCGATCTGGACGGCGATCGAGGTGGCGATCCTCTACGCCTACGCCAACGGCTATGTGCCGTGGCTGACCTTCGCCGAGAACCCCATCTACCTGTTCTGTCTGGCGCTGGTGGTGCCGATCATCCACGAGACGCATTTCTTCCTGCTGCACCGGACGATCCATTTGGGGCCGCTCTACAAATGGGTGCATTCGGTGCACCACAATTCGGTCAACCCGTCGCCCTGGTCGTCGCTGTCGATGCATCCGGTGGAGCAGCTCGGCTATCTCGGCGTCGCCTTCTGGCACCTGATCATTCCGTCAAACCCGCTGCTGGCGCTCTACCAGCTCCACTATGCCGGCTTCGGCGCGATCCCGGGCCATGTCGGCTTCGACAAGGTGGAACTGACGGAGGACAGATCGGTCGATAGCCACGCCTATATCCACTACCTGCACCACAAGTATTTCGAGGTGAACTACGGCGACGGCCTGATCCCGTTCGACCGCTGGTTCGGCACCTTCCATGACGGCAGCAAGGACGGCGAGGCGCGCATGCAGGCCCGCTACGAGAAGAAGAAGGCGCGCGTCAACGCCGCCGCGAAATGACAGCCGCATGGAAAGCCACGTGGCCGGCCTGAGCCGCCTACTTCAACGATCCCGAAAGGGCCGGCGAACAAGACAGGAGTGAGCCGGCACTCCAAATCCAGAGGGAGGAAACCCGTGAAGAAGCTTCTCATCTCGACGGCGCTCGCCGCTTTGATGACGACCGCGTTCGCGACTGTCTCGACCGGCGCCTTCGCCGCCAAGCTCGGCGTCTCGATCGTCAACTTCGACAACAATTTCCAGACGCTGCTGATGCATGGCATGCAGGCCCGCGCCAAGGAGAAGGGCGCTGACATCCAGGTCGAGGACGCCCAAAACGACGTTGCCAAACAGCTCGACCAGGTCAAGAATTTCATCGCCAGCGGTGTCGACGCCATCATCGTCACGCTGGTCGACACCAATGCCTCGAAGACCATCAGCGAGGAAGCCGCCAAGGCCGGCATTCCGCTGGTTTTCGTGAACCTCGAGCCGTCGGACATGAAGAACCTGCCGGAGAAGCAGGTCTATGTCGGCTCGAACGAGGTCGAGTCCGGCACGCTGGAAGCTTTCGAGGTCTGCAAGATGCTGCGCGCCAAGGGCAAGTCGGCCGGCGCTACGGCCTACATCATCATGGGCAGCTTGGTGCATCAGGCGGCGCTCCAGCGCACCAAGGATGTCGAGCAGATCTTTTCGACCGACATGTGCAATTTCATCAAGGTCACCGACAAGCAGTCGTCCGAATGGTCGCGCGACAATGCGCAGAACCTGATGACCAACTGGCTGACTGCCGGCCCGGCGCCCGACGCCGTCATCGCCAACAACGACGAATCCGCCATCGGCGCCATCCTGGCGCTCAAGGCCAACGGCGTCGACCTGAAGAATGTCGTGGTCGGCGGCATCGATGCCACGCAGGACGGCCTGCAGGCGATGAAGGCCGGCGAGCTCTCGGTCACGGTGTTCCAGAACGCCAAGGGCCAGGGCGGCGGCGGTGTCGATGCGGCGCTCGCGCTCGCCAAGGGCGAGAAGGTCGACCGCGTCGTCTATGTGCCTTTCGAATTGGTGACGCCCGCCAACGCGGCGGAATACCTGAACAAGAACTAGGCCCGGATCCTCGGGGCGGCGGCTTCGCCGCCCCGATGGGTGAGCCGCGATCTGAAGGGAAGCACAATGACCGGTTGGATCAGGGCCTGCGGGCTCGACGACATCGAACAGGAAGGCGCCCGCCGCTTCGACCATGGCGGCAAGACCTATGCCGTCTTTCGCTCGCCCGACGACGAGGTCTTCTGCACCGACGGGCTCTGCACGCATGAGGCGGTGCACATCGCCGACGGCCTGGTCATGGACTACGAGGTCGAATGCCCAAAGCACGCCGGCGCCTTCGACTATCGCACCGGAGCCGCCAAGCGCCTGCCGCCATGCATCAACCTCAGGACCTATCCGGCCAAGATCGAGGCGGGAGCGGTGATGGTGGCGGTGGAGTAGGGCGCGCTGCTAATCTCCCTCCTTGAGGGGGAGATGTCGCCGAAGGCGACAGGGGGGGTCGTCTAACGTCGAGCGCCAGCGTCCTTCCCTGACGACGATCATGTCGGCGATCTACGTGGGACGACCCCCTCTGTCCTGCCGGACATCTCCCCCTCAAGGGGGGAGATCAGCTGTCACGGCCGCTTTCGCCAATCGCCAAAGAGAGACTCAAATTCCCTCGCCATCCACCAGCGGCACGTCCTCGCCTTCCCAGGGGCTCGGCAACGAACCTCGCCCCGCCGTGGGCAGCGGCATCCAGCATCTCAACTCCGGCTCGGCATATTCGACGATGCGTCCGGGCGATGAATCCGACGCCCGCCAGCCTTCCTCGCCGAACTGGTCGGCGCGCGACCAGTAGGCCATGTCGACCTCGGCCGGTCCCTGTTCGGACGAGCGCACCGTCACCAGGATGCGACTGCCGTCCCGCGGCGCGCTCGCCATGTTGCGCCAGTGGTCGGTCTCGTCCATGTGGTCTCCTCCCAAGAAGCTTCGTGGCAATAGTCGCCGCCCGCCGGGGAGGGGTCAACCCGAACTTGGCGCGAGACAGAAATATCGTTCACGGCTAATATGTTCGCCGACCGCAATCGGACGGACGACGATGGACGAAGGGTTGCCTCAAGCCACCCGTCTCGGGCCGGTCCATCTCAGGGTGACCGACATCCCGGCTGCCTTGATCGTCTGGCGCGATACGCTCGGATTGGCGGTCCTCGGCGAGGATGCCGTCACGGTGGAGCTCGGCGCCGGCGGGCGGAAGCTTATCGTGCTTCACGCCGGAGCGCAGATTGCGCTGCCGCAGAAATCGCGCGATCTCTTCCACGTCGCCATCCATGTGACGAGCCGCCGCGACCTCGCCCACACCGCCGCCCGGCTTAAGGCTTCCGGCTTGCGCTACAGCGCCCAGGACCACCTGGTTTCGGAATCGCTCTACGTTTCCGACCCGTCGGGCAACGGCATCGAGATCTGCTTCGACACGCCGGAACGCTGTCTGCGCCGCGAGGTGTCGGCCGATGGCCGCGTGGCGCTGATCGGCACCGACGGCAGCGCGCATTCCGGGCTCGAGCCGCTCCATCTCCCGGGCCTTTTGCGCGACCTCGGCAATTCCGGCCATGTCGAGCAGAGGATGGCGAAGAACGCCTTCATCGGCCACATCCATATGCGCGCCCGCGCGCCGGAAGAACTGATGGAATTCTATGTCGGCGTGCTCGGCTTCCGCCCGCACATCCAGTCGAGAAGTTTCGGCATGTTCGACTGCGGTACCGGGAGCCGGCCGCATATGGTCGCCTTCAATATCTGGGCGCGTGACGAGCTGCGCGAGCCGCCGCCGGGTGCCGCCGGCCTCGACCATTTCACTGTTGAGCTTGCATCGGTCGAGGAGCTGGCTGCGCTGGAACGCAGGCTCGATGCCGCCAACCTGCCGCCGAAAAAGATCGGCGGTGCCGTGGAGACCGCGGACCCGGAAGGCAATCGCTTGCGGTTCGTGCTTCGGGAAGGTTGATCGCGCCGCATCGGACCATGGGGAAGACAAGTGGGAGGAGGGGAGAATGACCATCAGGGTGATAGGAACCGGCTTCGGCCGCACCGGCACGGATTCGATGCGCGAGGCGCTGACCATGCTCGGCTTCGGCCCGTGCCATCACATGTCGGAGGTCATGGCGCATGCGGAGCAGAAGCGGCTCTGGCGAGCGCTCGCCCAAGGCGCCGCGCCGGATTGGGATCGGCTGTTTGCCGGTTATAAATCCTGCGTCGACTGGCCCTCCGTGCATTACTGGCGCGAGCTGATCGAGGCCTACCCCGAGGCGCGCGTCATCCTCACCTGGCGCTCGCCGGAAAGCTGGTGGGAGAGTTTCGCAAAAACCATCCTGCCGGCCGTCATTGACAGCCAGGATCAGGAGTCGTTGGGCGTCGCCCTTGTCACGAAGCAGGTTTTCGGCGGCCGTCCGCAGGACCGCGCACATGCGATTGCCGTCTATGAGGCCAATATCGAAGCGGTGCTGAAGACGGTGCCGGCCGAGCGCCTGCTGGTTCACAAGCTGGGCGACGGCTGGGCGCCGCTCTGCGCCCATCTCGGCGTTCCGGTGCCGGACGAACCCTATCCCAACCGCAACACCACGAAGGAGTTCCGGACGGCGCTTTCGTTGAATTGAAGGGAAGGGAGGGGAATAGGGG
>NZ_LYTM01000041.1:0-11965 GCF_001672445.1 Mesorhizobium sp. WSM3873 | reverse complement strand
GGCTCGGGCGGTTCCGGCGGCAGTGGCGGATCGGGCGGTTCCGGGGGCAGCGGCTAAGTTCGGCCCGCGTTCATGTCATGACGAGGTTGGATGGGCGTCCGCCCGGGCGCCCATCCGCTTCAGCCCATTCGCCCGTCGATCTGCCCGGGACGCGGCGACATCGAGCCTCGGTCCATTCTGTCCGTGCCTGGAGGAACTTCCAGCGGCGAGCCTCCAGCGCGACAGCGCTGAAAAGCGCCTTCCGGCAAAGCAGAGCGATCCGTG
The DNA here is from genome assembly GCF_001672445.1 of Mesorhizobium sp. WSM3873. Lineage (NCBI taxonomy): Bacteria > Pseudomonadati > Pseudomonadota > Alphaproteobacteria > Hyphomicrobiales > Phyllobacteriaceae > Mesorhizobium > Mesorhizobium sp. WSM3873. The sequence continues at coordinate 11,701 of NZ_LYTM01000041.1, read as the reverse complement.
ACGTCGCAGGCCTACCTTGCCCGGCCGCCTTCTATTGCGATCACGACTTTCTGGTACAGTACTCCTCAGGAAAAACGTCGTTTCCACGGGAGGTGATTTACGAAGATTGTGGGATTCCCCGAAATGGGCTTCCCATTTCTGATCAATCGTGATTGGTTTTCAGCCACTTGTGTTGCGCAGATCGCCGGAGGGGGCTTGTGCGACTCATATCGATGATGGTCGAACTCGGCGTGATTGTTGGCGGTCTCGGTTTTGAAACCGATGCCAGGTGCCGTGATCTGGCCGCCATGGCTACCATTTCCATCTCTGATCCGGATGAAGCCCGGCGTCTGCAGGATGAACTGGCGCAACAGTTCTCTCTGCTGTCCTACGGCGCTGGTCTCGGCCTAGACCTTACGCCCTACTGGGATGAACTTCTTAGCCTCGTAGAGTCGGTTCGCTGCGCATCTCGCCTGAATTGACCAGGCGATCAAGGCGCTCGCCGCAGCGGAACACAGCTGCCAATCAACGGCGCTGGCTACGAGCGCTGCGGTCTTGCCATCGCAAGGCCCCGTTCCAGCGCCTCCTTGAGGCTCGTGGTATAGTGCGCGGTGTCCTCCAGGCCGCCGAAGAAGTTTATGCGGTGGACATCGCCTTTCTTGCTTATGACGATTCCAGCTGCACGGAGGGTTTCCTGAACCGACTTGTATGTCATCTCCGATTACCTTAGCCACCCAGAGATTAAGGTTGCATCTTAATGTAACAAAAACGTGTCGCTGACTGTGAAAAAAACAACATAGGGTGCTGCCGGCTAGAGCGCATCGCGGCGAAATGGATCGAGAAATACGCTTTTAAGTCTTTGTTTTGTGCATGTCTTTTTCGAAAAACCGCTGCACAAGTTTGCGCGACATGCATCAAGTCCTTCTTTTGATGCATGTCCTTCGCCCAACCCACTGCACTTTGGGGAGGCGACATGGTAATCTGATCGAGCTGAAGCCCATTGAGCTAATTGAGCGAGCGGCGAAAAAAGCGCACTGTTCTGTTTGCCGAGCCTCGGCATCAACGCCAGCTGAGATTGCCTCGGATAGTTTGCCGAACCCAGCCTTCTTCCCCGAAGCCCGTCGGCAGACAAGGCGGACCCGGTATTCCCTGGTCCGCCTTTTTGCGTCCTTCTAATGGCCGGTTCGCGGGTAAGCCTTACGTCTTCGTTTCGGGCGAGAAAATGGAAAAGCGAAACGAACGGCGTACTGCGGCAGGAATCGGTGCAGCAAGGCCCACGCAAAGTCCCCACATCTTCGTCAGTCGCTCACTCCCCGGCGGGTGTGTACGCGCTGGCGACCTTGTTTGATATCGCCACCCCGCCGGACATCCGCTCGCCTTCCAACTCGGAATTCTCCTAAGAACACGTCATCCTCCAAGCTTTCGGCCTGACGTTCCAGCGTCTTCCGTTACCGTGCTGTTCGAATGAGAAGCTCGGTGCTGCGTCGAAATTGGTACAGATGGCGATACTTGCTCGATTGCTAAAATAGTGAAATTTTCGCCTCGAGTGCCTGGAAGCAGGATTGGGGAGATGTACTTTCCTCAGTTTCTGGTCGGAATGCTGATCACGTCGAGCTTAGTCGGAACCTGGGCCTATGAGGCCACGAGGTCCGTCTGGATGAGCATTGCCTGGAGCCTCCTAGCCGCGCTTCTGTTGCAGGTCGGCTATCTCGCGATTGTGTTCAGGCTTGTATATGGTCGGCGACACTCCGAGCCCAAGGCGAAGGAGACCGATCCGGACGCTGCCAAGCAACAATCCCTTCCACATCAGCCACGACATACGGACGGCCGCTGACCAACTGCCGGCTTGGGCGTCCCTGCTTTTTTGGAGACCCGTAGCGTCCGCGCAGGCCCCCGTATGTGTCCGATCACAAGATTACCGCCACATTGCCGAGCTTTGGTTAGCGTCGCTCCCGGGTAACATGCAACAATTGCTGGAGTCGGACCGGCAGGTGCGGCGAGGCGTGCAATTCGGTACAGCTCTTTTTCCATCGGCGGAGATATTCGGCGATTGGAACCCCGCTGCGGCCAGGCCAGCGGTTGAGCGCGCCCAGCGCCTCAATGCAATCGGGAACCTGTTCGTATTCTGCGAGAATGGTCAGGCACATTGCTTGCGCGAACGGATTGAGACCTGGAATTTCGATCTCGTTTCGGTGGTTGGCGAACCACCTCGCAGCATCTCGGGTAAGTCCCTGGCTGTCGGCGAGCGCGGTATAGCGTTTGATGATGTCCGCGCGATATTCGGCAATGGCATCGCCGAAAGCGCTGTCACCTGCGAAAGGCGGGTCCTGTTTCCAGTCTTTCGCCAGGCGTCCCAGGCCTCGCAGTGAGAAGGCCTCCACCATGGCTTCCTCCAGCCATTGGCAAGGCGGTGCGGGCTTCGCATCGGCCTGCCAGCTGTTGGCAAGCACATGGCCGAGTTCATGGCCGAACTGGTAGGCAAGCTTCGACCAGTCCCGTTCGCCGATGTCGACAATGATCCAGGCCATACTGCTGCCGTCGGGATGCAGCCAGATCGCCGGCTGTCCGGTGCCATGGCGGTCGACGCGGAGCCTTGCCGGCTGGCGATCAGACAGCAGTCGGACGCCGTCCAGGCAGGCGCGCCGCGCCTTTTCAACGACCTGTTCTGCCGCTTGCGAGAGCATGCGGCCCCAATTGCCCGCGAGTTCGAGGGGGGCGGACAGAAGCGTCGCGGGCGTCTTATTCCGGGGGGATGGCATAGCTGCATAGCCCGGGTCCAGGATGGCCGAAAACTTTGCCATTGCGGTAGCCGATGCTGCCGCAACGATGATGCCAACCGCCAAATCTCGGCGCCTCATAGCCTCTCCAGTTGGCGGACGCAAATCCTCCAAAAGTTCGAATGCCTGGTCCAAGCCGTCTCGCCAGCTACCACCGATCCGGCTAGACTTGAAGTTCTCTCAAGTGGAGGCCGGGGCGCAAGCTGGTTCGCTCGATGCAAAGTGAGTGAATGGACGAACCATCGCCAAAATGGGGCTAAAAGCGTCATGTCGGAGATTTATGTAATCAATCTCGATCGAAGTGTCGGGCGGCTGGATAAATTTCGCAAGTTGAACTCGCACCTGCCGGAAGTCCGGAGGTTCTCCGGATTTGACGGAAAATCCATCGACCGCGACAAGCTGATAGAGCGTGGGGTCATCAGTTCGGATTTGGAGTATGCGCCTGGGAGTCTGGGCTGCGCCATCTCGCACGTGACGCTCTGGAGAGAGGCCGTCGGTCGGCACAAGGTGATAACGGTTGCCGAAGATGATGCGATCTTCTCTCGCGAGTTCGAACGACATACGAACGCGCTCTTGGCGAACATCCCGGCCGATTGGGATTTCATCCTGTGGAGTGCAAGTCTGCGATGCTATGCTTGGCTAGATGCCCTTCCCGGCGGAACCGGTGCCAGGCTGGAGTTCTTTCCGGGCGAAGTCATGACGCATATTGCTGACTTCCAGGAGGCGGCAATCGAACCGGCTCTGCTTCGAGCGCGCTATCTGCTCGGCACGGTTTGTTACTCCGTCTCGCCACGTGGCGCGCGCGCGCTGTTGGAGTGGTGCCTTCCGATACGGCCGATGATCGTGGATTTTGCAGGCTTCGGCCTAAGGCTGAACAATGCAGGCATCGATTGCATCATGGCGGGCGTGATGCCCTCGCTCAAAGCCTATGTGTGCTTGCCGCCGCTTGTCATCAGTGACGAACGGCCGGAGGAATCGGTACGGATCAATACGTGAGCGAGAGGCTGGCGTTGACCGCAGTCGGCCAGTCCGTCCCATCAGGCAACCGATAGCCTTCACCGGACACCCACTTCGCCGAGCGGCGATGCTCGATCTTCGTGCCGGCGCCGAATGAAGAAATCGAGGTTGTTCCTGAGACGCTCATTGCCCGGGTCAAGCTCGAGCGCCATCTGCCCCCATTCCACAGCGCGGTCCATCGCATTCAGGTGCCATGAGGCGATGGCGCCCAGATCAAACAGCCGAAAGCCCCAGCAGTTCGGGTCATCGAGATAGCTTCCGGTGCGGCGAGTGTTTTCGATTCCGTTGCTGCACGCCCAGAACAGATTCAACCAGTCGGCCCTGCCGTGGAGTTCCTCCGCAAGGTCGGCCCAGATCTCGCGCCGATGCGGCGCTTCCATTCGCGCTTTGTCCAACCACACCAATCTCTGGTCCGGCATCATGCGTGCGATGTAGCGCATCGCTTCTGACCGTTCCTCGCCCCAGGTGCTTGTCGGCAAGCCAAGGTAGCGCTCAAGCAATTGAACGGCCTCGTCGGGCCGGTTGGCCCACATCAGGTCCCGCCCGAGCCAGAAACACATCTGTGCGTCGTCGGGATCTTCCTTGTAGGCAACCTCCATCAGAGGCAGGTAGCTGCTCCTGGTTGGCTTGGCCAGGTCCTGCACCTCGAACATGACCAGGTCGTTGCTGGTCGTGACCACCTCCCTTTCTCCGGTGAAGACGAGGGCCTCATGGACGGGGCGCTTGAAGCGATATCCCCAGCGATGGTGAAAATTCTTGGTGGCCCATTGCCGCAACGGTCTGGGGTCGTCGACACTCGCTCTATAGATCGTCTGACAATAGAGGGCTGTCGTTTCGGGTCTCCAGGCCGCCTCCAGCTTGGGGCGCCAGCCGGCCTCGAGGAAACGATCCATATCCATCGTGCAGCACACGTCGACGTCGGCGGGGATGAGCGCCAGGGCGGCATTTCGGGCGTCATCGAAGCGCCATGGGCGGACCGCGATCCGGTGCACGGTAACGCCGGCGTTGATCAGTCGCGATACCGTGTCGTCGGTGCTGCCGGTGTCGGCGACTATCCGATAGTCGGCGCCGACAGCCGAATTTGCCCACCTCTCGACATGTGCGGCTTCGTTCAACGCGATGGTGTAGACCGCGATCTTCAAGGAAGGGGTCCGCGATTGGACGCAGTCGCTAAGCGACCTCCCGCTGAACGGCTGGACTCGCCCGAACCCGACCGCACCGCCCTGTGACGCTCATCGAACAAGGCCGACGCCTCCGCGCTTGCGGATCGCCACTAGCCCTCCGAGCAATTTTGCCTGGCTAAGCTCGAAGTGGCTGTCGAAGAACCGGATTTCGGCAAACTGATCGGCAAGGTCGCTGATACCGACCGGGTCGATTGATCGGGCCGTGCCGTGCTGTTGGATTTCTCGCAATAGATGCTTGGTGAGTGTAATTTCACTGGCATTTTCGCCTGTTGGCTGCCAGTCGAGGTCTTCGATGAAATACCATCCACCCTCTGCGAGCAGCGGGAAGAATTCGCGCAGCGTCAGTTGCTCGTCGAACGAGGCGTGGCTGCCGTCGTCGATAATCACGTCAAGCGAGCCCGGTTCCAGCTTCGCCGCGACGGAGCGCAGATCCTCCAGCTTGGATTGATCGCAAACGAAAGACTTGAACCTCTCATTGTTGAACTGAGAAAAATCCGTCAGGTCGACACCGATCACCTCGGCGTAAGGAAAATAGGACTGCCAGAGCGAGACCGAGGGCGTCTCGGACTGGTTGCCTTCCGCCGCGATGCGACAGAGGCCGATCTCCAATAGCCTCCGCATGGAAAGTCTCCGGCTCGACAGCAGCCGCTCGTAGACGCGTGCGTAAGCATGCCGGTTGCCGGTATGGCGGTTCTTGTCGGTGTTGAAGCGATCAGCAAGATCGATGAGTGTGGGAAAGCTCCGCAGCGGCTCGACCAGCAAGGAGATGAGCGGCGCTCCTTCCCCGCCCGAGCGAGCCTCATTTCGTGCCGTCCACAGGTGTGTTCCGAAGACACGCTCATCATTCAGGTAGACAGCCACATCGGCGAGCGGCTTTTCGAACTCGCCTATCTCGGTCCAATCGATCGCGTTAAAGAACATCGGCCCGAAGACCCAATCGCGCAGCTCGGCGCCTTGATCCGAAGCAATGTAGTCGGAGAGCAGTTTCGGGCCGATTTCGCCAAATCCCTTGCCGCTTGCACCGAAGAAGCGCTCGATTGACATCTCGTAGAGCGCTCTCAAATGGGGGCTGAAGGCTTCGGCATAGATGACGTTGCCGCAGACGAAGTGGCCTTGGTGCCCGCCGCGCCATTGCAGATTGAAAAAGTAATCGCCGCGGAACGGAAACGGTCGCAGCATGACCACGTCGCAATCCATCCACAACCCGCCATGTTCGTAAAGCACGGCGTAGCGAAAGGCGTCGCTGAAATAGCGGATCTCGGAGCCGGCGACCATTCGCTCGAACAAGCTGCGCGGCATCACGTCATCCGCGGCGCGTACCTCGACGCCGAATGGCACGAGGAATTGAAGCTTGTTCGGCGAGTAGCTCCAGACCCTCACGGGATGGCCTGCCGCGCGCATCGACGTGGTGGCGGCAATCAGGGTCAGATGCTTCGCAGTGTCGGAAAGCACCTCGTAAAAGCAGTGGATCTGAGGCAGCGCGGCATCTCCCCAGTCCAGGAAGGGGGCTATCCGGCTATCGAACGCCCAGGATTGATCGCGACGCTCATGCGGCGAGTCTGCGAAGCGAAGGAACGGCGCCAGCTCGAGCAGGACCTCCTCTGTGCCTTTCGCATTGCCGGAGAGGACAATCCTGCTCGCCTCCTTCGGGAGTCTGCTGTCAGGCCGGGTTTGTTGATGGAGGTCGCCGGGTTCTTTGCGCTGCTGAGCCGCCACAATTTGTATGGTCGCACCGTCCGCCGACGTCGTCGCAAGTGAGCTCCAATATGCCTCGCTTGCGAACAAATACTCGGTCCTCTCCAGCAGCGAGCTTACCTCCGAGGCATCGACGGCGGCGATCCACGCTTCGCTCTCGGCGACGCCGTACGAAATCAGCAGGCGCTCGTCTTTTGGGTGCCAGGCTAGGCCGGCGGCAAATTCAACCCCCTTTTCATTGAAGAAGAACGGCCGGCTGATCTTTGCCAAGCAGCCTGTTTCGTCCAACCAGACGAAGCGGTGCTGGCAGTATGGCTGAGCCCCGTCGGGCCTTGCCCGCGTCTCAAGCGCGAGTGTCAGCCATCCGCCTTCGAAGGCAATCGCCTGGGTGCCTCCCTTGAGCTCGTCGGCAGCGACGGAAGACGGCTTTTCCGATATCGTCTGCCCTTGATCGCCGACGATGCGGATAGAATCTCCCATAGAAAGGAACTGCAGCCGCTCCCGGTCGGTGCCGATGCCAGCCGGCTTGACGAGGGGGAGCCAGTTGTTGCCGTTCACCTTCGCACCGATCGGCCGGAGCACGCGCCAGTCAGTCATCCGGTATGGTGCAGGCCCGCCATCGTCGATGCGCGCGATGACCGGTTCGCCTTCTGCCGCCGGCGCGCGCATATAGGCGCTGCTCCACAATTGCCCCTCCCAGGCAAACAGGCGCATAGCCTCGAGGCCGCAGCCGTAGGCAGGTCGCGGCAAGTCGGTCGGCTGTGAAATCTCATCGGCCGATGCGATCCCGAATTCGCTGTCGATGCGCAGCAAGAAATTGCGTGTGTGCACCGCCGCTCGATCCGGCGCTCGAGCCCGGAGATTCTCTTCCGCCGCCGCCAAGGTGATGGCCCCCTGCAACACTACGATCTGGTTGTCCCAGCGAGCCACGGAGGGGTTTGAGAGCCGATAGCCGTCGGGGGGCATGAACCCGACCGGTTGCGCAGTGAACGACGGCATCATCGTCTTGGCGGGCTGGATGTAGAAGAACAGGTTGGAGCGCGCCAGATCGCGGGAACCGTCGGCGATGCCGCGGCTCAGCGCCAGCCAATTGCACACTGCGAACCCGCGGTCCTTGCGCAATGGATCGCTGGCGTAGTTTGCCGCGATCGCGTATTCCTCGCGAAGGCCCGTCGTGTAGATGAAATCCTCGAGAAACAGGATGTCTTGCTCGGGTTTCTTGATCGCCAGACCGGCTTCCGAAAACAGCACGCTGGCGTCATTCATCCCCTTCTCGCGATGGAACCGCGCGAGGTCGTAGAGGGGTTCGGTACGTTGCGGGCGCTGATTGAAGGCAGCAAGCGCCTGGCGAACGAAGCCTGCATCGTCCCCGAGTTTTTTTAAGCAGCGCGCCTCCTGCAGCCGGGCGTTCCATGCTTCCTCGTCCCAGCCGCCCATCGCCGCGCGTTTGGCGTAGGCCACCGCCGCCTCGGCCGCGCGTCCGGCGTCGCGGTAGGACTGCGCCAAGTAAAACCAGTATCGGTGGTTCTCCGGGTCTTTTTCCAGCGCTTCAAGTAGGAGCTTGATGTCGCGCTCGAACTTGTCGACGCGGTTCGATCCGCTGGCATGGTCCTTGTACCAAACGCCCTGCAGTTCCTTCACGTCGCCGGGAACGTCGAGATATTCATGCGTCACGCCACGGTAGCGGGCACCGGCATCGCGCCGGACGATACGGGTGTTCCAATAGGCGAGGTTGGAACCGGAGCGCTGGAGCAGCCGATAGCCGGGACAGTCGAGCTGCGCTCGGAAGCCCGCGTCCTCGACGACCAACTCCATATCGGCGTCGTCGAAAAGCAGATAGTCATACGCGAGCGACGAAGCATATGCATGATCGAGGGCGGCGTTGCGGGCCTGCTCGAAATTCTCGAAGGGGAACTGATGCAACTCCCCGGGCAGGCCGCGATCGGCGAAGAAAGCCCTGATGTAATCCTGGGTCCCGTCGGTCGATCCGGTGTCGCCGATGACCCAGCAGTCGATGTGGTCGACGACCGCCTCCAGACAGCGCTGCAGGTTCGCCGTCTCGTTCTTGACGATCATGTTCAGGCAAAGTCGCTTGCCCGTGGTCATCCGTGAAATTGCCATCTCTCGCTCTGACGTTGCGCGACGTTCAGCAATGCCATTCTTCGTGCCGCGGATGAATTCGCGGAGCCGTCTCGAAGCTCCTATTATCTACTTGTCCCGCCACTGGAGCGGGTAAGGTCCTCAGACGATCTCCGCCCACTTCACCGCCATTTGCCGAGCGACGTCAAGATCGACGAAGCGGTGGTTGGCGTCGACCCCGTCGCGACGCCCCAACGGGGATGACAGTGCTCAAGCTCGATCACGTTTCCGGGCTTGACGCAAATGCCGCGGTGAGGGTTAAGTTATGGATTTAAAAAATATTTTCTAGAGTTTCGGTTTGTAATATTTCCCGACCTAATACTTTAGAGGTAGGCCGGTTTAGTCGCTTCCATAGTTTACAGATCGCTAATTTTCAAATTTACTAATTTGCTGCTGTGAGGGGGGGCCCACAGGTCGTGGGTAGCTGGCATTCTGCGGAAGTCGTAGGGGAGTCAAGCCAGAGGGTTCCGGAGTAGCTAAGGCCAAAGTCGCGGACGACTAAGGCACGTGCGTTTAGTGAGCGCGCGGCCGCGTAAGCGTTTGTCTTTTTTGTTCGGGTCGATCGGGTTTTCCACTCCGGAGCTCTCTCGCGAGTTTTCGCCAAGAGATCGGCGTCGGCTGTGACGGGAGTGGATCGTGTATCACGTGATATCACGTGCGTTTCCCAGGGAGTTTGAAGCCCGCCGCTTCGACAAACTTCAAACCTATCCGCAACTGAGCGCCGCAGGCCGTGCCTATCTATGCGCCGGCGGGAAATTTGTTGCTGCAAGGTGCTGCGGATTGCTCCCGTGCCCCGTATCCAAACCAAATCTCAACAGAGCTATTCAGGCCGAGTGCCGTCCGCGAACGGCGCCGTCTGCGACTTCCTGCCCGCCGATCGGACCGGGAGTCGTCTGGAGCAAAGGCTGCAGCCCATCACGTCTTCGCGCGCGAGCTTGCGGCCAAGCCCGTCGGATCGAGGGCGGTACTGCGGTGATTGAAAATCAAGTGTCAAGCAAGAGAAGCCGCGGCACCAGCCGCCGCTAATCGGGGAGTGCATGATGACCTACGCAACTTTGTCTACTGGAATGGATGTGACCGTTAGGGGCGTTTTGCCCATCGGCGACGCGACCGAGCATATAACCTATTTCATTCTGGATGCCGCCAAGAACGCGATCGTCGGCCAGGTCATTCTTCCCGCTGCCGTCAAGCGAAGCCACGCTGTCGCAATAACCGTCAAGGTTCCAAGCACCGCCGGCTCTCTCGCGATCGGGACATTTGACGAAGGCGGGAATTTCCAAGCCTCCGGTTTCCTCCGCGTGGAGGCCCCTGCCGTTGGCCGCCCAAGCGGCGCCATCGGGCCGTCCGGAAGATGACCGCGGCCAAGCGCCGTTTCCGCGCCGCTCGCCGACTAAGCCGGTGGGCGGTTTCCCTTTTGAAATGAATTGGAAGCGAACAGGAGCCAGTCATGGCCCGTGCCTCTGAAATTCTCTTTGTGGATCCTTCGATCTCCGATCTCGAGACTGTTCTGAGCAACGTGCGGCCGGGGGTCCAGGCCATCCTGCTCGATGGCCGTCAAGCGCCGGCGGCGCAGATGGCTGCGGCGCTGAGAGGGCACGAAGAGCTGCACGCGGTCCACATCATCGCGCATGGCGCGCCGGGTCGAGTTAATTTCGCTTCAGGAGAATGGTCGGTCGGGACATTGAAGGGCGCGGCTGAGGAATTCGCCGCAATCGGCAGGGCGCTCGCTGCGGACGGCGAACTGCGGCTATGGAGCTGCGAGACGGCGTTGGGAAAGGCCGGCGATGCGTTCGTCGACGCTTTGGAAGCGGCCATCGGCGTGGATGTCTGCGCGTCCAGTTCGCTTGTCGGTGCGGCAGTCCTGGGCGGTGCGTGGGAACTACCCGCACGTGCGGGCGCGTCGGCGCCCCTGCCGCCGCTGACCCCAGTTGGCGTAGCAAGTTACATCGGGCTCCTGGTCGCGGGTGATCTGACGCTTACTGGCACGATTACTGGCCCCGGCAATAGCAGTAACGTCAACACATACTACTTGGTGGATACAACAGCCACTCCTGACACGGTGGTCGGTAGCTTCCAGCTTCCATCTGCAACCAACGGTTTGGTATTCAGATTTGCTGCAACGATAACAGTTCCAGACACCACGCATAACTATACCATTTACAACCAGAATTTTGGCGTAATGGGTACACTTACGCCTGGCCCCGGTAATACGTATATTTTCACATCCGGCGCGGCTAATCCCACCAATAACAATAACTTCGATGGCGGGAGTTTCGCCATCACGAGTCAAGTAGGCCCGACCGGCCCGGCTGGCGCGACCGGAGCCACGGGTGCGACCGGCGCTACGGGCGCGGGTTCAACAGGCGCGACGGGCGCCACCGGAGCAACAGGCGCGACGGGCGCTACCGGCGCGGGTGCGACGGGCGCCACAGGTGCGACCGGCGCGACCGGAGCATCAGGCGCGACGGGCGCTACCGGCGCGGGCGCGACGGGCGCCACAGGTGCGACCGGTGCAACGGGCGCCACCGGCGATACCGGAGCTTCGGGTGCGACCGGCGCTACGGGTGCGACTGGAGCAACCGGCGCTACAGGTGCGACTGGCGCCACGGGTGATACCGGTGCAACCGGCGGTACAGGTGCGACTGGCGCTACGGGTGAAACCGGAGCAACGGGCTCGACTGGAGCGGCCGGCGCTACAGGTGGGACCGGCGCCACAGGTGCGACTGGTGCAACCGGCGCCACAGGTGGGACCGGCGCCACCGGCGATACCGGAGCAACGGGCTCGACCGGAGCAACCGGCGCCACAGGTGCGACCGGCGCCACCGGCGATACCGGAGCGACGGGCTCGACGGGCGCGACCGGAGCAACCGGCGCCACAGGTGCGACCGGCGCCACCGGCGATACCGGAGC
>NZ_LYTM01000040.1:0-14133 GCF_001672445.1 Mesorhizobium sp. WSM3873 | reverse complement strand
CACCCAGGGTTCGATCGGTGCGGCGGGCGGCAGTTCCTCACAATTGTCCGGCGCCACGACCTTCACCGCCGGGACGGCGTTCACAGGCGGTGGTGCAACGATTGGAACGATCGCCACCCAGGGTTCGATCGGTGCGGCGGGCGGCAGTTCCTCACAATTGTCCGGCGCCACGACCTTCACCGCCGGGACGGCGTTCACAGGCGGTGGTGCAACGATTGGAACGATCGCCACCCAGGGTTCGATCGGCGCGGCGGGCGGCAGTTCCTCACAATTGTCCGGCGCCACGACCTTCACCGCCGGGACGGCGTTCACAGGCGGTGGTGCAACGATTGGAACGATCGCCACCCAGGGTTCGATCGGCGCGGCGGGCGGCAGGTTCTAGCCTTCGGCTCGAGTTGGTTGGTTTGGACGGAATGAGGAAGCCGTACCATCCGCGGTTACTCGTGAAAGTTGGCACCTAAGTGTTCCGATTTCCGATCATTAAATCAAAGTATCATGTTGAGATTGTGGACGGGCAAGGAATCTTCCTGCTGTCCGAGAACGAGAAACATCTACTCGAGGGTGAGACGATGTTCCAACTCGTGCCGCTTCTCAACGGTCGCAACAGTTGGCTTGATATAATATCCTCACTCGATCCTGTGGTAGGACGCGATGCTGTAATTGCGGGGCTTGACATATTGCTTCGTTGTAACCACCTCGAGGAAGCAGTTGATCCCCAACTGCGGCCATTTCAAATATTTTGGAGTGAGTTGGGTCTCGACCCAATGCGCGCCGCCACACTCATCGCTTCGAATCCACTCCACGTCCTCGGACTTGATGCAGACACCACGGCCGCAGTTAATTGCCTGCGAAGTTCCGGCTTTTCAGTCAATCAGACATCCCGCTACTCTCTTCTGCTCGTCATAGTAGACGATTACCAGAATGGCGGTCTTGATGCCATCAATCGCCAGAACATTTCCTTAGGTCGGCCGTGGATTTTATTGAAGCCGCAGGGACTCGTGCCGATGGTGGGACCGTTCTTCCGACCGGGGAAGGGACCCTGCTGGAAATGTCTTGAAAGTCGGCTCCGCCAGAATCGCGATGCCGAAACATTCATAAACCAGTACACTGGACGCAGTGCGCATTTTCCTATCAACAAGGCTGTTGTTCCACTTGGCGAAACACAAGCCATATCTCTGACGATTCTCCAGATGATTCGTTGGCTCGCACGAGGCGAAAACGCCCACTTCGAGTCCCGAATTTCTACCATCCACTTACTTACTGGAGAGCAGCGAACACATCAGGTTACTCGCCGACCGCAATGCCAAATATGCGGCACGCCGATGGTCGCAAGAGTAGCCGGCCGTCCCGTTGTGCTGATGGAACGGTCAGTGTCTACCGCAAATGAGAATGGCGTGCGCGCCGAAGATCCCGAGATGACCTTCAATCGCTACGCCCACCATATCTCGGAGGTTTCCGGAGTGATAAAGGGCATTGCTCCCTCTCCCACTAACAGCACAGGGCCCGTAAAATCATATATAGCTGGTCACAATTTTGCGTTGAAGGCCGATGACCTCCTTTTTATAAAGAGTACTCTGCGTTCTAATAGCTCTGGAAAGGGAAAGAGCGAAGCTCAAGCTCGCACAAGCGCGCTGTGTGAGGCGCTCGAGCGATACTCTGGCTTGTATCGTGGCGAGGAGGAGCAAGTATTTTTCTCCTTCAAGCAACTAAGCGATGACGCCATCGATCCGCGCACTGTGATGCAATTTAGCGAGACTCAATACCTGGAGCGACATAGCTGGCTTGCCAAAAGCAGCTTCTACCGGATGGTTCCGGTTCCATTTGACGAAAATGCCGTGATAAGCTGGTCCCCGATATGGTCGTGGACCCAAGGACGACGTAAGTATCTTCCGACAAGTCTACTGTATTATGGATTCCCGCAACCAGTCGACTTATCTTTCGCTTGGGCCGACTCAAACGGCGCAGCCGCCGGCAGTTATTTTGAGGATGCCGCATTGCAGGGGGCATTAGAGTTAGTTGAACGTGATGCAGTAGCGATTTGGTGGGCGAACAGATTACCTCGACGAAGCATCAATCTAGACTCGCTGAATGATCCATTCATTGAGGAGTTAAGAGCATTTTATAAAGCGCGGAACAGAACATTCTGGGTTTTAGACGTCACATCTGATTTGAAAGTACCAGTTGCTGTTGCCGTTAGTCGACGCGAAACCGGACCAACGGAAGATATCATTATGGGCTTCGGGGCTCATTTTGATCCGCGTATTGCAGTCTCCCGCGCTCTCACGGAAATGAACCAATTTATGCCTGCTGTCCTCGACATTGGCGAGAATGGGTCCACACGATACGGCATCGCGGATGATGATGCTATCGCCTGGTGGAAGACCGCAACGGTTGAAAACCAACCTTACTTAACATCGTCTCTGACCAGCATTCGCATCGACGATCTACCGCGCGCTCCAGTCGGCTCAGTTACCCAATTGCTTCTTGAGCTCTTTGCAAGATTAGAGGGCAAAGGTTTGGAGATTCTTATTTTAGATCAAACTAGGCCCGATATTGGGCTACCGGTAGTGAAGGTAGTCGTTCCGGGAATGCGTCACTTCTGGGCGCGTTATGCACCGGGTCGACTTTTCGATGTTCCTGTCACGGAAGGCTGGTTGGAAAAAGCGAAAACGGAACCGGAGCTCAATCCCACGGTGATGTTTCTATGATACTTCATGGAGGTGGCGGGCAACCAGCAGCCACTGTTCGCCTGTCGAAGTTGGCGTCGGTCCAAGATGCAATAGTCTCAGTGAACAGAGGACTAACCCCGCATTACGTTAATATTATTGAATGGTTGTCGAAAGATGGCATACCCTTGGACGGCTGTGATAGCAATCTGATTGAGATGCTCGAAGCTTTGGCTCGATCAGGCTCTGTCGAACTGCACGCTGGGCTCACGCGCGACAAACTAATTCTCATTCCGAGCCGAGATGACTTCAAGCTTCACCTGGATCTAATTTCATCGGACTGCTTGTGGCAGGTTTCCCGTTTCGCGTATATGCATTTCTCTGATGGCGTTTTGGTAGCTCGAAGCCCAATAGCGGATTGTTGGCTGAGCGTTAACGACGAAACGGTGTCTGAGATCCTTTATTCCTTGAAGCTCCCATCGCATCTGCCGGCCAGCGAGCCAAACGACTATGTGATGAATGCATGTAGAATGCTTGCTCGCGCCCAGATCATCGTTCCATGCGGGAGCTCCGGCGAGCCATTTGAGGCCCACGACCCCGAGTACAGGCAATGGGACTTCCATGATTTGCTGTTTCACTCGCTTAGCCGGCTCGGCCGAACGACACAGAGGATGGGGGGAGTCTACGCTTTCCGTGGCGAGATCGAGCCACTTCCCGCAGCAAAGGAGCATCAATGGGCCGGTTCCTTTTGTGCCCTTCCCCGACCTGATATTCCACGTCTGAGCCAAATCGATATTAGCTTGACGACCGCGATAGAGACGCGTCGGTCAATTCGGCAGTACAGTATCGTTCCTCTCTCGCTGGAGCAGCTAGGTGAGTTTCTCTTTCGTACCGTTCGAACGCGGTACATATTGCCCACCGCGGCCGGTGAACTGCTCAGCCGCCCTTATGCAAATGGTGGCGGGATTTACGAGCAGGAGTTTTATGTTACCATTGACGCGTGCTTGGACTATCCTCGTGGTTTCTATTATTATGACCATATCAATCATGGCCTTTGCCTAATATCTTACCCGACTGCAGATATGGAACTGTTGATCGATGAAGCGAGCGCTTCGGCGGCGCGGGCTGTGAGACCGCAAGTAGTGATTACGATCGCCAGTCGCTTTCATCGCCTAGGATGGAAATATCGTGGTATGGCATATGCCACTCAACTGAAGAACGTAGGGGCAATCTACCAGACTATGTATTTGGTGGCCACGTCGATGAATGTCGGGGGCTGTGCTCTTGGAATAGGAAACAGCGACCGATTGTGCCGCATGACCGGCGAAGACTATCTCGTGGAGAGCTCAATCGGAGAGTTTATGCTAGGCCGATCTCTTTGATCGCTAAAATAGGTCAGTGCGGATGGTTGATGTCCACTATTGCATGCTTGCTGCAGTTCGCGGTTGGAATAGCGAACCCGATAAAGTTGCAAGAGGCGCGATTTGTGATCAAATGGCTTTGGCATTGCAATATTACTATGCACATCTTCCGCAAAAACGATCTAGTCTCGCTATTGATCCGGTGCAGTCACTCACGATATTGCGAACATCGCAGAGCGAGCATGGATTCTCCAAACGCTTGCTAGACATTATACATACTCTACGCGACCGCCATACGGCAATCAATCTGCCGCAGCCGTGGCAAGACGCAACGGCGTATGTTCCGTTCATGATTGAACGTTGCGTTGAGAATGGCCGGCCAACTTATATTTTGACAAAGCAATTTTTTGGATACGCAGACATTCCTCTAGGTGCATGCATTACTCATTGGAACGGCATGCCAATTGATCTGTATGTAGCGGCGTTCGCTGCGCAGACTTCTGGAGCACATGAAGCGGCCAGATTGCGCCTTTCCATGATGAATTTAACCCAGCGACCTCTCGCCTTTTTCTCGGTTCCTATAGAGGATTGGGTCACTCTCACCTTTCTCCAAGATGGCAAATTCCGGTCTGTATCGACGCCCTGGTACTGCGCATACCGCACACCATTGAGTTTCACATCATCCGCTATCAGTGACGGCTACGGTGCGGCTCTCCAAGGTGCCGACTATCAGCTCTTGCATACAAATGACTTCGTTCGTCGGGTGCCGAAAGTAACTAGCGAACGAATCTTGGAACTAACCACAGACGGTAATTTGCGTTACGGGAGGATCGAAACTAGTAGTGGGAGTGCTGGCTATGTGCGGATCTTTAGCTTCGAGGTATCAGATGATTTGACATTTGTGAATAAGATGGCCTTCATCATTGCGTCGTTGCCTCAAGAGATGCTAATTGTCGACATCCGGAACAACCCTGGGGGATTAATCCCGGCAGGGCAGAAGTTGCTTAGGGTGCTTACAAATAAACCGCTGTTGTCCTCGCCCGTGGAGTTTAGATGCACCGATTACACGTTAAAGCTCACGCTACTTGAGGATTTCCGGACTTGGCGTCGTTCGATCGAGCTGAGCCCACTTACCGGTTTGGAGTACTCGCAAGCTTATGCTTTATCTAGCTACGATAGTCTTCCGAATTATCGCTACCCAGGAAAAGTTGCGCTGGTGATTGATTCACTCTCATACAGCACAAGCGATTTTTTCGCGGCAGATTTTGCGGACAATGGTGTCGGTTTGATAGTCGGGGTTGATCCGACAACTGGTGGCGGAGGTGCGAATGTATTCGGCTGGGATAGGCTGGTTTCCTGGAGCGACGCGGTAGACGGGGGACTTTCTCGATTGCCAGGCGGGTTCGGGCTCACAATTGCAGGGCGTAGATCGCTGCGTACAGGTTTCAATGCCGGTATTCCGGTGGAGGGTTTGGGAGTATGGGCGGACGTGCAATGCGAGTTGACCCGCGATGATTTACTGGGTGAAAATGTCGACCTCATCAATTTCACCGCGGCGGCACTCAGAATGAGCCAGTAAAGAAGAAGCCGGACGGTGTCTCCTTATACATCGAGACCTTCCATACCGACTAGGCTGTGAACCCATAAATCGTCGACACATCTGGTGGACTGATGCCGTTGCTAGACGGACAGCCAGCGAACCTCAAAGTCGTGGTTGGGCTCGATCGTCTCTCGGAATTCGGGCACCGCTCTAATCGCGATAGCTTCATTCACTCTTAGAGCTTGTTCCACAATGTCCGCCAATTGCTCGTGGCGAGGCCAATCCACGGCAAGCGCGGGATGTCTATCGCCTGTTTGAAGCCTCCCGTCGGCGTGACGCTCTTGGTATCGGCGCCAGATCAGCCAATCCTCTTTTACGGCAGCCAACTGTCCGTCGTCGATAGGTGAAAGCAAGAATACCCGGCTCCAATCATCGAGCGCATCATCCCATTCGCACCTATAGGCGTGTGCTTGACCGCGATATTCTGCGATGCCGTTTCTAGGCCTGTCGTAATAATCGTGGACTGTGAGGACTGGTTCCCATTCGCTGATCGCTTCGCTAGCCATGCTCCGAATGTAGAGCAACTTGTCGAACGGCAGCAAGCTACTAGCAGCTTTCATATTGTGCCGAATTCTGATTCAGCGTCGGCATGAGCCGATATGACCTGACCGACTTCGAGTGGCGCGTAATCCAACCGCTCCTGCCCAACAAGCCGCGAGGCGTGCCGCGTGTTGACGACCGTCGCGTGCTGAACGGCATCTTCTGGGTGCTGCGATCAGGCGCACCGTGGCGCGACCTGCCGGAGCGTTATGGACCGCGCACGACTTGTTACAACCGCTTTGTGCGATGGCGAAAAGCAGGCGTGTGGGATCGGCTCATGGACGCCGTCAGTGCCGCGCATGACGGTGAAATCCAGATGATCGACAGCACTTCCATCCGGGCGCACCAGCAGGCTGCGACAGGAAAAAGGGGGATGCAGATCAATGTCTCGGCCGCTCCCGAGGCGGGCTCACGACCAAGATCCACGTGGTCGTCGATGCGTGCGGGCTGCCGATCCGGCTCGGCCTGACAGCAGGGCAAGCCCATGACGGGCAGATCGCCGATACACTCCTCGACCATCTCGGCCCGCGCGCCATCGTGCTGGCGGACAAGGCCTACGACGCCGACCGCATCCGTGAGTTGATCCAGGACCAAGGCGCCACTCCCAACATCCCGCCGAAGAGCAACCGGAAGTGGAAGCCCTGCTTCAGCAAGCGGCTTTACCGCGAGCGCAACCTCATAGAGCGGTTCTTTTCCAAGCTGAAGCACTTCCGCCGCGTCGCCACCCGCTACGACAAGCTGGCTGCCAACTTCCTCGCCATGATACAACTCGCTTCGATCAGGCTATGGCTTCGCGCTAATGAGTCTACGGCCTAATGGGGGTCCTGCGAGGCGGATTTGACTCCATGCCAGGAGCGAACACGTGAGTGATCAAAACGAAGCCGTGACGGCCGATCTGATCCGACTGGCGGCAGACATCGTGTCTGTTCTACGTCAGCCAGAATCCCGTTCCCGCCGCGGGACTGCCAGATCTCATTGCAGCGATCTATTCGTCGCTAACAGGCCTTGGTCAGTCGGATATGGCCGAGCCGCCTAAAGACGATCCCGCCATCTCGCCATGTACCGGTCTCCCGCTACCAAGGCTGTTCAAAGTGAATCAGTTTGTTGGCGACTCTCCGGTGAGGAGTGGTCGCCATTTCTATGTTGTGTCGTGTTGCAATCGGCTCACGTTGATTTCCAATGATGGTTTTCTGCCCTATCGACAAGTCCACGCGACACGAAATGCAACATGGGAGGAATGAAATCGTGGCGGATATCGAAAAGAGGCAAGCAAGACCGATTCGGGGAAGCGAACCATACGAAGTCAATTACTTTGCCCGAAAACACGGCATCACGAGGGATCAAGCTCTAAAAGGTCATCAAAGACACCAAAAGGCAATCGCGAAAATCCTCGCAATCAGGCGGCCGACGTTCAACGGGCCAACCTGTTGTCACGTTCTCCCGCGCCACCTCCTACGACATTCTGAGGGGCGACCTGCAGGTCGCGCTGGACGACTGACTCGATCGGCGCGATCCTACTCAAATCTGGCTGTAAGCAGGCGTCGGATTTGTTCGATCAAACCCTGATCGGTGGTCGTGCGAGTTCGCACGACCACCGCGCGGTCAGTTATCGACCAGAGCAGTGGGCCTCCACCTCGCATCGAAGAAGCGATTTGCTCTCCACGAGCTAACGGAGCAGCGCCGGCACTACAGCCAGCGCACTTGTATCTGCAAGAAAACACATAGGATTGGGCTGGTCAATCTTCGGGTTTTACTGACACCTTCTATTGAACATGACTGCGGAGGACGATGGCCGGGAACTCCTTTCTTCCGCTAAGCAACTCATTCTGCTCCATCACGCCGTTAAGGCTGAAAAGCCAAGCCAACGGCTCCGACATCGTCTGCTCTGGAAACCACTTGTAAAACAACGCTGCCGCTCCGGCGCGATGAGAAAACAACTCATAAACGCGGCGCTGCACAAACGCAAAGAGGACCATATCAGCCTTGGAGATGAGCAGTGCATACGGCTCGTACGTGAAGGACTGAAGAGGATCTCGAACATAATCACATCGGCGACCTGCGGCTTTCCAAGCGGCAAGTTTGCCCAAGATAATCTCGCGGTCTCCAAAATACACCTTGTCCCTGTAGGTGTCGCTGCAGAACCACCTAATTAGATCAGTGTGGTCGCTCTTCGGACAAAGCACGTATGAAGGAACGCTAGCGGCGCGATCGCGAAGTGACTTCGTCGGTTCCTTGGGCGGCTCGCGCCTTTCGAAGAGGCAATCCGCCTCTAATGCCTCCCGGCACACCGGCGGTTTGCCTAACGACCCGAGTCTCAACGCGTCCACTGTGCACGCCTCTTTGGCGACACGCACGGCCGTGGAATTGTCGAGATATCCTATCTCGACGTCCCTAAACTGCCGTTCCGAACGCCAAAGATAGGAGACACCGGATACGAAGACGATGGGGGAGAATACCCCCGCCTCCATCCTCTTCGGGTCGTCAAGTCGTACTGTGGTTGCATCACAAAGTACATCGATCGCCTGACCATCTGTTGATACCTGGGAACCTCCAACTCCAGCCGGTCGCCGAATTGCGGCAAAACGGCTATCGCCAGTTACTGGCACCTGAATCACTTCATAAACACTATTGTCGAAGATTTCGTAGCATAAATCAGCCAAATAACCGAGATAGGGCCTTTCCTTGGTTCCTTGATCGGGGGGAGCCAAATAAGAAAAGGGTGGAATGTCTGTTCGAAAGCCCACAACTATCTCTTTTGCATGTGTGGGCGAAACAGCCACCCCGCCGAGCAAGCCAGCTGCGCAGGTCACAGCCAAAAGGGCTGATGTCGTCCCTGGGCTGTCTCCATTGCCTCGACTTCGTTTTGGTCGAAGCTTGGCTAATCCCAGGACAGAAGTAAGGACCGATAGCGGAAGGACAATCAGGTCGAGTGCTCCATAAAATGTAAAACACGTTTCCAGGTTCTCTTTCAGGAAAGGTATGCGCCATACCGGCACCTCGACTAACGGCGCTATGCTGGGGGTGCACGTTGACGAAGAAGTTAAGGTAACGACTATGCCCAAGTAGACAGCACTGAGCACTGTCGGAGCTACAGCAAGTGCAACGAGCGTCCAAAACCCTGGAGACTTACAAACCGATCTAACGGCATTGACGAAGCAAAAGCAAAACACGGCTACCGGCGCCATCAATAGATAATAGGTTAGCGCTCCCGTCCAGTCGCCTGAACCAAAGAGGCTTTGTCGCATTTGATTGACGTTGCTCGCCGGGAGAGCAGAGTAGAGGACCGCGAGGGCCATCATCCCGATGGCGGCAATCGCAAACG
Organism: Mesorhizobium sp. WSM3873; assembly: GCF_001672445.1. Classification (NCBI taxonomy): domain Bacteria; kingdom Pseudomonadati; phylum Pseudomonadota; class Alphaproteobacteria; order Hyphomicrobiales; family Phyllobacteriaceae; genus Mesorhizobium; species Mesorhizobium sp. WSM3873. The sequence goes on along the minus strand of NZ_LYTM01000040.1, from coordinate 4,644 downwards.
CCCCGAGTGCCCCAGAAACTGTTGCCCAAGTAACGCTATCGTTGATCGAGGGGTCTTCTTGTAGAGCGCCGTCCATAACATCGACAATGGCCGCGACACCTGTCATAGGGAGCCAAACGAGCAAGAAGACTTTCATTGTCTCCAATGCTGCTGTGGTTGCCGCCGCTTGATTTGAGAGTGGAACCGAAGATATAAGTGGATGCCACTGCGCTTTGATAAAGAGGAAATAGACAATAAAAATTACCAGAAACCAGTACAATTGCAAGCCAGTCGCGGGCAATTCGTGCGTTTCCACAAACTTGTCGGTTATACTTTTCTTAAGGCGGCCAGTGCGCATCTTATCAAATCGTGAACCGTATTCACAATATATTGCCATTATAAGCGAGAATTTGTCCCTCGACTCTTCAAGCAAACGCGCGTTACCGAGGAGACGTTTCTCGAACTCCTTAAGACGGCCCTGTCCTTTCACCATCAATGAGTCCGGCGTGCTGATGGGGTCGGTCAGATACTGGAAGTCTGCCAAGGCGGCTTCCGTTTCGTCGCGAACGTTCCGTTCGTACTCGATTAACTTCCGCCGGATCTCTGGGTCAGACCATTCAACATGTTCCTTGTAGGACCATTGCACCACGCTGCTTAGGTTCTTCTCCAGCACAAGGCAGCCGCTCAACTTCGGCCCGAGCGCCGCCCTCACCCAGTTCGAGGTCGGGCGCTCGCTGTCTTCGGAAGGCGGTCCGTCAATTAACGTCTTCAGCCGGTCAGCTTTTTCCCTAAGACGCGTCGGAATGCCAACGACCTCATGGGAGAACCGTCTCAGCCAATTCTCGGCGGGCACCAACGGATTAATGAGCGGGGCGAATCCTGAGATTCCAAGGGCAAGAAAAAGCGGCCACCTCCACGAGTCGAACTCGACCGTGCCCATGCCAATCTGAAGTCCCGAGACACTCAACTTGTCAAAAAGCTGGACAATCACCCGACCGAAGAAGGCCAGCATCCCATAGATGAAAATCAGAGAGACGCAATAGATAACGTACGCTCGTCTCAACGAGACGCTGTCCTTCAAGTTCCAGATTGTGAGATCCTTGAAGTCGCGGAACGCTGCGGCATTGACGTCGTACGTCGGCTCCGAAAATCGTTTCCAAGCGAACGCGCAGATGAGTGCGCACCCCCCCACAAACGCCGCAACGAACTGCCAGGAGATCGCAATACCTACAAACGGAAAGTCCCGGCGACTGCCAGGGACAAGCAGGTCAAACTGCCACAATGACTCTGGGACCGCGGATGGCCAATACGCCGAGTTCGAATACACCCCGCGCCCTTTCCTATCATCCCTTTTGCAAACTTCAGCAGTTCAGCATTGTTGTTGCTGCGGATTGCATGGGCCGGCAAACACGGTCGGGACGCCGACAAGCCGGACGGCCGCGAGAGTAAACAGAAAAATAGCTGCAACCAAAAAAATTGTTTTCATAGTTCTCACCCCCCCATAAAGTTGTTGAACCGCTCCGGAGATACACGTCTTCAAAGTTCCAGCCGGTCTGATTTGACACGTTCCGTCTGCAAATATCGTTCTCAAGAATACCCTAAATTAGTATAGCAGAAATAGTTGCACTTGGCAATCCCAAGCGAGCTTCTTGAACGCGCTCACCACTGGCACATCGCCAGCGCGGATCTGCTCGTCAGTTGAAAAGTCAGAGGGAACGGCAAGCGCCACACGATGACGACCCTTCGAAAGTTGACAGGAACCCAATTTAACAATGGAACCCGGTACAGAAACCACCGTCGGCACCTAAATCTTGAAACCGGATCTGATGGGCACGACCGTCTATGCCGTCCGCAATGGTATAGCCCCGTAGCTCGTCGTTGAGCCCCCGTCATCACGCTGGTGGTTGCCAAAACTGAGAGGCGACCAGCGTGCCGCCAAGGCGGACATAGCCTTGATGATCTCCGAGGCGCAGCCCCCTGGCGTGGAAACCTTCGATCTGATCGACGGCGTCTACGTTGCAAATCCGAGATGCGCACCGCCCATCGCGGTGATGTTGCGACAGTCACTAACGCGCTGGCGAACTCTCGCCTAGCCCAGACCGGCCAGGCGTCCAAGATGGAGCTCGTCTACCGATATCTGACCGGCCCTCGTTTCAGGCAGCGCATCCAGGCCATCGTCGAAAAGTTCTCTGACAAGCAAGATGACCTTGCCCGCGAACGTAAGGCCGCCACGCGGCTTTGGGCCAAGCGGGAAGCACAGATCCAGGGGCGTCATCGAGTCTACAATCGGGATGTACGGTGACCTCCAGGGTATCACGGGCAAAGTGATGCAGGAGATCGAGAGCCTTCAAATTTTGGCAGTGGAAGCACCGTCCGAGAATGAGTGATTCCCGCCCCTATGGTCTGCGTTTTCGACCTGAAAAAGGGGATCTCCCACGCCACGCCAGTTGCTAGATTGTAGCTAGGGCGCCTGTCTGGAGAAATTACAGTCAACCAGCGACTTCGAATAAGCATTAAAATTCAGAAGGTTATATGGTGGGCGATGACGGGCTCGAACCGCCGACATCTTCGGTGTAAACGAAGCGCTCTACCAACTGAGCTAATCGCCCGCTCCGGGCCGGACCTTTAAGCAGTTAGAGCTCTATTCGCAAGGCCCAATGAACAGCCGGCGCACCCGCTATCGGCGGATTTCGCCAATGCCGGCGCACTTGTCAAAAAACCTTCTGCTGATTGCTGTTATGCTCACATGCCGCGCTTGACACCTGCAAACGAACCCCTTATCCAGCGCCCCAACGACGAACACGCCTGACACGTGCTCGTCAGTGCGCGGGTGTAGCTCAGTCGGTTAGAGTGCCGGCCTGTCACGCCGGAGGTCGCGGGTTCGAGCCCCGTCACTCGCGCCAGTCTATTCAAGGGTTTGGGCCCTGCTCTTCAAAAAGCTTCAACTTTCATTTTCCGGAGAGTTTCAACTTTTTGTATTCGTTGCGGCCAACATTCGCGATCCACCGCGTCTGAATGGGCGACTACGGGAGCCGCTCGTCAGGCGCCTGTGCTCCACCTTCCCCCTGAACTGCCTCAAGAAAGGTTGGCTGCCGGTGGGCCATAGCTGACGCAGCTCTTTTCAGGATTCTCCCCTTGCCTACTTTCCCGTTCTCCGAAGCAGATCCGATTCAATTTCCCGGCCCTCCACCTAAAAGCGCTGACGTGGTGATTATCGGTGGCGGCGTTATCGGCGTGACGACAGCGCTTTTTCTTGCGCGGCGCAACATCTCGGTGACGCTGTTGGAAAAGGGACGCATCGCTGCCGAACAGTCCTCCCGCAATTGGGGATGGATCCGCAAACAGGGACGCGATGCGGACGAACTGCCGATCGTGATCGAGGCGTCGCGTCATTGGCGGCAGCTGGCTGAGGAATGCGGCGAAGACATCGGCTTGAAGCAGACCGGCGTGACTTACCTGGCAAGCTCCGACCGCGAAATGGCCCGCTTCGAAAAATTCATGACGATCGCTGCCGTCCATGAAATCGACACACGCCTGCTGAACGCACGCGAAACCACCGGTCTCATCAAAGGCATGTCACGCAGTTTCAAGGGCGCGATGACAACGCCTTCCGACATGCGAGCGGAGCCTTGGCTGGCCGTGCCGGCACTCGCCCGGCTTGCCGCCCGCAAGGGGATCAAGCTTGTGGAGAATTGCGCGGCGCGAGCCCTGGAAATCTCGGCCGGGAGGATCAGGGGAGTGTGGACAGAGGCGGGTCACATCGAGACGTCGAGCGTTCTGCTCGCCGGCGGTGCGTGGTCTTCCCTGTTCCTGAGAAGACATGGCGTTTCCATTCCCCAGCTCAGTGTAAGGTCGACCGTCGCGGCAACCGAGGCGATGCCTGAAGTCCATGCTGGAGCGGCGGCAGGAGAGCATATTGCTTTCAGACGCCGTCAGGATGGCGGATACACGCTCGCTGGCGGAGGCAGTCATTTGCTCCACCTTGGCCCGGACGCATTCCGGCATGCGAGGAAATACCTTCCCGCGCTTATGGCCAATCCTTTCGGCTCTCGCTATTCGCCGGCAGCGCCGGCGGGCTACCCGGATGGCTGGTCGACGCCGCGGCACTGGGCGCCGGATTCGCAAAGTCCTTTCGAAAGAATGCGGGTGCTAAATCCGGCTCCCGAACGTTCTGGTCTGCGTTCCATCGAGCGCAATTTCAGGCGCCTGTTCCCACAGCTCGACGCGGTGCGCCTAAAGGCAAGCTGGGCTGGCATGATCGACGCGATGCCGGATGTCGTTCCCATTGTGGACAAAGTGCAGGCGATAGCTGGCCTTATCGTCGCAACGGGCATGAGCGGTCACGGCTTCGGTATCGGACCCGGAATCGGCCGCGTCGTCGCCGACATGATCCAGGGAAACCAGATCGGGCACGATCTCACCCGCTTTCGCCTGTCGCGCTTTTCTGACGGAAGCGCCATTCGGCCGGGTCCGGCCCTCTAGGCTGAATCGACATTCAGCGCATCCATAGCATTGCGCAAGCGAGTTGGACGAAGCTGAGGAAGTAGAGAGCACGCCGGTCGTATCGGGTCGCGATGCGCCTGAAGTGTTTGAGCTTGTTGAAGCAGCGTTCGATGAGATTGCGCGCCTTATAGGCTTCAAAGTCGTAGGGGATGAGGGTCTTGC
>NZ_LYTM01000039.1:0-15322 GCF_001672445.1 Mesorhizobium sp. WSM3873 | reverse complement strand
GAAACAGAAGTTCAGCAAGATCATGCCGCGCGTTGATGTCGCGCGGATCGCGAACTGCTTGCAGGATCGACAAAACAAGCCGCACTCGGGCCTCCTCTGCTACGAGAAAGCCTCTCAAGAATCCTTCTTTTGCGGCTTGGCAATAGCCAATCAACTTATCTGCGATTCCCCTGGGGGAGAAGGGGGCCGCAAAGCGGCCGGATGAGGGGAGCTCCGCGGAAAACCGACGTCTCACTCCGCTGCAGCACCCTAAACCGTCTTGGCGCTGCGCGCCGATCCACCGCCCGGGGGCCCCGTCCTTCGGAGCCCGCAAGGGGAGAAGGAAGAGAGCCGCCCAGCCATAAATGCGAACACGCGTCTGGCATTTGCGCAGTTCGGCCATCTTGCCTAATTAGACAGATCACCTGGGATTCTCCCGCCCTGATCCGCCACCTCAAAAAAGCGAATGGCCTGATGACCGAATCCGACCTCATTCCCGTTTTCGACGGTCACAACGACACGCTGCTCAGGCTCTACCAGTCGAACGAAGCCGATGTCGAAAAGCTGTTCATCGAGGGCACGCCGGGCGGTCACATCGACATGCCGCGCGCCAAAAAGGGCGGTTTTGCCGGCGGCATGTTCGCGATCTTTCCGCCGCCGATCGAAAAGACCAAACGCAGCGCCGTGCCGCCGGCGCCGAGCGACAACGAGCCACTGCCGCCGGAACTGCCGCGCGCCGAGGCGGTCACTTCGACCATCGGCATGGCCTCGATCCTGTTCAGGCTCGAGCGCGCCGGCGCGCTCACCGTCTGCCGCAGCGCCGGTGATGTGCGCGAGGCGATGGCGAATGGCTCGATCGCCGCGGTGTTCCATATCGAAGGCGTCGAGGCGATCGATCCCGAGCTTGCCATGCTCGACGTGCTCCACGCCGCCGGGCTCCGCTCGCTGGGGATCGTCTGGAGCCGGCCGAACGCCTTCGGCAACGGCGTCCCGTTCCGCTTTCCCTCGTCGCCCGATACCGGGCCGGGCCTGACCGACGCCGGCAAGGCGCTGGTCAAGGCATGCAACAAGCTCAGGATCATGATCGACCTCTCGCATCTCAACGAGAGGGGCTTTCGCGATGTCGCCGCGCTCAGCGACGCGCCGCTGGTCGCGACCCACTCCAACGTGCATGCGATCTGCGGCCATTCGCGCAACCTCACCGACTGGCAGCTCGGCGCGATCCGCGAAACGGGTGGCATGGTGGGCCTGAACTTCGCCACCGGCTTCCTGCGCGAAGACGGCCGCATGAATGCCGACACCAGCCTCGACATCATGCTGCGCCACATCGAGTCGCTGTTGCAGGCGCTGGGCGAGGACGGCGTCGGCCTCGGATCCGATTTCGACGGTGCCATGATCCCGGCGGTGATCGGCGACGTGGCAGGCCTGCCGAAGCTCCTCGACGCGCTCGCCGCTCGCGGCTTCGGGCGCGCGCTGATCGACAAGATCGCTTTTCGGAACTGGCTGCGTGTCCTTGAAAAGACGATCGGATAAAGTGACAATCTTGGACGTTCGGAATTGGGCCAGAACGCTCCCCCAAACGTCGCCATCATAGGGCGAAGCAGGAGCGCAGCTCCGTCGCGCTGCGGGCTTACGCACCCAAGCGCTTTAGCCATTCCTTGCCGACACCGCGGTCGCGGATGATCGGCAAGGGATCTTCATGGTCGAGCCGGGCGCAGATGCGGTAGACTTCCAGCGTCTCGGCATCCATCTCGCCGCGCTTGAAGAAGAACATCGCCGCCGCATAGCGGGTGCGGCCGGACCACATCTCGCCGAGCGGCGTGTTGACCAGCTGCCACTGCTCGGCCGCTTCCGCCTCCGCGTCCAGCCTGTCCGCATCCCCTTCCACGTCAAAAGTCCGCCGGCGGGTTGGCGGTGCGGCGATCGAGCTTGATGAACGGCCGCGGCACCACTTTCGCCCGCTTCATCAGCTTCTGATATCGCAGCTCGCGCAAGGCGTAGATCTCGACCCAGAGGTCGTCGACGACCGTATCGCCGTAAGGCCGTTGCAAGGAGGCGATGGCGATGTTGCGCTTGGCCATGGGCGACCACATCGCCGCGCTGACGAGCCCGACCTCCCGGCTCTTCTTCCAGTAGACGATGGCGTGCTCGGCCGGGATGTTGCCTTCGATCTCCAGCCCGACCAGCACATGGCGCAGCTGCTTCTTCGCCCGCGCTTCGAAGATGGGGCGGCGGCCGTTGAAGTGGCCTTTGTCCGGATCGACCATGAAGCCGAGGCCGATCTCGTCCGGCATGCGCAGGCGGTCGGCACGGATGGCATGCCCGGCAGTGGTGAAGTCGGCATTGGCGACGATCAGCCCGGCTTCTAGCCGGGCGCGATTGAGCGCCGTGTAGCCGATGGCGCGGATGCCGCGCAGCCCGCCCGCCGCCATCAGCCGGTCCCACAGGCTCAACGCCTTGTCCGCCGGCACGAACAGCTCGTAGCCGAGATCGCCGGTGAAGCCGGTGCGCGAGATGGTGACGGCAGCGCCGTCATGCGCGAAGTCGGCGAGGTCGAAAACCCTCAGCCGCTCGATGCCGGCAAAGCCGGCGTCGCGCAGGATGGCGAAGGAGGTTGGGCCTTGCAGCGCGAGCCCGGCGATCGCTTCGGTTTCTTCCTCGACGCTGACCTCATAGCCGATGGCGCTGTCGAGCAGCCAGGGCAGATGCCGCTCCTGCGAGCACAGCCGAAAGCGCGTTGGCGACAGCCGGAACAGCGTGCCGTCATCGAGGACGAAACCCTCGTCGTCGCACCAGGCGGTGTAGTGGACGCGGCCCGGCTTCAGCCTGGTCACGTCGCGCAGCGTGACACGGTCGAGATAGGCTTCGGCATCCGGACCCTCGATCCGGTATTTCGTCATCGGCGAGATGTCGAAGAGTGCCGCCTGGCTGCGAATGGCAAAATATTCCAGCTCCTCGTCCCAGAGCGAATGCGGCGCGCGGTAGCCGGCCCAATTGTACCAGTCGTTTGTCAGCGCCAGCGCGTCAATGCGCGGCTGGAAAGGTGTGTCGAGCCGAAGCGTGCGGAAGTGGGATTGCGCCAGGGTGCGGGCGGAATTGATTTTCACATGACGACTCATGTTGGCGTCGTAGAGCGCTGCGTTTGTGAATGGCGAAATCATCTCATGCCCTCATCGCGATGATGCGGCGTGCGGCGTTGAGGCCGGGGGCGCCGGAGATGCCGCCGCCGGGATGCGAACCGGCGCCGGCAAGGAACAGCCCTTCGAGCGGCGTGTCGTAGCCCGACCAACCGGAGACCGGCCGCGACATCAGCATCTGGTCGGCCTGCAATTCGCCGTGGTGCCAGTGGCCGCCGGGCATGCCGTAGCGTGCCTCGATGTCGGCCGGAGTCAGAAGTTCGGCATGACGCACCGTGGCGCCGATGCCAGGCGCATAGGCTTCGAGCTGCGCCATGATCGCCTTGAGGAATTGCGGCTTGCCGGCGGTCCAGCCCTGTTTCAATGCATAGGGAGCGTACTGCACCACGGTCGAGAGCACGCAGGCGCCGGAGGGTGCCAGCGAAGGATCGACCAGGCTGGGCAGCGTGATCTCCATCACCGGCTCGGGCGAGAACTCGCCATATTTCGACGGGTTGAAGGCGCCCTCGACATGGTCCGGCGAAGGCGCGATGACGAGGCGGCCCTTGTGGCCAGCGGCGTCGATGCCGGCAAATTGCGGCGGCCGGTCGAGCGCGAGATGGAGCTTCGCCGCATCGCCCTTCATGCGGATGTTCTTCATCTTGCGCACGAAACCGGTGTCGACCTCGCGCGGCCCGGCCAGATCGAGGATCGTGGTTGCGGGATTGATTGCCGAGACGACGGCTTTTGCGCGCAGCGCCTCGCCGCCCTGCGTGACGACACCGAGGGCGCGGCCCTTCTCGACGACGACCTTGGCGACCGGCGAAGCCAGACGGATCGAAACACCCGCTTGCTCGGCCGCCGAGCGGATGGCGGCAACGACCGCGCCCATGCCACCCTTGGGCTGTATCTGCGCGCCGGCGAGGCCGCCGATCTCGCCAGCGAGCCGATAGTAGAGGCCGAGCAGCGATGTCGGCGAGCGCGGACCGAGATGGCTGCCCAGTGTCGCGTCGAAAGCGAGCAGGCCTTTCAGCCTGTCGTCGGAAAGCTGCTCGTCGAGCAGGTCGTAGACGTTCATCAAGAGCACGCGCAGGAAGTCGCGCATATCCTCCTTGCCGAGCTTTTTCAGCGCCAGCGCCGTCTGGCCGAGCCCGGTCATTTCGGCGAGCGACATGCCGGCAAGGTCCGGCGGGCGGCGCGACAGAAACGGTTTCAAAACGCCGGCGTAGCGCAACAGCTGCGCGCGCAGGTCCCGCCAAGCCGATTGCTCCGAGGGGCTGGCGCCCGTCAGCGCCTCGCCATAGGCGCCGTGCAGCACCAGCGGGCCGTCTTTCGACAATGCGACCGAGGGCACGAAATCGCCGCGCTCGATCTTCAGCCCGTGGCGCTCGAGCTCCAGCGTCTTCACCACATCGGGATGCAGGCGGTTGAGCAGATGAGCGACCGAGGAGACGCGAAACCCCGGAGCGAATTCCTCGGTGCGCGCCGCGCCGCCGACCTCCTTGCCGGCTTCGAGCAGCAGCACCTTGCGTCCCGATTTCGCCAGCGTGGCGGCGGCAACCAGGCCATTGTGGCCGCCGCCGATGACGATCGCGTCCCAATTCGTTTCAGATGACGTCATGGGCCGGACTCATATGCAGGGTTGGCTTGGCGAGGTCGCGCAGGATCTCGGCGGCGGCGTTGCGTCCGGGCGCGCCCATGACGCCGCCGCCCGGATGAGTGGAGGAGCCGCACATATAGAGCCCGCCGACCGGCGAGCGGTATTGCGCGTACCCCGGCACCGGGCGGTTGAACAGCAGCTGGTCGAAGGTCAGTTCGCCTTGGAAGATGTTGCCTTCGGTGAGGCCGACCTCGGCCTCGATCTCGCGCGGCGTGCGCACCTCCATATGGACGATGCGGTCGCGGAAGCCGGGCGAATATTCGGCGATCTGCGCAACCACGCTCTCGGCGAAGCCGTCGCGGTCGGCGTCCGTCCAGTCTCGGCCGCCAATTTTGGGCGGCGCGTATTGCACGAAGCAGCTCATGAAATGTTTTCCCGGCGGCGCCATGGTCGGGTCGAGCGTGGTCGGGATCACCATGTCGAGGAAGGGATCGGCCGACCAGCGCCCGGCCTTCCAGTCGTCATAGGCGCGCTCCATGCGCTCGATTGAATCGGTGAAGTGCATGTCGGCGCGGTAGACCGGCGAATCCTTCGGCAGAGCCGGGAATTGGGGAAGCGAATCGAGCGCGATGTTGACCTTGCCGGACGAACCGCGGATCTTGAAGTTCCTGACGCGACGGAGGAAGATGTCGGGCAGCTCCTTCTCCTCGACCAGTTTCAGGAAGGTGCGCTTCACATCGGCGTTTGAGACGACGAGCTTGCCGTGGACCTCTTCGCCGCCTGCCAGCACGACGCCCTTGGCCCTGCCGTTCCTGATCAGCACGCGCTCGACCTCGGCCCCGGTGCGGATCGTGCCGCCGGAGGCCTTGAATGAGGCGGCGAGCGCCTTGGTTACGGCACCCATACCGCCACGCGCATAGCCCCATGCGCCCACGGAGCCATCGACCTCGCCCATATAATGGTGGAGCAGGACATAGGCCGTGCCGGGCGACATGGGCCCAAGCGCCGTGCCGATGATGCCGGAGAGCGCAAAATTCGCCTTGATGACGTCGGTCTCGAAATACTCGTCGAGGAAGTCGGAGATCGACATCGTCCAGAAGCGCAAGGTCAGCGCCATTTCCTCAGCGGTGAGACCGGCGAATCTCTTGCCGAGATAAAGCAACTCGCCAAGATCGCGCGGCTTGAAGCTGGTGGGATCGGGCGCGGTGCGCATCAACAGCGGCTGGATGAAGCGGCACTGCCTTGTGACGTCGCGCGAATAGCGGTCGTAGGCCTCGGCGTCGCGCTTGGAGAAGCGGGCGAATTCGCGGCGATGCGCGTCGTGGTCGCGGTAGTTGGCGAGATAGTCGCCGTCGCGCGTGAACACCGCGCCGCCTTCATAGGAGATCACCTGCAGGCCGAAGCGCGGCAGCTCCAGATCGCGCATGATCTCGGGCCGGAACAGCGAGCAGACATAGGAGCAGTTGGAGTAGAGAAAGCCCGGCGTCAGCTCGCGGCTGGTGGCCGCACCGCCGACCCAGTCGTTCTTCTCGACCACCAGCACGTCGAGCCCGGCGCGCTGCAGATAGCCGGCGTTGACCAGCCCGTTGTGGCCGCCGCCGATGACGATCGCGTCCCATGCCTTCATGTGCGCTCAACCTCCCTCCGGCCGCCCGTTTTTGGGTGCGATTTGTTCCCTGATCAGCCGAATTTGGCACGGGTCACGGTTTTTTGTCCAGCCATTTTGAATGAATGTTCAACAAATGGTGTTGCGTTTCTGCGTTGATGCGCTAGGCTTTGCCCCGCATTTCTGGTGTTCCGCTAGCGCGAAGGTGACTTCGGCATTGAGGCTCAGTCCGATGATCGAAACGGCTAACGCCGAGCCGGAATATGACGACGCGGCCATTCGCTTCCTCGAGGCGCTCTGGGGCGATGGCTACCTCTCCCCGGGCGGCCCGGACGAAGTGGACCGCGTGGTCGAAGGCCTCTCGCTCGAGGGCAAGACGATCCTCGATCTCGGCTGCGGCGCCGGCGGCATCACGCTGGATCTGGTCGCGCGCCATGGTGCGGCGCATGCGACCGGTTTCGATGTCGAGAGGCCGGTGATCGAGACGGCAAGGCGAAAGGCGGCTGCGCAGGGTCTCCAGCACCGCGTCAGCTTCGTCCAGGCGCCGCCGGGACTGCTGCCTTTCACTGATGCTTCCTTCGACGTCGTCTTCTCGAAGGACGCACTGTTGCATGTCCGGGACAAGGATGCCCTGTTCGCCGAGATCTTCCGCGTGCTGAAGCCCGGCGGCGTCTTCGCCGCGTCGAACTGGATGATCTCGCACGACGGCGAGCCGTCTGCGGACATGAAGGCCTATCTCGCGGCGGAAGGCTTGTCCTTTGCCATGGCTTCGCCGGCGCGCTACGCCGAGGCGATGCGTCGTGCTGGCTTCCGCGACATCAGCGTCCGCGGCCGCAACGCATGGTACCGCGAGGTGGCGCGGGAGGAACTGGCGCGCCTGAAGGGGCCACTCTATCAAGCGCTCGCCGCCGCGGTCGGCGGGGCCTATGTCGACAAGAATATCCGGACCTGGGAGGCGATGCAGAAGGTGCTTGACAGTGGTGAGCACCGCCCCACTCATCTGCGCGGTTGGAAGCCGGTCGGATAGCCGGCAATGCTGGAGACCGTCACGCTCATGAAGAATGCAGAGGCCAGGGATGCCTTGCCCGCACCGGCACGAAAAGGAGAGGCCGAGAAGCGCGGCCGCAAGGCTTCGAAAGAAGTCAGGCAGCTCCAGTTGATCGAGGCGACGATCGATTCACTGGCCAAGCGCGGCTATGCGGAAACGACGATGGCCGATGTGGCCGACGGCGCGGGCCTGTCCCGCGGCATCGTCAACTTCCATTTCGAAAGCAAGGAGAAGCTGCTCGTCGCCACGCTGCAATATATGTATGACGAGTATTCGGCGCATTGGCGCGCCGCCTTGCAGAAGGCAGGCGACGATCCGGCGCGGCAGCTGCAGGCGCTGGTGTGGGCCGACTTCGATCGCTCGATCTGCAACAAGCGCAAGCTCGCCGCCTGGTGCGCCTTCTGGGGCGAGGCCAAATCGCGGCCGACCTACCAGGCGCTGAGCAGCTCGCGCGACGCCTACTACCAGCAGGTCTTCATCGACCTCTGCGCGACGCTCAAGCAAAGCGGCGGCTATGCCTATGAGCCGCAGGTCATGGCGCTGGCGCTATCGGCCATGCTCGAGGGCCTGTGGCTGCGGTTGATGATGGGCACAGAAGACACCACCCGCGAGACCGCGCTGCAGGCGGCCAACGCGTTCCTGGCCGCCGCCTTTCCGAAACACTACGATTAACGTCAGCCCGGGGTTAGCAACAGCCGGCCAGCAAGACCGGCAAGACCAAAGAGGATGGAACAGCATGAAGAAACTCAGCCGACGCCTGACACTTACTTTGGCGCTCGCCGGCGCGCTGGCGTCTTCGGCGGCAGCGTTCGCCGTTGCCGCCGACAAGGACCTCATCGTGTTCGACTGGTCCGGCTATGAGGACCCCAGCTTCCACGGCAAATATGTCGAGAAGGACGGCGACTCGCCGACCTTCGCCTTCTTCGGCGATGAGGACGAGGCATTCGAGAAGATCCGCTCCGGCTTCAAGGCCGACCTCGGCCATCCGTGTTCGCAAAGCGTGGTGAAGTGGCGCGAGGCGGGGCTGTTGCAGCCGCTCGACACCTCCAAGATCGCCGGCTGGAAGGATCTCAACCCCGGCATCATGGCGATGAAGGACCTTGCCACCACCCCCGACGGCAAAGCCTGGTTCATGCCTTGGGACTGGGGTGACACGCAGCTCACCTTCAACTCCGACAAGATCGCCGAGAAGGACGTGCAGTCGCTGAAGGCCTTCGCCGATCCCAAGTATAAGGGACGCGTCTCGATCGGCGACAATGTCGACGACGCCTATGCGCTGGCCAGCCTCGCCATCGGGCTGAAGGACTGGACAAAGATGACGGACGAGCAGTTCAAGCAGGCGTCCGATTTCCTGCGCCAGGTGCACAAGAACGTGCGCTCCTACTGGACCGACACCACCGACATCGTGCAGTTGCTCTCAGGCGGCGAGGTCGATCTCGCCTGGGCCTGGAACGACGCGGCGGTGCAATCACAGGCCGCCGGCGTGCCGATCAAGTCCAAGAAGGATACCGACGAGGGCATCTCGACCTGGGTGTGCGGCTATGTGCTGTTCAAGGACGCGCCCGGCAACATTGACAAGGCCTATGACTATCTCAATGCCGTCAACGATCCGGAAGTCGCCAAGGTGCTGGTCAAGGACTGGGGCTACGGCCAAGCCAACGCCAAGGGCATGGCCGGTGTCGACCAGGCGGTGCTCAAGGAAAAGGGCTACGACAACGTGGAAAAATGGGTCGACAAGACGCTGTTCCAGCAGCCGCTGCCTTCCGAGCTCAAGCTGAAGATGATCGCCGAGTTCGAGAAGATCAAGGCCGGCTATTGAACAGCAAGATCGAAAGAACCGACGTTGCAATCGTCGGCGCCGGCTTCACCGGTCTGTCGGCCGCGCTCGAATTGAAGCGTGCCGGCGTCGATTTCCTTGTCCTGGAAGCACGCGACCGCGTCGGCGGTCGTGTGGAAGGTATGCGAAACGGGCTTGGCGAGCTGATCGACAGCGGCGGCCAGTTCCTGTGCGAGGACATGCCGGAGCTGATGGCGCTGGCCAGGGCGCGCGGCAAGACCTTCGTCAAAACCTTTGTCGATGGCGATTTCATCACCCATCCACCGATGTCCGTCGACCAGGCCGGACAGACCTATGTGACCGCGATGGCGATCCGCGACCGCATGAACTGGATCGAGCCTGACGATCCCGCGATCGCCGGGCTGACAGTCGCCTCCTGGCTCGAACGCCAGACGGATCCGGTAGATGCCAAAGCCGCCTTCCGCTCGATGATCGAGGGACTGTGGTGCCTGGCGCTGGAAAAGGTGCCGCTCTGGTACCTGATCGACAATGATCGCCGCATCACCAACGAAGTGCCGGAACTGCAATATTCTCTGCGCGAGACCATGCAGTCGCTGGCCGAGGACCTGGCGGGCGATCTCGGTGACCGGCTGCGGCTGAACGAGCCGGCCATTCGCATCGAGCGGGGGCCGTCAGGCGCTCGTATCGTTGCCGGCAGCGGCGCCGTCGAGGCGCGCGAGGTCCTGCTCGCCCTGCCGCCAGCGACGGCCAACAGGCTCGACTTTCGGCCGCACTTGTCCACGGCCTTGAAGGAGGCGCTTGGCGTCTGGGAAAGCGGGGCGGTGGTCAAGATCCTCGTCCGCTATGCCAGGCCGTTCTGGCGCGAGCGCGATCTGAGCGGCATGGTGATGTGGCGCGACATGCCGGGCCTGTTTGCCTGCGATGCCAGCAGGGACGCCGAGCATGCAGCGCTCGTCGTCTTCATCGGTGGGCCGCTGGCGCTGCGCTGCCGCAAGCTGGGTGCTGCGGCGTTGCGCGCCGAGGTCATTGCGAAGCTCGCGGATGCGCTCGGTCCGGACGCGGCCGATATTCTCGATTTCAGCCAGCGCGACTGGACGGATGACTGCTGGAGCGGCGGCGCCTATAGCGATCTCATCGTCGACGTGACGGCAAGAGATGCCGAGCGCACGATCCTTGCCGGCGCGCCGCCGATCCATTTTGCGTCGTCGGAAGTGTCGCCGTCCTTCCCCGCCTATGTCGAGGGCGCGATCGTGGCCGGGCGCATCGCCGCCGGGAAGATTTTGGCGCGGCTTCAGTCCGCCATCGCCACCAGGGCCTCTGGGTCGTAGGCGAGGCGGATCGGCGCGCCGACCGGAATGTCGTCGGCGCCGAAATCATTGGTCTCTGTCACCGACAGTGGCTTTTCCAGCCCCGGGATTTCGACGATCAGATGCGTGATCTCGCCGAAATAGTGGCGCTCGACCACCGTGCCGGCGACCTCGAACTTGGCCGTCGCATTGTCCCAGAGCACGCGCAGCCGCTCCGGCCGGATGCCGAGCGTCGCCGCGCCGCCGTTGCGGACGAAGGCCTTCGGCTTGTCGGTCCTCACACGCCCGAAGCCAAGCGTGTCGACAACCAAGGACGCGCCGTTCTCTTCGACGATCTCGGCCTTGACGAAATTCATGCCGCCGAGGAAGTCGGCGACCTGGCGGTTGACCGGGCGCTGGTAGATTTCCTTGGGCGAGGCGACCTGCGCGATACGGCCGCCGAACATGACGGCGATGCGGTCCGACATGGCCAAAGCCTCATACTGGTCGTGCGTGACCAGCACGAAGGTGATGCCGACCGCCTGCTGCAGCCGGCGCAACTCGACCTGCATCTGCTCGCGCAGCTTCTTGTCGAGAGCCGATAGCGGCTCGTCGAGCAGCAGCACCTTGGGACGCATGACCAGCGCGCGGGCCAGCGCCACGCGCTGACGCTGGCCGCCGGAGAGTTCGGTGGCGCGGCGCTTGCCAAGGCCGGTCAGCGACACCTGCGCCAGCGCCTCCTCGACGCGGCGCTTTTCTTCGCCGCCCTGCAGTTTCAGCCGCTTCAGCCCGTAGGCGACGTTCTGCTCGACATTGAGATGCGGAAAGATCGCGTAGCTCTGGAAGACCATGTTGGTCGGACGCCGGTTGGCGGGAATGCCGTCCATCGGCTGGCCGCCGACCGCGATCGAGCCGCTGGTCGGCGAATCGAAGCCGGCGATCATGCGCAAAAGCGTGGTCTTGCCGCAGCCGGACGGCCCGAGCAGCGAGAAGAACTCGCCCTCCCTGATCGCGAGCGATGCATTATTCAACGCCTTGAACGCGCCGTAGCTGCGCGTGACGTCGCGGATCTCGATCATGGTGCGATCGGAAATCGTTCGCTCGGACTGGACCCGCTCAAGCATAGAGGCCTCCATCGTTCTGGGTGCGTCTCGCCGCGCGGCGGCGCAGGATCTCGGCAACGGTCATCAGCACGAAGGACGCCGCCAGCAGCAAGGTGCCGAGCGCCAGCACGCCGGGGAGCTTGGCCGCGAAGCGCAGCTGTCCCCAGATGTAGATCGGCAGCGTCGCCTCGGTGCCGGTGAGGAAGAAGGCGATGATGAACTCGTCGAGCGAGATGGTGAAGCAGACCAGCAGGCTGGAGACGATCGCTGGCGCCACCATCGGCAGCGTCACACGCCGGAAGGTGCCGAAGGCGCTTTCGCCGAGATCGGCGGAGGCTTCCTCGAGGCTGCGGTCGAAGCCTTCGAAGCCGGATGTCAGCACCGTCATCGAATAGGGAATGCAGACCAGCACATGCCCAAGCACGACCGTGAACAGCGACAGGCTCAAGCCCAGTTGCAGCATCACCAGGAGCATCGAGATGGCAACGATGACCTCGGGCAGCACCAGCGGGGCCATGATCAGCCCGTTGACGGTGCGGCGGCCGGGATAGCGGTAGCGGGTGATCGAACGGGCGGCGAGAATGCCGAACACGGTCGACAGGATAGCGGCCGAGGCGCCGACAACCAAGCTGTTCCAGGTGGCGTCGATCAGTGCCGGCGTGCGCGGCAGTTCCTGGTACCAATGCAGCGTGACGCCTGAGAGCGGGAATTTCGGCGTCGCCGCGGTGTTGATCGAGAAGATCGGCAGGAAGATCACCGGCAGATAGAGGAAGAGAATGTAGAGCGCGGCGTAGCTCGACAGCCAGCTTGGCAGGTAACGTCTGATCGCCGTCATCGTGCCAGCCTCTGCAGCGCCCGGATGACCAGCACCGCGGCGCCTGCCATCAGCGAGACGATGACCATGGTGGTGACGGAGAGTGCTGCGCCGAGCGGCCAGTTCGACGCCTTGCCGAATTGCGCCTGGATGGCGTTGGCAATCATGACGCCGTCTTTGCCGCCGACCAGCTTCGGCGTGACGTAGTCGCCGACGGTCGGGATCATGACGATCAGCGCCGCCGAGATGACGCCTGGCGCCGACAGTGGCAAGGTCACGCGCAGAAAGGAGCGCAGCGGCCCGTCGCCGAGATCGGTCGCCGCTTCGACCAGGGTGCGGTCGACCTTCTCCAGCGAAACGAAGATCGGCAGGATGGCGAAGGTCGCCCAGGCGTGGGTCAGCGTGATGATGACCGCGCTGGAATTGTAGAGCAGCGCAGTCGACGGCTCGTCGATGAGGCCGAGGCCCATCAGGCCGGAATTGAGCACGCCGTTGTAGCCGAGGATCACCTTCCACGACATCACGCGCAGCAGGTAGCTGGTCCAGAACGGGATGGTGATGAGGAACAGCCAGAGGCTCTTCTGGCGGCCGCCATGGAAGGAAATGAAATAGGCGATCGGATAGGCGAGCAGCACGGTGAGCAGGCTGACCGTCAGCGAGATGTAGAGCGAGCGCCAGAGCAGGTCGCGGTAGATCGGCTCGGTCAGCGCGATCCGATAATTCTCCAGCGTGAATGTGTGGTCGATGGTCAGGTAGTCCTGCGTCCAGAAGGAATGGGCTATAACAACCAGGATCGGCAGGACGAGAAGGATGAGCGCGTAAAGGAAGGTCGGGCTGATCAGCGCAATGCCCTGGACGGCTTCCGATTGCAGAAGGGCACCTCGCCTGGCTCTCGCCATGCGCAGCGGGGGCGACCCTTCCGCGGCGGCCGTCATTGCAGCGCTCCGGGCGTGATTGCAGTTGCCGGCTCGGACTGTCCCGCCATACGGCCTTCCCATTGATCGGCGCCGACTGCCTGTTCCCATTTTACGTGCCCGGAGCGATCACTCCAGACTTGCCGGCTTTCTTTCATCATGAGCGCATCCGCCGATTGAAATCAAGCACAATTTCTGTAATATTGATTGAATGGACATTCAAAATGAAGTGACGAAAAGCCGAATTTCCATGGCTTTCCGCT
This sequence comes from Mesorhizobium sp. WSM3873, assembly GCF_001672445.1. Classification (NCBI taxonomy): domain Bacteria; kingdom Pseudomonadati; phylum Pseudomonadota; class Alphaproteobacteria; order Hyphomicrobiales; family Phyllobacteriaceae; genus Mesorhizobium; species Mesorhizobium sp. WSM3873. The sequence goes on along the minus strand of NZ_LYTM01000039.1, from coordinate 1,795 downwards.
TCGTTTCATGTCTCTGGAAAACACCGCAACGGACGATGCGAGGCTAAGATGGCAGCTGCACGAGAGATCAAGGCGAGGGGAGTTGTCGAGCCCGGGGATGACGATGCGGTCGAGCTGGCCAAGCGCCATCTGGTCCAGCCCTGGCCCTATGCCGGTTCGGTCGGCGCCGAGGCACGGGCGCTGATCGGCGAGGGCGAGGACATCTACATCACCGACGCATCCGGCAAGCGGCTGATCGACGGTCCGGCCGGCATGTGGTGCATCAATGTCGGGCATCGCCGCGAGGAATTGGCAAGGGTGATGTACGACCAGGCGATGGCGCTGTCCTACAACACGCCTTGGTATACGATGAATGCGCCCTCAGCCGAGCTTGCGAGACGCATCGCCGATGCCGCTCCCGGCGATCTCAGTCACACCTTCTTCACCACCGGCGGCTCGTCGGCGGTGGAGACGGCGCTGCGCTTCATGCAGTTCTACAACAATGTGCGCGGCAGGCCGGAGAAGAAGCTGATCATCAGCCGCGGCGGCGCCTATCACGGCTCGACCTACCTGTCGGCCTCGCTCAACGGCCGCCCGCGCGACCGGCACTGGATGGATGGTGCCGACGAGCTGGTGATCAAGCTCTCCTCGCCCGATCCGTTCCGACGGCCGAAGGAGATGAGCATCGACGCCTTCACCAATTTCCTCGTCGACCAATTCCGCGACACGGTCGCGCGCGTCGGCGCCGGTCGCATCGGCGCCTTTGTCGGCGAACCGGTGCAAGCTTCGGGCGGCGTCGTCGTGCCGCCGGACGGATACCTGAAGCGCATCCGTGAGATCTGCCGCGAGAACGACATCCTCTATGTCTCGGACGAGGTGGTGACCGGGTTCGGACGGCTCGGCCATCTTTTTGCCTCGGGCGACGTGTTCGGCCTCGATCCGGACATGATCACCTTCGCCAAGGGGGTGACCTCGGGCTATTTCCCGCTTGGCGGCGTGATCATCTCCGAGCGGCTGCTGGAGGAACTGCGCCGCTCCAACCATCCCGATGCCCTGTTTGGCCATGGCCTCACCTACACCAGCCATCCGATCGGCTGCGCCGTCGCGCTGAAGAACCTCGATCTTTTGGAAGAGGGCGTGCTTCAGCATGCGCGCGAGATCGCACCCTATTTCCAGGCGCGACTGAAGACGCTCGAGGAACTGCCGCTGGTCGGCGAGGTACGCGGCGCCGGCCTGATGGCTTGCGTCGAATGCGTCGCCGACCGCGAGAGCAAGGATCCGCTGCAGCTCGACAAGGATGTGGGAAAGCGTATCGACGCGCATTGCCATGAGCTCGGTCTCTTGGTGCGGCCGCTGATCAACATGTGCGTAATGTCGCCGCCGCTCATTATCAGCCGCGGGCAGATCGACGACATGGTCGCGATCCTGCGCGAAGGCATCTCGCGCACGATGGATGATCTGAGGAAGGAAGGCGTTTGGCGGGGGTGATTTGCTAATCTCCCCCCTTGAGGGGGAGATGTCGCCGAAGGCGACAGAGGGGGTCGCCTCACGTAGTGTGCCTGCGCCTTCCGCGACGACAGAGGGCGTCGGCGTTCTACGCGCAGCGACCCCTTCTGCCCTGCCGGGCATCTCCCCCTCAAGGGCAGGGGAATCGCAGATAAGTTGATTGGCTATTGCCAAGCCGCAAAAGAAGGATTCTTGAGAGGCTTTCTCGTAGCAGAGGAGGCCCGAGTGCGGCTTGTTTTGTCGATCCTGCAAGCAGTTCGCGATCCGCGCGACATCAACGCGCGGCATGATCTTGCTGAACTTCTGTTTC